>JAYWBT010000205.1:0-2987 GCA_043781235.1 Deltaproteobacteria bacterium
GGCGTGGACGGGCTGGAGTTCACCGTGGGTTACTGGATCGCCGACCCCGAGAGCGGACAGCTCAATCTGCGCTCGCTCATCAACCTGGCCATTCTGCAGGCCCTGCGCGAGCACCAGATCGAGCGCACGCGTGTCCTGCACCAGGCGCTCGCTTACATGGAGGGTCTCCCCGGTTTCGAGCCGCGCCGGATAGCGCCCGCCCTGGCCATCGAAGACCTCGAGCGCATCGCCCGGGCGCAGGCGCAGCACCGCGGTGAGGTAGCGCGACTGCGCGGCGGTGAGGCGCGAACGCGGACCTACCGCGAGCTGCTCTGGAGGAATGAAGAGGCGGCGCATGCGCGGATGCTAGATCGAAAGTGCGCGCTCGAGCTCGACGCGGCACCAGCCGTCGCGCTCCTTGCGCTCGACATAGCGCAGCCCTTCCTCGGCGTACGCGTGCACGGCTGCATCGCCTTGCTCCGCGAGCAGTCCGGAGAGGACCAGCCGCCCGCCCGGCGCCACGCGCTGCGCGATCTGGACGGACAACTCCTCGAGCGTGTTCAGCAAGATATTCGCAATCACGAGGCCGAACTCGCCCGGGACGTCATCGGGGCTCTCGGCGAGCATCCAGTCCACCGAGGTGACAAAGTTGAGCGCCGCGCCCTTGCGGGCCGCCTCCAGCGCGATCGGATCGTTCTCGGTGCCCACCACGCGGCGGGCGCCCAGCTTGACCGCGAGCAACGCGATGACGCCGCTGCCGGTGCCGATGTCGAGAAGGTCCGCGCCCGGAAAGAGCTGCAGGAGCTCGTCGGTGCGCTCCAGGCACAGCGAAGTCGTCGGGTGCGCTCCGGTACCGAAGGCCATCCCCGGATCGATGGTGACGGCGACTTCGCCGGGGGCAAGCTTTGGCTCCTCCCAGGGCGGATGCACCCATGAGCGCGGCCCCATCCGCATGGTCTTGTGGTGCGCGCGCCACGAGATGCTCCAGTCCTGCTCGGCGATCTCGAGTGGCTCGCCCGAGGTGAGCTGCGCGAGCGCCAGGACCTCCTCGCGCGAGCCGAAGTGCGCGATGAGCCGCGCCTTGCCGTCGAGAAGCGCAGGCGTGCCCGGCATCAGCGGCAGCGAGTGGTCCTGCAGCTCGACACCGAGCGCGCCCGAATCGAACAGCTCGGACGCGACCAGCTCCGCCTCTGCTTCGGGTGCGTTCAGCACCAGTGCCCAGCTCACTCCTGCAGCTCCTTCGGCACCGATCCTTCGGGCGCGACGAGCGCGATCACTTCGCGCCGTGGGTCGAGGATGCGCTGCGCGGTGGCGAGTACGCGCTCCGACGTGACGGCGCCGATGCGCTCGGCGTAGTGAGACGACGCATCCGCGCCGAGGCCGTAGCACTCGTCGAAGGCGACCATCGCCGCGCGCGCCGAGTTGCGCTGCATCCCGATGGCGTGCGTCCCGACCAGATTCGTGCGCGCGCGATCGAGCTCGGCCGCGGTGGGCGCATGCTCGCGGCATTATTGCAGCTCCGCGCGGATGCCATCGAGGGCCTCGGTGGTCTTGGCCGGGCCGCAGCCGATGTAGACCGCGAAGTAGCCGGGGTCGATTCCTTCCATCGAGAAGCTCGTGACGCTGTACGCGAGGCTGCGCTTGTCACGCAGCTCGACGAAGAGCCGGCCGCCCTGGCCCGACAGCACCGTGCTCAGCACCTCGAGCGTCCAGCGCTCTTCGTCCGCGAGCGAAACCCCCGGAAAGCCGAGCACCAGGTGCGCCTGCGCCTTGTCGAGCTTGCGGACAGCTCTGCGCGGCGCGGTGATGGGCGGTTCCAGGGGCGGCGCGATGGCGGGCTTCGCAGAGTGGGCGAGCTTTCCGAAGCGCGCATGCACGAGCTTGCGGACCTGATCGGGATCGACATCGCCGGTCACCGCGAGCGTCACCGCGCCCGGCTGGTACTGCTGCGTGCGATAAGCGGCGAGGCGCTGCGGGTCGAATTGCTGCACGCTCGCCTCGCTCCCGAGGGCGTCAAATCGATACGGATGCGTTTTGTAGAGAGTCTCGCCGAAGAGGAGAAACGCGACGCCCGCCGGGTTGTCTTCGCGCGAGCGAAGCTCGTCGATCTGCAAGGTCCGCTCGCGCTGCACTTCCTCGGGGGCGAAGACCGGGTCGGTCAGCGTCTCGGCCAAAAGATCGAAGCCCTGCTCCAGGTGGCGCGAGAGAAACTCGGCGCGCAGGCCGAAGCTGTTGCGTCCCGAGTTGCCCCCGAGCGAGCCGCCCATCGCCTCCATCTCGCGCACGATCTGCTCGGGTCCGCGCGTGCGCGTGCCTTTCGAGGCCAGCCGCGCCAGCATCATGTTGATGCCGGAGTTCGCTTCCGTCTCGGCCCGCATTCCGCCCATCCACGCGGCGCGCAGCGCGATGAGCGGGACCGCGCGCTCTTCCTTGATGAGCAGCGTGCCGCCGCCGGGCAGCGGCTCGCGCAACAATGGCCCGGTCCTGGCGCTGCCGAGGATGCGGACCTTGGCGCGCTTCTCGGCGGTCTGCGCCGCGCTCTTCTTCGTCCGCGGCCGCTCGCGCTCCCCGCGGGCGGCTTCTTCCAGCAGCTCGACGAGATCGGCTTCGGTGACGTCGGTTCCCTCGAGCGGGAGCAGCGCGGAGATCACCGCCGCGGACGGATCGATGTGGCGTTCGGCGGCCTCACGGACGCGCGCCGGCGTCAGGCGCGAGACGTTGTCGAAGTAGCGCTCCTCGAACTCCAGCCCGCCCGCGCTCGATTCGTAGAAGCCGAGCTTTCGCGCCTGGCCCTGCACGGTCTCGCGCTGGTACACGGCGTCGCTCTCCAGGAGGCGGCAGGCGAGCGACAGCTCTTCGGCGGTCACCTCTTCGGCGCGCACGCGATAGGTCTGCCGCAGCGCCTCGCGCACGGCCTCGCGCACCTGGCCGGGCTGCAGCGTCAGGCCTACGATGGTCAGGCCCGGATCGGCCGGGGTGTAGCAGCTGGCCTGCACCTCGGTGCAGAG
>JAYWBT010000206.1:0-24919 GCA_043781235.1 Deltaproteobacteria bacterium
AGTTCGAGTGAAGGGCGAGTCCAAATCCGTCCAATATCGGCGCACCACGGTGTGGCTCCGGAAGACCGTTGGCTGGCAGTGCGTTTCATTTCACGCCAGCCGCCTGCCAGCGCCTCTCCCAGTTCCATGAAGGGGTCGCGGGGAATCGGATTCAGAAGTGGGGCGGCCTTTCGGCGGGGCCGATGGAAGGGGAATCGTCGACGCCCGAGCGAAGCGCGGCGACCTGGGCGCGGAGCTGGTCGAGCTCCTGCTGCTGGGCGTGCAGGACGGAGCTCAGGTCTTCGAGGAGCCGCTCCTGCTCGGAGGAGCGGAGCTCGAGCTCGATGAGGCGCTCTTCCATTCAAGACTCCTGGACAGGCTTCGGCGCGCGGGTCGGCAGCTTCTCTTCCAGCTCGTCGATGTTTTTGGGCCAGTCGCTGTGCAAGAGCCGCGAGAGCGAGCGGTCGGAGAGGATGCGCCCCTCCGTCTGGCACCGGGGGCAATAGTTCGTTTCATTGTCCGCATAAGCGATGCGCTGCACCGCGGTGCCGCACACCGGGCACGGCTGCCGGTACTTGCCGTGCACCGCCATCTCTTTGCGAAACGCGGTCACCTTCTCGGGGAAGTCGCCGCTTGCGTCGTCGCGCAGGCGCTGGGTCCATTCGATCAACACTTCCTTGATCGCCGCATGCAGCCGCGCGATCTCCTCTCGCGCGAGCTTCTGCGTCAGCTGCACTGGCGAGAGCCTCGCGCGGTGCAGGATCTCGTCCGAGTAGGCATTGCCGATTCCGGAGAAGAGCCGCGGGTCGGTCAATGAACGCTTCAAAGTATGGTTCTCCGAGACGAGCGCCTCGGTGAACTGCTGCAGCGAGCTGCCCAGCACGTCGATGCCGCCGCGGTCCATCGCGCGCGCCGCCTCCAGTCCGCGCACCAGGTGCAGCGAGGCGCGCTTCTTCGACGCCGCCTCGGTCAGGAGCAGCGTCCCGTGGGGAAAGTCGAGGGCGAGCAGGCCGAGCTTGCCCGGCACCTTTGCTCCCGGAGGCAACCACTTCAGTCGCCCCGCGATCATCAAATGCAGTACCAGGAAGAGGTTGCCCTCGAGCTCGAAGACAATGCGCTTGCCCATCCGGTGCAGCTTCACCACCTGCTTGCCGACGATGGAGCTGAGCGGCGGGTCGAAGGTGCGCACCACGAAGGGGCTAGAGACCCGCACAGACTCCACCGGCTGTCGCACCACGCGCTCCTCCAGCGCCTCGATGTAGACGGTGATGTCCGGCAGCTCCGGCATTCTCAGCCATCCCTCACAGGTGCTCTCCCTTGGCGGTCGAGATCTCGCGCGGCACCTTCACCTCGACGAGCTCGAGGACGTAGCCGTCCGGATCCTCGTAATCGCGCGCACTCCCTCCCGGGATGGCGTGCACCGCGCCGAGCGGCCGGGCCCCGTGCCGCTCGAGGAGCAAGCCCACCTCAACGAGGTCCATCACCTGGATGGCCAGCACGGGTCCGCCCCGGTCGTAGCCGCGGCGGTCCAGCGCCCGCGCGTCGAAGACCGGATGGAGCGCGAGCAAGAGCCCTGGCCGCAGCTCCAGCTCCACCCAACCGGGCGCCGCCGACTTCTCGGGGAGGCCCACCACCTCGCGCCAGAAGCGGCGCGACTGTTCGACGTCCACTACCTGGAGGCTGATCCAGCAGAGCTCGTTCACGGAGGCACTGTATCTGCTCGTCACTTTCCAGCAACCGTCAAACCGCTCAAAGCATCACAAGCCGTAGACAGGAGTGAACCATGAAGGTCGTCGTGGCAGGAGCGAACGGGCTGATCGGCAAGGAGCTGGTGCGCGCCTTGGTGGAGCGCGGCGACGAGGTCACCGCGCTGGTGCGGCGCAAGCAGGAGCTCGCGGGCGCCAAGGCCGTCCTCTGGGACGGGCGGGGTGACGGACCCTGGACCGCGGCCATTGAGGGCGCCGACGCGGTGGTCAACCTCGCGGGCGCGAATGTCGCCGACCACCGCTGGAGCGACGAGTTCAAGCGCGAGATCCTCGAGAGCCGGACGCACTCCACCCGGGCCATCGTCGAGGCGATCCGGGCCGCGAAGGGCAAGCCGCGCGTGCTCGTGAACGCCAGCGCCGTCGGCTACTACGGCGGGCGCGGCGACGACCCCGTGGACGAGAGCGCGCCGGTCGGCACGGACTTCCTCGCCGGCGTGGTCAAGGCCTGGGAAGAGGAGGCGAGGCGAGCTGACGTCCGCACCGTCCTGCTCCGCACCGGCATCGTGCTCGCGCGCGACGGCGGCGCCTTGGCCAAGATGATCCCCCCATTCAAGGCGTTCGTCGGCGGGCCGATCGGCAACGGCAGACAGTGGATGCCCTGGATCCACCTCGCCGACGAGGTCTCGGCCATCCTCTGGGCCCTCGATCACCAGGAGCTGAAGGGTCCCGTCAACCTCACCGCGCCAAATCCGGTGACGATGGGCGACTTCGCGAAGACGCTCGGCAAGGTCCTGCACCGGCCTTCGTGGGCAAAGGTGCCGGCCGCCGCCCTCAAGGTGGCGCTCGGCGAGTTCGCCACCGTGCTGGTCGAGGGCCAGCGCGTGGTCCCGCTCGAGCTGCAGCGGAGCAAGTTTACCTTCCGCTTCACCGAGCTCCCGGCCGCGCTCCAGGACCTGCTCGGTCATCGCGCGTCCAGAGCCGCCGCCCCGAGCAAGGTGCCGCCAGTGTCCTCGACCTCGACCTCGTAAAGACGGCGCGGCAGCCGCCGCGGAAGCGGGATGGTCTCGGTGAAACCGGTGGGCGCCGATGGGTCGGCGAAGGGCCGCACCAGCACCCGTAGCTCGTTGCCGACGAACCCCACCACCACCTGCGGCCGCGAGCCCGGGGCCGGGAAGCTTCCGCGCACGGTCAGGGCGCCATTCTCGACCGCGACCTGGAACGTGCCGCCTTCCCGGTCGATGCGCAGCAGGCCGGCGTCGGTGATGCAGCCGACGAAGCCTGACGGCAGCGCGTCGAGCAGCGCGGCGGCGAGCGTCGCGGGCGTCTTGCCGCTGGCGCCGAAGGAGACGCCGTCGAGCCGCGCGGTCACGGTGCCGCCGCTGGTGCACTCGATTCCGAAGACGTTCGGCGCGCACGCGGGGCCGTCCACCTCGACCTCCGGGCGTGCGCTGCGCGACGGTGGCGGCAGCTCGATGCCGAGCGCGAACGCCACTTGCGGCCACGCCTCGTCGAGGTAGCCGTGGTCCTGAAAGCGTTGCCAGGTGAAGCGCAGCGCGCGTGCGGCGGCGAGCGACGGATCGCGTGCGCCGGCCGCGGGGAGCCCCGCGAACGCGAGCGCGGCCTTTTGCGCCAGGGTGTGCGCGGCCAGATCGATGGGCTCGGCGCGCGCGGCCGCGTCGGCGGGCGGGAGATCGACGTGCTGCCCGATCGCGGTGATGACGGCAGCGCGCGCGGAGGCCAGCAGGCTGCGCGAGTGCGCGTCGAGCCCGGCCTCGGGATGCCCCGCCGCAGCGCGCGCCGCCTCGGCCGAAATGGCGACCGGCGGCGCCGACGGATCGAACCCGAACAGTCCGGCGACCGCGCCGACGCGGCCGGAGGGAGAGAGCGCCGCGACCTCTTCCCACGCCTTCATGGTGGCGGCGAAGAGCGCGTTCGCGTCCCCGCGCGGCGCGGAGCGGGCGACGCGCCGCAGCTGGGCACGCAGCGCGGTGCCGCGCACGAGGTCCACGTCCGGCGTGGAGAAGCCATGCGCCGACAGCGCCGTCGAGATCAGATCGTCCGCGTCCTCGATGCCCTCGTCCTCGAGGCGCAGCGCCACCTCTTCCTCGGCGCGCGAAATCGAGATGGCGGCCTCCTCCTCGGAAGCAACGGCGGGCGGCTGCCCTCCACAAGAGACGATCCAAAGCGCGACGGCGAGCCATTTCATGGTGCTTCCCCCGGGGGTCCGAAAACGAGACCCTGCGGGCCTCGGACGGGGGGCTGTGCAGCCTTCGTGCCGACCAAAACGCTACACCGGCGGGGCCTCGCGCGCCGCCGGGCCCCGATGTCGGACCCCCGTGGTAGAGGATCCGGCATGCCCGGCGACTTCACGCACCTCCATCTTCACACGCTCTACAGCCTGCTCGACGGCGCCATCCGCCTGCCCGATCTAATGAAGACCTGCGCGGCTACAGGCATGAAGTCGGTGGCCGTCACCGACCACGGAAACATGTTCGGCGTGGTCAACTTCTACCAGGAGGCCAAGAAGCACGGCATCAAGCCCATCCTCGGCTTCGAGGCCTACGTCGCGGGAGAGAAGGGCCGCACCGACCGGTCGCAGCGCATCGGCAATCACCTCGTGCTGCTGGCGATGAACGAAGCCGGTTATCGCAATCTGCGTTACCTGAGCACCAAGGCGTTTACCGAGGGCTTCTATTACGATCCGCGCGTCGACAAGGAGATCCTGCGCAGTCACAACGAGGGCGTGATCGCGCTGACCGCATGCATGGCGGGCGCGGTCCCCAAGGCCATCCGCCGCGGCGACATGGACGAAGCGCGCCGCGAGACGCGCGAGCTCAAGGCCATCTTCGGCGACCGCCTCTATCTGGAGGTGCAATCCAATGCCCTGAAGGAGCAATTGCCGGTCAATCACGGCGTCTGCGAGATCGCGCGCGACGAAGGCATTCCGCTCGTCGCCACCGCCGACAGCCATTACGTGCGGCGCGAGGACGCCAAGGCGCACGAAATCCTCATGGCCATCGCCTCGGGAAAGACCTTCGACGACCCCCGGCGCCTGCGCCACGACACCGAAGAGCTCTATATCAAGAGCCCCGACGAGATGTATGGCGTGCAGGACGCCGTGACCGGCGTTGGCAATGAATGGAGCGAGGCTGTTCACAACACGTCGGTGATTGCCCGGCGCTGCAACGTCGAGCTCGATCTCAAGAGCAAGTTTCTCCCCAAGTTCCAGGTCCCGGACGGCGAGTCCCTCGACAGCTACATCACGCGCCGCGCGCTGGAAGGGCTCGACCAGCGATTCAGGGAGATCGCCGTTACCGGGCGCAAGATCGACGCCGACGAATATCGCCAACGGCTCGAGCGCGAGCTGGGCGTCATCATCAAGATGCACTTCTCGGGATACTTCCTCATCGTCCAGGATTTCATCAACTGGGCCAAGCGCAATGGGGTCCCGGTCGGCCCGGGCCGCGGCTCGGGCGCCGGCTCATTGGTCGCCTATGCTCTCAGGATCACCGATATCGATCCATTGCCCTACAATCTCCTCTTCGAGCGCTTCCTCAATCCCGAGCGCGTCTCGATGCCGGACTTCGACGTCGACTTCTGCCAGGACCGCCGCGGCGAGGTGATCGAATACGTCACCGGCAAGTATGGCCGCGACAACGTCGCGCAGATCATCACCTACGGCGCCCTCTCGGCCAAGAGCGCCATCAAGGACGTGGCCCGGGTGATGGGCCTGCCCTTCGCCGAGGTGAACGAGCTCACCCGCAACATCCCCAGCCTCATCGACGGTCACCCGCCCACGATTGAAAAGGCGCTCGAGGCCGAGCCCAAGCTCAGGCAGATCCAGGAGTCGAAGCCCATCTTCAAGACCATCATTGATTATGCGCGCGCGCTCGAGGGATTGACCCGCTCGACCGGCATGCACGCGGCCGGCGTGGTCATCGGCGAGAAGCCGCTCTGGGAGTACGTCCCGCTCTGCAGGGGGCAGAACGGCGAGCTCATGACCCAGTTCGCCAAGGACGAGGTCGAGCTGGCCGGACTGGTCAAGTTCGACTTCCTCGGCCTCAAGACCCTGACCGTGATCAGCGACGCGGTGAAGCTGATCAATCGCAGCCGGCCGGACCCGGTGGATATCGCCTTGCTGCCGCTCTCTGACAAGAAGACCTATGACCTGATCTCGCGCGGCGATACCGCCGGTATCTTCCAGATGGAGTCGAGCGGCTTCACCGAGATGGTGAAGAAGCTCAAGCCGAGCGTCTTCGAGGACATCATCGCCGCGGGCGCGCTGTACCGGCCGGGACCGCTTGATTCCGGAATGGTCGACGTCTTCATCAATCGCAAGCACGGCCGCGAGCGCGTCGTCTATTCGCACCCCAAACTGGAAAACATTCTCAAGGATACCTATGGTGTCATCGTCTACCAGGAGCAGGTGATGCAAATCGCGCAGGTGCTGGGCGGATATTCGCTCGGACGCGCCGACCTGCTCCGCCGGGCGATGGGGAAGAAGAAGGCCGAGGTCATGGCCCAGGAGCGGTCCGGCTTCCTCGAGGGCTGCGCCGCGGGCGGGGTGGATTCGAAGGTCGCGAACGACATCTTCGACCTGATGGAGAAGTTCGCCGAATACGGCTTCAACAAGTCACATTCGGCCGCCTATGGATTGATTACCTTTCAGACGGCGTGGCTCAAGGCACATTACCCGCTCGAGTTCCTCGCCGCGCTGCTCACCAGCGAGAAGGACAACACCGACAAGGTCGTCTCGCACATCGCCGAGGCCCGCGGCGACGGCATCACCGTGCTGCCGCCCGACCTGAACGACTCGGAGCTTGCGTTCGGCGTCAATCCCGACCCGAAGAAGCCCGGCAAGCAGCTGATCCGCTTCGGGCTGGGCGCGATCAAAGGCGTGGGCGAGAACTCGATTGAGGCGATCCTCGCGGCGCGCAAGCGACCCTTCCTCGGACTCTTCGATTTCTGCTCGCGCATCGATCACAAGAAGATCAACCGCAAGACGCTCGAGGCGCTGGTGGCGGCGGGCGCGTTCGACTTCACCGGCAAGCCGCGCAAGGCGCTCTTCGACGCGCTCGAGCCCGCGCTGCAGCAGGGCGCTTCGGCGCAGAAGGATCGCGAGTCGGGGCAGTTCGGGCTCTTCGGCGGCGCGCCGAAAAAGGGCGCAAGCAGCGAGGCGCCGCCGGCCGAGGAGCGCGTGTTCGGGAAAGAAGAATGGTCGGAGCGCGAGCGGCTGGCGCTGGAAAAGCAGGCGCTCGGATTTTACATCACGGGCCATCCGCTGGCGCGCTATGCCGACGACGTGAAGCGGTATGCGACGCACACCTGCGCGTCGCTCGCGAACGCGCGAGGGTTCGAGAAGGTGGCGGTCGCCGGAATTGTGACGGGCTGGCGGGAGCGCATCACCAAGACCGGCAAGAAGATCGCTTTTGCTTCTCTGGAAGATCTGACCGGCACCCGCGATTGCGTCATCTATGAAGATATCGTGCAGAAGTACGAGGCGCTGCTGAAGGGTGACGAGCCGGTGCTGATCAAAGGCATGGTGCGCTTGGCCGAGAAGTTCGGGCAGGCCGCGGAAGCCGCACAGGAGAGCTCTGCCGAGCCGTCGCCGGAGATCAAGGTGGACGAGGTCCAGCGGCTCGCGGACGTGCGCGCGGCCAGGAGCTCGCGAGTCGAGCTGAGGGTCGCCATCGAGCAGGCCACGCCCGAGAGGCTCGCGGAGCTGAAGGCCCTGCTGGCAAAGCATCCCGGCGGTTGCGTCGCGGCGCTGACCTTGATCCAGCCGGGGACCGCCGAGACCCGCATCGCGCTCAAGACAACGAAAGTCGCGCCCGACGACGACCTGCTCGCCGCCGTCGATCGCCTCTTCGGCGCCAAGGTCTGCCAGGTGCGGTGAAGGCTAATGTCGCCGCTGTTCGGCCGGCTCGTCCAGCTCGTCGAGCGAGGTGGGGTCGCCCGCGCGCAGCTTGACCGGCTCGTCGATCGGAATGGTCATGTAATCGTCGCTGGAGATGTACTTCCAGCGAATCGGGAACGGGCTCTCGCGCGATTGCTCGGGACCGTCCAGCTGCACCTTGAAGAGAGCCAGGTCGAGCACCAGCCCGGGCAGCGCCTTGCGGAACCGCTCGAGCAGCGCGCGCACCCGCGCGACGTCCACGCCCGCCGCTTCGAGCGCCGGCGCGATGGCGAGCTTGACCGGCAGCTGCTGCGCGAACTGCTCGGCGAGCTTGCCCAGCTCGGCCACCGCCTGGTGAGCGCCGGGGACGCCGTCCCGCTTGCGCGCGTCGCCCCAGGCGAGCTCGAGATACTTGGGCCACCGCCCGAGCGCCCGGAAGTCGTCGGGTACGATGCCAAGCCCGAAGTGCGCGCGGACGGAGCGGAAGGTCTTGCCGAGCACGCCGCTCGCGTCCTCTGGCACCAGCTCGATGTGGTCCATGTCGGCCGGCACCCCGCGCGGCACGCGCTGCTGCGCGCGCGCCGTTGCCTTGCCACCGCCGATGCCGTCCGGCTCCAGCGCCCCGAGCAGCGTGACGGCGGCCATCAAGAGCTTTGGATCCTGGTAATGGAAGACGTCCACCTGCCCACGGATCTCGTCGATCTCGTCGAGGTCGTAGCCGGCCCACTCGAGCTGCGTCTCGATCAGCGGGCAACCAAGGTCGGTCGCGGCGCGGGCGGCGCGGGTGCGCAGATCGTCGGCCGCCTCTTCGAAAGCTCGCGTGCGCACCGTCGTCCGCAGCAAGGGCCAGCAGGGGAGGAGCGCCTTTTCGGCAGCGAGCGCGCGGAAGAGCAACGGCACCCGGCCGATGCGCATCTTGCGCGTGATCAGCTCGTAGGCCTCGACCGTATGCCGATCGGCCTGCGTCTCGTCGATGAGCGCCAACCGCTCGCTCGCTTTCACAGTCGCCTTGCCCGCCATCCGTACCCCCGGATAATCGGTGTGCAGCCCAGCAACAGTAGTTCGCCGGATCCCGCCGTGCACCCTGATCGCACAACCATTGTTCGAAACCCCGGCATTCCCAACTTGACCGACGAGGCGGCGGGCGCGACTGTGTCGCGCCCATGGTGACCCTGCAGGATGTCCTCGCCGCCCGCGACCGCATCCGCGGCAACGTGGCGGTCACGCCTTGCCCGCTCTCCGAGCCGTTCAGCGAGCTCTGCGGCGCGCAAATTCACTTCAAGCTCGAGAACCTGCAGCGCACCGGGTCTTTCAAGGAGCGCGGGGCCGCGAACAAGCTTGCGCTGCTCACTCCCGAGGAGCGACGGCGGGGCGTGGTGGCCGCGAGCGCGGGCAACCATGCACAGGGCGTCGCCTACAACGCCACGAGGCTGGGCATCAAGGCGACCATCGTGATGCCGGAATTCACCCCGCTGGTGAAGATCCAGGCGACGAAGCGGTTTGGCGCCGAGGTGATCATGCATGGCGCCGTCGTAGACGATGCGTTCGTCGAGGCGCGCCGGCTGGAGAAAGAGAAGGGGTACGTCTTCATCCACGCCTTCGATGACGACGCGGTCATCGCCGGGCAAGGCACCTGCGCGCTGGAGATCCTCGAGCAGGTCCCCGATCTGGACGTGCTGATCGCCTCCATCGGGGGCGGGGGCTGGCTGGGCGGCATGGCGGTGGCGATGAAGTCGCTCAAGCCTTCGGTGCGCATCATCGGCGTGGAGTCAGCGGCGCTGCCAAAGATGCAGGCCGCGTACGACGCCGGCGGTCCGGTCACCATCGCGCCCGCGACGACGCTCGCCGACGGCATCGCGGTCAAGCGCGCTGGCGAGCGCACGCTGCCGCTGTTTCGCAAGTACGTCGATCTGCTGGTGTCCGTGGACGACGAAGAGGTCGCGAACGCGATCCTGCTCTTGATCGAGCGTGAGAAGACCGTGGCCGAGGGTGCGGGGGCGGCGCCAGCCGCGGCCCTGCTGCAGAAGAAGGTCCCGCGGCTGACCAGCGCCACCAAGGTCGTTTGCGCGATCTCGGGCGGCAACATCGACGTCAACCTGATCGCCCGCATCATCGATCGCGGGTTGGTGAAGGAAGGCCGCCGCGTCAAGCTGGTGCTGCGGGTTCCCGACCGGCCCGGGACGCTGGCGGGAGTGCTCAACAGCGTCGCCGCCGAGCGCGCGAACGTGCTGGAGGTGCATCACAACCGCGCCTTCATGCAGGGGCCGATCGGCGACACCGAAATCGAGCTGACGCTGGAGACCAAGGGTCCGGCGCACGTCGAGCAACTCGTGCGCGCGCTCTCGGCCAAAGGCTATTCGGTCGTTCAAAGATGAGCAGTTTTGGGATGCCGGCCGCGTCTCGCGTGTTTAGCATCATCCGCTTCTTGTTGATGTCGGCGCCGCTGGCTATCCTCCGACAGAACGGTTCCCCGCTTGCCCCGTGAGCTCAAGCCCATGCGATCTGCACGCCTCACCGTCGTTCCCGCCGCGCTGATCCTGTCGCTCTTCGCGCTCACCAGCGACCGCGGGCCGTTCCGCGCCCGCGACGCCCTGGCGGCGGTCGAACCGGCGAAAGACAAGAACTACGACCTCGCGAGCCTGGACATCTTCCGCAAGTCGATCGTCCAGATCAAAGACAACTACGTCGATCCCAGCCGCATCCAGCCAAAGGAGATGTTCAGGGCCGCGCTGGAGGCCGTCGAGCGGCAGGTGGCCGAGGTGATGGTCGAGGCGGGTGGGCCGCCCTGTGACGACGCGTCGGGAAAGCGCGAGCCGGGCACCGCCGCCAGCACCGCGCAGCCCGGCGCCGAAGCGCGAGCCCCGACCCCGGCCCAGCGCGCCGGATGCGGCCACGCCAACCCGAAGATCGCAGAAGGCCACGTCCACGTGACGGTCGGCAACCAGACGCGCGACTTCGACTACCGCGACATCGACTCCATCTGGCAGATCCCGCTCAAGATGCGCGAGGTCTTTTCCTTCATGCGCGACAACCTCGTGAGCGCGACGGACCAGCGCGAGATCGAGTACGCCGCCATCAACGGCATGCTCTCCACGCTCGACCCGCACTCCTGGCTGCTCAAGCCCGACCTCTACAAGGAGATGAAGGTCCAGACCCGCGGCGAGTTCGGCGGGCTGGGCTTCGTCATCTCGATGATCGACGACCGCCTGACCGTGCGGAAGGTGCTGCACAACACGCCCGCGGCGAAGGGCGGCGTCAAGAAGGGCGACGTGATCACGCAGATCGACAACGACTCCACCGTCTCGATGGAGCTGCAGGAGGCCGTCGATCACATGCGCGGCAAGCCAGGCACCAAGGTCTCGATCTACGTGCAGCACAAGAACGCCGATCTCAGGAAGCTGGACCTGGTGCGGGCGCTGGTCACCTACGAGACGGTCGTCTCCAAGCTGCTCGACAGCGGCGTGGGCTATGTGCGGCTCTCCGGCTTCTCGGGCACCACCACGCGCGACATGGTCGCCGCGATCAAGGCGATGAAGGCGCAGAGCAACGGGACGCTCAAGGGCCTGGTCCTCGACATGCGCGGCAACCCCGGCGGTCTGCTCGAGCAGGCCATCCAGGTGAGCGATGCCTTCGTGAAGGAGGGCACCATCGTCACCACCGTCGGCATCAACGGCACGCTGCGCGAGCCCAAGCTGGCGCGCGACGATGGCGGCGAGCTCGAGTTCCCGATGGCGGTCCTGATCAACGACAACAGCGCCTCGGCCAGCGAGATCGTCGCCGGCGCGCTCAAGAACCTGAACCGCGCCGTCATCGTGGGGCGCCAGAGCTTCGGGAAGGGCAGCGTCCAGGTCCTCTACGACTTCAAGGATCGCGACAACGGCGACGAGAGCGCGCTCAAGCTCACCATCGCGCAGTACCTGACGCCGGGAGACATCTCCATCCAGGAGGTCGGCATCACGCCCGACATCGAGCTGGTGCCCGCGCGCATCCTCAAGGACCGCATCGATCTCTTCGCGCCGCCCAAGACCTTCCGCGAGGCGGACTACGACAAGCACTTCTACAACGCGTTCGCGCGCGACGAAGAGGGCGCCAAGGCGTCGCGCGAGCGCGCCTCGACCAAGCCCTTCGAGTCGCTGCGGTTCCTCAAGGAGGAGACGGCCAAGGAAAAGAAGACGCGCGAGTCGCTCGAGGCGGGTGAGCAGCCCGAGGAAGACGACGACCCCTCCGACGACGATGGCGTGCAGGTCGATTACCAGATTGAGTTCTGCCGCGACCTGCTGCTGCAGGCGACCAGCACCGACCGCCAGGAGCAGCTGAAGCAGATGCGGCCGTTCGTGGCGCAGCGCCGTGCGATGGAGCAGGAGAAAGTGAAGAAGGCGCTCGAGGTCATGAACGTGAACTGGACGCCGGCACCGCAGGGTACGCAAAAGGCCAAGGCGGTGGTGCAGGCGGAGATCAAGGCGCCGCGCACGACAGCGGGCGGCACCATGGATCTGGTGGTCACCGCGCACAACCTGGGCACCGCGCCGCTGTATCGGCTGCGCGCCTGGACCAAGAGCGACAACGGCGCGCTCGACCGGCGCGAGTTCGTCTTCGGCCAGATCATGCCTGGCGAGAAGCGGACCTGGACGGTGCCGGTGAAGATCCCGCGCTACATGCCGTCGCGGCGCGACGACGTGATCCTGAAGTGGGAGGACGACGCGGCCGACAGCATCGACGATCAACACGCAGAGACGGACATCGCCGAGCTGCCGCGGCCTGCGTTCGCGTGGAGCTCGCAGGTGGTGGGCAAGGACGGCGGCGACGGCCTGCTGCACAAGGGCGACACCTTCGAACTGGTGGTGGACGTGAAGAACCAGGGCGTCGGTCAGGCGTATGACGCCTACGCGGCGCTGCACAATCTGGCCGAGGACAAGATCAACGTGAAGAAGGGACGTACCAAGCTCGGGCCGATGAAGATCGGCGACGTGCGGACCGCCACCTTCGTGCTCGAGGTGAAGAAGAACCTCGACGAGCCGCTGCCGGTGCGCCTGGAAGTGGGCGACAAGGATCTCTACGAGGCCGAGCGCGAGAAGATCCTGCTGCCGGTCGGCGCGCCGGTGCCCGCAAGCGCCTCGGCGTCCGCGGTGCGCGTCAACGTCGACACCGCGGTGCTGGCCAGCGCGCAGGACAGCGGCGACAAGCTCGCGCTGGTGAAGAAGGGCGCGGTGCTCGCGGCGCACGGCAAGGTGGGCAGCTTCTATCGGGTCGAATGGCAGAAGGGCCGCACCGGCTTCTTGCCTGCGGCGGCCGCGAAGGAAGCGGCGGGCGTTCGGCCCACCGGCAAGAGCACGGAGGTGATGCAGCGCGAGCCGCCGTCGATCAAGCTCGCCAACCTCGACACCAGTCACGGCGGGCTCGAGGTGGATCAGGATCACTTCACCCTCACCGGCAGCGCGGCGGACACAAACGGCATGCGCGATCTGCAGATCTTCGTGCAGCACGAGAACGACTACCGGAAGGTCTTTTTCCGCACCTCGAAGAAGCAGGGCGAGGCGCAGAACGAGGCCGGCCCGGCGCAGCTCGACTTCTCGGCCGAGCTTTCGCTCAAGCCCGGGAACAGCACGGTGTTCTTGATCGCGCGCGAGGATGACGATCTCCAGACGCAGCGGACCGTGGTGATCCATCGCAAGCAGAGCGCGGCGCAGCTGGCGCAGAAGCAGCGCGCCGAGCGGTAGGCGGCGCCAGCGCGCGCGGGGCCAACAGCGCGCGGGCGGCGAGCTGCGCTGGGCGCGCTACTCCAGCTCGATCAGCGAGAAGCGGTCGTTCTTCGGCTCTTCCTTGGCCGGCTTCTGGCCCGGCTGCGCAGGCCCAGGCGGCGACGACGCGGGCCGTTGCTGCGGCTGCGCCGGAGGTTGTGGCGCGGGCGCAGCTCCCTGGCGCGCGGGCTGCTGCTCGGGCTGGTACAGCCCGCGGTTGTAGATGGACGTCGCGGCGCCCGGCGCTCCCTCGCGCCGCTGCTGCGCTGCCGGCGGCTGCCCCACTGCCGGCGGCGGCAAGTTGGGCCGGCGGTACTCGGTGAGCGGCATCACTCCCTGCCCGTCGATGCGCACCGAGATGTTCTCGCCGTCGATGAGGAAGCGGTCGAGCACCGGATCTTTCCGGGTGCTCTTGAGGCGCTTGAGCATCTGCGCGAACGACTCGTCGCCCACCGCGTCGGCGGGCAGGTCCGTGCTCTCGCCGGCGCGAGCGAGCGGAACGACCCCTTCAATCACATAGGTCGTCATCAGCTGCGCGGCGAGCTCGAGCAGCTCGTCGCCGCGCATGGCGCGCAGCTTCGCGCGCAGCTCCTGCGCCACCTGCGCAGCGGGATCGTTGTCGTTGCGGACGCTGCCGTCGCTGCTGCTCATGGGGACAGGCTCCGGGAGAAGCTGGCGGGAAACTGGCAGCCGATGGCGGTGGCGTTCTTGAAGTCGGTTCCCTCGAGCGCGGCGTCGCGCAGGTCCACGCCCACCAGGAAGCTGTCGGAGAAGTTGGCGCCCATCAGATTTGCCCCGCGCAGGGAGACATCGACCAGCCGCGCGCCCGAGAAGTCCGCCTTCTCCAGCGAAGCGCCGCCGAGCCGGCTGTCGAGGAAGACCGAGCGCACCAGGGTCGCGCCGTCGAAGCGCGCCCGATACAGCTTGGTGTCTTCGAAGCGCGTCACCGCGAATTGCGCGCCCGAGAAGACTGCGTTCATGGCCTCGCAGCCGTGGATCTTCACCCGCCGTGCCACCAGCTGCCCGGCGTCGAGCTCGTTGAGATCGCAGAAGTAGAATTCGACGCGCTCGAGGCGCGCCGCTCGCAGCCGCGCTTTTCTCAAAGCCGTATGCGCGAAGGTCGTCTCGCGGATGCGCGTCCCGCCGAGGTTGCCTTGGGCGAGGTCGCTCTTCTCCACCACCACCTTCAGCCAGTCGGATCCCGATGCGTAGACGGTGGGCATGGCGCAGGACTCGATGCGATCGCCGTTGAAGCCGCCCGTATCCCGGAGGTGCTGCAGCGCCATCGGCGCTTGATGCGCGGTGAAGTCCACTATCTATAAACCCTAGCTGCAAAGTCGAGCAGCGGCAACCGCGCAGAAAGCCGACCGTTCGACGGCTCAACCTGGGTCAAGCGACGTTTGCCCGCCCCAGAAGTCGCGTGTTAGCCTCTGCACCCTCATGACACCCCCTGAGGCCGATCCGTTCGGCGCTTCCAAGAGGCCGCCGCCGCCCGCAAGCGCTCCGGCGATGGTGCACGGCGTGGCTCCGGCCATGGCGCTCTCCTCCCAGCCGAAAGAGGTCGCCGAGGAGGTCACCCGCCAGGCTGAGCTGCGGCGCGTCGACAAGGACATCGAGCACCTGATGCGGGCCCGCTACCCGCTCATCTACATCCTCTCGTCCGAAGAGAAGCGCGTCGAGGAGAGCATCCGCCGCGTGCTCCGCGGCCGCGAGAAGGACAAGGGCGTCAAGACCAAGTTCTACACCTGGTCCGTCACCGAGGGCGTTCGCATCGGCGGCGAGCAGCAGGGCGACTCGAACGACCCGCTCAAGGCGCTCAAGTTCATCGCCGAGGCGAAGAAGGACGAGCGCGCCGTCTTCATTCTGCGCGACCTGCACGCCTACCAGAAGAACCCCGAGGTGGTGCGCCGCCTGCGCGACCTGGCGCGCAACCTGAAGGAGACGCTCAAGACCGTCTTCCTCATCTCGCCCTTGCTGGTGATTCCGCCGGAGCTCGACAAGGAGATTGCGGTCGTCGAGTACCCGCTGCCGGAGCTCGCCGAGATCGGCACCATCCTTGACCGCGTGATGTCGATGGTGCCGGGCAAGGCGGCGCCCGTCGACGAGGAGCGCGAGCACATCGTCGAGGCGGCGCTGGGCCTCACCGCGGACGAGGCCGAGAACGTCTTCGCCAAGTCGCTGGTGCAGACCGGCGGCTTCGACATCGACGTGATCCTGTCCGAGAAGGAGCGCATCGTCCGCAAGAGCGGCGTGCTCGAGTTTTTCCGCACCCACGAAACGATGGACAACATCGGCGGCCTCGAGGAGCTGAAGACCTGGCTGCGCAAGCGCCAGGCGGCCTTCAGCGAAGAGGCGCGAGCCTTCGGCCTGCCCCGGCCCAAGGGAATTCTCATGATCGGCATCCCGGGCGGCGGCAAGTCGCTCACCGCCAAGGCGTGCGGCGCCTCGTGGCGGCTGCCGCTCTTGCGCCTCGACGTCGGCAAGGTCTTCGCCGGCATCGTCGGGTCGTCGGAAGAGAATATGCGCCGCGCCATCCAGATGGCCGAAGCGGTGGCGCCTTCGATCCTCTGGGTGGACGAGCTCGAGAAGGGCTTCTCGGGCACGGGCAGCTCGAACAGCAGCGATGGCGGCACCGCGGCGCGCGTGTTCGGCAGCTTCATCACCTGGCTGCAGGAGAAGACCAGCCCGGTGTTCGTCATCGCCACCGCCAACAACGTCGACGAGCTCCCGCCCGAGATGATGCGCAAGGGCCGCTTCGACGAGATCTTCTTCGTCGACCTGCCCTCCTTGCCCGAGCGCCGGGAGATCGTCGGCATCCACCTCAAGCGCCGCGGCCGCGACCCTGCGCAATTCAACCTCGACCTGCTCGCAGAGAAGGCCGACGGCATGACCGGCGCCGAGATCGAGCAGGCGGTGGTCTCCGCGCTCTTCGACGAGTACGACCGCAACGGCTCGAAGGGCGTCCTCACCGACGCCGGGCTGGTCAAGTCGATGACCGAGACCGTGCCGCTGTCGAAGACCATGAAGGAGAAGATCGCGACGCTGCGGACCTGGTGCCGAACGCGCGCGCGCCCGGCCTCGATGCCTTACACGACCGAGCAGGAGCAGGCTGGACGGGCCATCGATATGGATGCACATCCGGCGCCCGCAGCCCCGGGGACCAAGGCGTGAGCCACTTCACCCAGGTCGAAACGAAGATCAACGATCTCGTCGCGCTCAAGGCGGCCTGCGTCGAGATGGGCCTCGAGTTCGAGGAGGCCAGCGAGAACGAGCTGGTGAAGGTGCGCGGATGGAAGGGCTCGTCGCTCACCGCGGTGGCCAAGATCAAGGGCTCGAAGAGCTATGACATCGGGCTGCAGCTCACCGAGGAGGGCACCTACAAGCTGGTGGCCGACTGGTGGGGTATCGAGGAGGAGACCGAGCAGACGCAGGAGCAGATCATGCAGAAGGTGACGGTCTGCTACGCCAAGCACAAGGTCCGCGCCGAGGTCGTCAAGCAGGGCTTCACCGTCGATGAAGAGCACGTCGAGGCCGACGGCACCATCCGCATCGGCGTCTCGAAGTGGTAAGCGGCCTGCACTTCATTTGAGCTCAAAGGATTCGACAAAATGGCGGACAAGCAGAAGATGGAGATCACCATCCTTCCCAACGGGGAGGTGTCCATCAAGGTGCTGTGCGTGGCGGGGCCTTCCTGCCAGCAGGTCTCGGCGGCGCTGGAGCAGTCGCTCGGCAAGGTGAAATCGGAAGAGAAGACCGCCGAGTATTACCAGGAGACATTCGAGACCACCGAGATCACCCAGAAGAGCGGGACCTAAAGGCAGCTTCCGATGATTCGCCTCACCCACCTCAGCGGCAGCCTGCAGGGCACCTCGTCGAGCTCGCCGAAGGCGGTCATCCGCATTGGCCGCGGCAGCGATTGCGACGTGCGCTTCGACGCGCGGATGGACGCGCGCGTTTCAACGCACCACGCGGAGATCCGCTTCGACAACGGGAACTACGTCGTGATGGACACCGGCTCGTCCAACGGGACGCTGGTGAACGGCAAGATGGTGAGGCAGCAGAAGCTGCGGTCGGGCGACAAGATCGTCTTTGGCGCGCAGGGCGGGCCCGAAGTGAAGTTCGAGATCGACAACTCGATGCCCGCCAGCATGGGCGGGAATGGCAACGGCGCGGCGCGCGCGTACGGGCAGCCGCTGCAGCAGCCGGTGCAAGGCTATGGGCAGCCGCAGGGCTTTGGAGCGCCGCCGATGGCGAAGCAGCGCGGGCCGTCCAAGGACGCGGCCGCGCTGGCCCAGGAAGCGCAGATGAAGATCTCGCAGGCGCGCGCCATGTCGGGCGGGCAGCCTTCGGGTCAGACCATGTTCATCATGGCCGACACCCTCAAGAAGGTGGAGGCTGTCACCGAGCAGAAGAGCAGCAGGCGCTGGGTCAAGGTGGTGCTGGTGCTGGTCGCCATGGGCTCGGTGGTGGTCGGCGCGATGGGCTTCGTCATCTGGCAGCAGAAGCAGCAGATCGCGGCCATCGAGCACAAGAAGGAGAACGCGGACAAGCAGATCGCGAAGATCCAGCTCGAGATGCAGGTCACCGACGACCCGGAGCGGCTCTCCGCTCTCGAGGACAAGCTGACGCTGCTCACCGGGACCGCGCAGAAGGCCATCGGCGAGCTCGAGCAGAAGGACAAGGACGAGGCCGCCAAGGTGGTCGAGTCGGGCGACGAGCTCGACCACGAGATCCGGCGCATCCTCTCCAAGTTCGGCGCCAACGCCTACGCCATTCCGCCCATCTTCAAGGAGCGGCTCCAGTTCCACATCAACGCCCAGAGCCACCGCGGGAACTTCAAGCACGTCTGGGCGGAGAAGAAGCGATACTGGCCGATGATCGTGAAGGAGTTCTCCGCGCTGGGCCTGCCCGAGGAGATGGCTTACGTCGCCTGGGTGGAATCGTACTTCGATCCGTTCGCCGAGTCGGCGGCCGGCGCACGCGGCATGTGGCAGTTCATGGCGCCCACCGCGCGCAACTTCGGCCTGCGCGTGGACGGCTCGGTGGACGAGCGCACCGACGCGGCGAAGGAAACGCACGCGGCGGCGCATTACCTGGCAAATCTCTTGTCGGAATTCGGCGAGGAGTCGTTCATGCTCGCCATCGCCTCGTACAACAAAGGCGAGGCCGGTATGCGCAAGGTGCTCCACGACGTCGCGCAGGAGCCGGGCGGCTTCCGTAAGGAGAAGCGTGACTTCTGGCACCTGTACCGCCTGAAGAAGCTGCCGCAGGAGACGCTGGAGTACGTGCCGCAGATCCTCGCCGCGGCGATCATCAGTAACAACCCGAAGAAGTACGGCCTCGAGCCGTAGCAATCCCGAAAGGATTCTTTACCGATGAGCAAGACGATCCTGCACGGTGCCGCTGTCCTTGCGCTGTCGGTCGCAGTGAGCGGCTGCCATGCGCGGTGGTTCCCGCTCGCTTCCGCGCCTGGGTTCAGCATCTCTCACGAATCGGTCGACGCCGAGCTGAACAAGAAGGTCGACGCAACCCTGACCGACGACGACAACCATTACGCCGCCGGCTTTCGTTATGAGCTTCCGTCGGCCGGTTCGCTCATCGCCTCCGCCAAACCGGTGAACCCCACCGCGCAAATCACGCTGGCCGTCCACTCGGAGGGCAGCGGGAGCGAGGCCATCGCGAAGGGGGAGCCGGGGAAAAAGGTCGAAGCCACCGAGCTGCAAGCCGGCACCTACTACGTCGTGGTGACCGAGCCATGGAAAGAAGCGGTCAAGACTCGGGTTGCGCTGACCACCATTTTCAAGCCGGCCGATCCAGATCACTCGAACGGCGCGTACAAGACCCAGCCGGGCGCGCGCGAGTTGCAGGCCGACAAGGGCAACGTCTCCGACACGGTCGACTACTCGGGGATGCGCCGCACCAACTGGTGGAAGATCCCGCTCACCGGCGAAGGCGGCTTGACCCTCAAGTTCGATCCCAACGGCGCGAACCTCACCGCCGAGTTCGTGCCGCCGCAGGGCGCGCCGGAGAAGATCGATCCGACCGTGGGCATGGTGAAGCCGGACCTCCCGCCCGGCGACTACTTCGTCAAGGTCACCGCCAACGATGCCGGTGACCAGGGCAAGTACACGCTGGCCACCAGCTTCAAGCAGGGCGACACCTGCAAGAATGGAGGGCCGGCCTGCTCGCTCGAGGGCGCCGAGGATCTCAAGCTGCCGTCGGACAGCAAGACGGCGGACGTCGACTACGGCAAGTCGAAGCAGTTCCACTTCTACAAGCTGGCGATCAAGGAGAAGGGCAAGCTCACCATCAGCTTCAAGGTGCTGCAGCCGCCGCGCGGGTCGAAGATTGGCGCGTTCCTGATGAAGGCGCCGGACGACGAGGGTGAGAAGATCAGCGGCAGCGCGCAGACGCGCGAAATCGACACGCCGGGCGATCTTCTCATCCGCGTTCAGGCGCCGGAGCAAGGCGACTACGGCAAGTACGCGCTCGCGACCATCTTCGCGCCCAACAACTTCATCTCGGGCGACGTGGTCGAGGTCGGCAAGTCGCCGTGCATGCTGACCGTCAGCGCGGGCACCAACCAGAACGTCCGCGCGGGCGCCGCCTGCACCATCGTCAACGGCAGCGGCCAGGCCATCGACGGCTGCGTGGTGGACCAGGTTTTTCCGAACCTCTCGAAGGTCAAGCCGTCGAGCGCGGGCTGCCGGATTCCGTCGAGCAGCAAGGTCCAGATCGCCGCGCAGTAACGGTGGTGCTGGAGGCTACTTCGAGTCCGTTGCCGCGGGGCGCACCAGCGCCTTCGCCGCCTCGAGGTCGGTCTCGATCACCTGCTCGAGGTCCAAGCCCTCCTCGCGGTAGATGGCGCGCACGCGGCCGGTGATGTCCACCAGGAAGGTCCGCGGCAGCTGCAAGGTCTCCTTGCCGCCGTCGGCCTGCGAGCTGCCGACGCCGTAGGTCTTGGCGATGTTCTCGAACTTGTCGAGGATGGCCGGCGCCGTCAGGCCGAGCTCGCTGGCCCAGGCCTGCGCCGGCTCCCCGTCGGTCTCGACGTCGATGAGCACCAGGCGAAGCTCGGGGTGCTTCTTCGAGAGCGCGATCAGGCGCGGCAGTCCCTCGCGGCAGGGGTGGCACCAGGAGGCGCCGAAGGTGATCAGCAGCGGCGAGAGCGTCGGCTTGTGCCGCAGACCGTCGAGCGTGAGCACCTGCTTGCCGCCGGTGTCCCAGCCGCCGAACGACGGCGCCGGCGAGCCCACGTTGGCGGCGCCGCTTTTGTCGAGCTTCACCGTGGTCGCCGAGGCCGTGGCCAGCAGCGCCGAAAGCATTGCTCCGATCATTGCGCCTCTGCTCCGATGACGATCGCGCTGCGGAGCGCGTCGCGGACGGCCGCCTCGACCGCCTGCTGCGTGACCTTGTCCCAGGCGCTCTTGCGCGCCTTCTCGCGATCGCTCGGGTGCACGCCGCGCACCTGCGCCACCGTCCCTGCGCCCGAGGTGGTCCCGCCGCACGCCTGCGCCACGAGGTGGATGACGACCTCGCACTTCTCGCCGAGGCTGCCCTCCATGCAGGTCTCCTCCGGCTCGACCGACAGCTCGGTGGCGTCGGTGCGCGTCTTCTCATCGCGATCTTTGCAGGCGACGGAGTCGGGTCGCAGGCCGATGTGCTTCACCGCGTTGATGGCGAGGTCGCCCAGATGGATGCCGGCGGCCTGGGTGAAGACGACGCCGATCACGCGGTGCGCGCGCGCCTCCTCGAGCGCGACCAGCAGCTCGCCTCGGCGCTCGACGTACTCGATCTCCTTTGCGGCCGCGTGCCCGGCCACCGCGCGGCGCAGGACGAAGTTCGAGTCGAGCGCCGAGCGCAGCCGCGCCGCCTCGGTCGCCGCGCTCGCGAACACGCCTGCGTCCCGCTCCTTGCGCGCCTTGAGCGCGAGCGCAGCGGCGCTCTCGAAGCTGGTCAGGTCGGCGGCGGAGCCGTCGGCGAGCTCGTGATCGGCAGCGGCGCGGTCGAGCACCGCGAACGAGTGGAACGTCTCGCCCTGGTTCTCCCGCTCGGCGATGGCGATCAGGTCGGCGCGATCGAACTCCGACTTCACCGACACGGTCGAGCGCACGTTCTCGGCGGTCTGCCCGGTCTTCGAGGTGTACTCCTGGAACGAGATCAGCTCGCTCCCCACGCGCGCCGAGATCTGGGTGCCGATGTTCGCCTTGGCGCGCGCGTCGGCTTCGTCCGCCGAGAGGGTCGAGGACCCCTCGCCGGTCATGAAGCGCGCGTGCGGGTACCGGGGGTGCTCGACGTTGACCGCGGTGTAGTACGGCGGCAAGGGCTTCACCGGCGCCGCCCCGCAGGCGGCGAGCGCAAAAGTCCCGGCGAGAATCAAGAGGCGCTTCATCATATTCTCCGAATCGATGGTCAGAGTTTCGCTTTGAGGGTGACGACCATCGAGATCTTGCCGTCGTCGTCCTTGAAGTCGATCTTTCCGCCGCAGCGCTCGACGGCGAAGCCGCGCACCAGGCGCGACTGCGCATCGGGCGGCTCGCGATAGCGATCCTTGATCTTCGCGTCCAGGGGCGAGACGGTGAAGGTCACGGTCAGGCCGTCGGTGCCGACCAGCACGGCGGGCGAGCCGCCTTCGGGCGCGAACTGCTTTGCCTCGCGCAGCAGCGCGAAGGCGAACAGCACCGCCTCGGTCTTGTCGCCCTCGACCGACGGCATCACCGCTTCGATCTTGACGGCGATTTCCGCCTCGGGGTCGGTGCCGTGGAAGAGCCCCTGGGCCTTGGCCAGCGCGCTCTCGATCTCGACGCCCGCGTGCTCTTCCTTCCTGAACGCGTCGGAGTACTCGAGGATCAGCTTCTTCGCCTTGACGATGCTCTCCGCGTTCTCCTCGGAGATGCCCTGCATGTTCTTGACGATCACCTCCGGCTGCGTCTGGTCGATCAGCTCCACCAGCATCTGCTGCTGGTCCGGCTCGAGACGCGTGTAATCGACGCGGCGGATGGCGTTGGCGAGCAGGCCGCAGTCCTCGACGTAGCCGTGCATCAGCTCGGAGTTGCGGCGCAGCAGCGACACCGAGTTGTTCACGCCCTCGAGCATCTGGCCCACCAGCGTCGCGTGCAGATCGCCGCGGGCCGCGACCAGCTGGAGCTTGCCCTCGCTGACGGTGTTGCCGGGCGCGCCCCCGCCGCCCTTCGCGAGCAGATCCTTCGCCTGCGCGAGCTCGTTCTTGAGCTTCGACAGCTGCAGCTTGAGCTCGCCGATCTGGTCGTTCGCGCTCTTGTAGCGCGCCTCCCAGTCCCTCGAGAGCTGCGAGCCCGTCGCCGCCATACGGCCTTCCGACTCCAGCGCCTCGACCTTGGCCTTCAGCTCGTCGCGCTCGTGCACGATGTCGTCGAAGGTGCCGCGGATCTTGGCCAGCTGCGTCTCGGCCTGCTGCTGCGCTTCGCTCGCCGCCTTCGCTTCGGACCCGCGCGCGTCGCGGTCGGCCTTGAGCATGGCGAGCTGCTTCTCGTGCTGGTCGCGGTCGCCCGACTTGCGCAGGATCTCCGAGAGCTGGCTCTCGACCTTCATCCGCGCGTCCATCGCGTCGGTCATCTGCGCTTCGACTTCCTCGACCTGCTTCCGGAGATCGTTCTTCTCCGCCTCGCTCGAGGTGAGCCTTCCCGAGAGCGCGGACATATCGTCCTTCGCCTTTCCGTAGTCCCCCTCGAGCTTGTTGATCTGGTCCTGCATCCCGCGCGTGGCCTGCTCCTGCTCCTCGACCGCGGCGGCCGCCTCCTCCGCGCCGCCGACCTTGGCGAGGATGGTGCGCGCCTTGGCGAGCGCCTGCACCAGCTCGCCGCGCTCCTTGCCCAGCTGCGCCAGCTGGGTGTTCTTCTGCTTCACCTTGTCGTTGAGCTCCTTCTCCTTGCCGGCGGCCGAATTCGCGCCGTCGCGAAGAACCTTCATCTCCTCCTGAAGAGCGCCGATCTTCTCGTCGCGCCCCTTGATCTCGGTCTGGACCTCGTCCTCCCGCTCCGAGAGCATCTTGATCAGGTCGTCCTTCTCCTTCAGCTGGCGCGCGACCGTCTCGCTCTCGGCGCCGCGGATGGCCACGCGGTGCTCGAGCTCCTTGATCTGCCGCTGCAGCGTCTCGTTCTCGCGGCGGCGGTCCGCCTCGATGGCCGCCTCCATGCGCTTGCGCTCGCGCTCGAGCTCGGCCGGCGAATAGTACGTCTCCTTCTCGTCGAGCTCCTTCTGGATGCGCTTGATCTCGTCTTCGCGCTGCTTGAGCAGCCCGCGGATCTTCTCCGCGTCGGCGCGCGCCGAGGTCGCGCCCTGGTGGGCCGCGGCCTCGACCTCGGCCTTGATCCGCGCCTGCAGTTTGCGGTTTTCCTCCTCGAAGAAGGCGACCTTGCCACGCAGGGTGGCGATCTCCACTTCGTCGTGCGTCTTCACCTCGGCGCGGAGCGCGGGCTGCGCGGCCTTGCGGGGCGCGTCGGTGACGATTCCGCCCTCGGGAATCGCGGCTGCGGGGGCGGCGCCGCCGCGCGATGCTTGCGCTCCGGGCGCGCGCATGCCGGGGCTCGAGATGGGCTGCGCGCGCGACGCCGCAGCAGGTGCCGCTCGGCTCACTGGCGCAGCGCCCGCGCGGGTGGGATTCGCGCGCGCCTTCGGCTTCTCGCCGATGTACTGCGCCTTGGTCATGCCGAAGGTGATGGTGTCGCCGTCGGCGAGCTGCTGGCGATCAACGTCCTTGTCGTTGACGAAGGTCCCGTTCGTCGAGCCCATGTCCATGAGGAAATACTCGCCGTCCTCGCACCAGATCTTGGCGTGCTTCGACGAGACGCCGGCGTCGCCGATCTTGATGTCGCACGAGGAGCTGCGGCCAACGGTCATCGGATCGGGCGTGAGCTCGATCTCCTGGTTCTCCAGTTCCCCGGAGAGAATTCGCAACGACGGCATGGAGTGGAGTCCTTCGGGCTTGGTTCAGTGGCGTGGCACTGGTGCTCGCCCATCGAGATTAGCGAGTGGATCCGCCTTCCGTCAAACGAGCGAAAGGCGCGCGCGAAGGGTCCGATTCACGCCGCGCACGACGGGGAACTTCCCTTGACCCTGTGCGCCCGCGCACGCTACGCTTTCGCGCTCTTGAGCGCCTCTTCAAGAGGGTGCTTCGCGAACGGGTGATCGAATCATGGCGGAAAGCACCGTTGTCGGCTCCTACTTCGGTAAGTACTTCCTGCTGAAGAAGCTGGCTGCGGGCGGCATGGGCGAGGTCTTTCTCGCCAAGCAGCAGGGACCCGCCGGCTTCGAGAAGATCCTCATCCTCAAGAAGGTCCTGCCCCACCTCACCGAGAACAAGGAGTTCGTCGAGCTCTTTCTCGGCGAGGCGCGGCTCGCCGCGCGCATGAACCACCGCAACGTCGTCCAGGTGTTCGAGCTGGGCGAGCAGGACGGCGGGTACTTCATCGCCATGGAGTACGTGCAGGGCAAGGCGTTGCGCGACGTCATCGACGTGGCGATCAAGAAGAAGGAGAAGCTGCACGGCGAGCTGTGCCGCAGCATTGGCGAGCAGATCTGCGACGGCGCGTCCTACGCGCACAACCTGACCGACATCTCCG
>JAYWBT010000207.1:0-2970 GCA_043781235.1 Deltaproteobacteria bacterium
CTGCGCCGTGTCCGCGACGGCGCCGCGCTGGGCATCGTGCCGCGTGGCACCGGCGGCGACCTGCGCCGCACGGTCGGGCTCGACGGCGACCTGGAGAAGAGCTGCGCGCGCCTCAGGGGCGAGCGGCGCGCCATCGACGTCGGCCGCGTCGAGTACGCGCTCGCGGGGGGGGGCAGGGCCGCGCGATACTTCATCAACGTCAGCGACGTCGGCGTGGGCGCGAAGATCGTCGAGATCGCGAACCGCGGTTCCAAGGCGCTCGGCACCCTGAGCTTCACCATCGCCAGCCTGCGCGGGCTGCTGGGCTGGAAAGACGTGCGCGTGCGCGCCTCGTTCGATGGCGAGCCGGCCGAAGCGCTCACGGTCACCTCGCTCGTCATCGCGAACGGGCGCTACTTCGGGGGCGGCATGATGGTGGCGCCCGAAGCGCGGCTTGACGACGGGCTCTTCCACGTCACCATCTGGACCGGGTACACGCTGGTGGACTTCGCGACCAAGGGCGGCGCCATCCGCGACGGCTCGCACGTCAAGCTGCCCGGTACGCGCACCCGGACCGCCCGGACCGTGACCATCGAGCCCGCGGCCGGCGAAACTGTTGGACTGGAGGCGGACGGCGAGCTCCTTGGGCAGCTACCCGCGACTTTCACCGTGATGCCGGGCGCGCTGCAGATCGTCTGCTGACGCGTGGGGTAGGTTCTTGTCCCTTCTTCTGCGTTTCTCTGACCCGGCCCGCCAACTTTGGTGCAAGCGGCCGAGCGCACTATTGTGCGGGGATGCTGCTTCTCGCGCTCTCGCTGCTCGCCGCCGCTTCCGAGGCTTCGGCCGCTCCGTCCCCAACCCCGGCCAGGTTGGCCGCCGCACCGCTGCGAGAGGAGGCGCAGGTCGGCGATCTGTGCGATGCGCTCCGCGATCTTGGCGACGAGTCCGACGCCGATCCGGCCCAGGCCGCCGCGTCCCGCCGCGCGGCGCATGCGAGGCACGAGGAGGCGGCGCAGGAAATCTACGCGGTCGAGATCCCCTCGAAGGGCTTCGCCTTCGGCCGCTTTCGTCCGGGCGAGGATCTGGTCGAGCTCGACGGCGACCGGCCGCTGCGCGCGATCGACGGCGTGCTCTCGCTCGACCTGGACGGCACCGACGAGGTCGCGTTCCCCGCGCGGCCCGAGCAGGTCTCCGCCTGGAGCAAGGCAAAGCTGGCCGGGACGCTCAAGCTGGTGGTGCTCTTCCGGCCCGATGGCGAGAGATGCGCGGGGAGCAAGGCTGCCCACGCGTGGCGCTTGTCGGGACATTCGCTCTCCTGGCAGATCGAGGAAGGCGGGAAGATCCGAGCAGCCGCCGACGAGGAGGGTGAGCCGCTCGGCCCGCCGCCCGGGACGAGGTCGATGCGCATCGAGCGAGTTTCGCTCGACGATGCGGACGATGCGACCGTGCGTCTGACCGGCGTGCAGGCGCGCCTCGATCGCTGCGCGGCCGGGGCGGTCCGCCTGGGCAACCTCGTGGTTACGTTCGCGGTGCAGGCGGGGCACGTACGCGACCCACAGGTCATCATGGACGCGCTCCGCGACGAGGTGATCTCGGCCTGCGTGGCGCGCGCTCTCTCTGGCGCCGTGCTCACCGGCGCGGCAGGCGCGAGCGGACGCGGGACGGTGACGCTGGCGCTGCAGTGACGACTGGCCAGCGCCGCCGCTAATGCGCCGCGCCCCAGGTGGCGCCTTCGCCCAGCTCGACCACCAGCGGGACCGCAAGGTCCGCCGCCGCGGTCATCTGCGCCACCACGATGCGCCCGGTCTCGGCGACCTCGTCGGGGGGTGCCTCGAGCACGAGCTCGTCGTGGACCTGCAGCAGCATCCGCGAGCGGCGGCCGGCGAGCTCGCGGTGGACCAGCAGCATGGCGCGCTTGACCAGGTCCGCCGCGGTCCCCTGGATGGGCGTGTTCACCGCGGTGCGCTCGGCCGCCATGCGCGCCGCGCCGTTCTTGCTGTTGATGTCCGGCAGGTAGCGCCGGCGGCCGAAGATGGTCCTGACCATCCCGGTGCGCTTCGCTTCGTCGATGGTCGCGTCCAGCCACTCCTTCACTCTTCGATAACGCGCGAAATACTTTTCGATGATTGCCCCCGCTTCCGAGGTGCCCAGCTTGAGCCGATGCGCGAGCCCGAACGCGGAGAGCCCGTAGGCGATGCCGTAATTGATCATCTTGGCGATGTCGCGCTGCGCCCGGGTGACTTCCGCGGGCGGGACCCCGAAGGTCTCGCCGGCGGTGCGGGCGTGCAGGTCCTCGCCGGAGAAGAAGCTGTCGCGCAGCACCGGGTCGCCCGAAACGTGCGCCAGCACGCGCAGCTCGATCTGGCTGTAGTCCGCGCTCAACAGCCGCCAGCCGGGCTGCGGGATGAAGGCCTCGCGGATGCGCGCGCCAACGGGCGTCCGGATGGGGATGTTTTGCAGATTTGGATTGATCGAGCTCAGCCGGCCCGTCGCGGCGACCGCCTGGTCGAAGGTCGTGTGCAGCCGGAGGTCCTTGCCCAGCACGGCCGGCAGCGCCTCGAGATAGGTGCTCTTCAGCTTGGTGAGCTGGCGGTGCTCGAGAATCTTGGCCGGCAGCGCGTGTTGCGCGGCCAGCTCTTCCAGGACCTCCTGGTCCGTCGAGGGCCCCGTCTTGCCGCGCTTGAGCACCGGCAGCCCCAGGCGCGTGTAGAGCACCTCCGCGAGCTGCTGGTTCGAGCTGGGCAGGAACTCGCCGCCGGCGAGCTGGAAGATCTCCTTCAATAACGAATCGATCGTTTCGGTAATCTCTTTCGATAACGACGCAAGCCGCGCGGTGTCCAGGTTGATGCCCGCGAGCTCCAGCTCGGCCAGGACGTGGAGCAGCGGCAGCTCGAGCTCGCTGTAAAGCTTCCACAGGTCCGCGTCTTCGCGCAGGTCCGCGCCCAGCGCATCCGCAAGCCTGCGCGCGCCCTCGACCAGCGCGCATGCCGA
>JAYWBT010000208.1:0-2967 GCA_043781235.1 Deltaproteobacteria bacterium
CAGCCACGACGACCTCGGGCTCGGCAGCGACCAGTCCATCGTCTACCAGCAGCCATCGGTGCCGGTGCTGGGCGCGGCCAAGCTCTCCGGCACGGTCGCAGGCGCCAGCGTCGGAGTGCTCACCGCCCTCGAGCCGCGGGTGTCGGCGCAGGTGCTGCAGGCCGGAGGGCCCATCGGCGACCTGCGCACGGTGGAAGCGCGCAGCGATTCGGTGCTGCGCGTGCGCGCCCCGCTCGGCGACCGCGGCTTCGCCGGCGTCACCGGCACCGCGGTCGATCCGATCTTCACCAGCCCTCTGGGCGGCCTCGAGCGTCGCCACGCGCACGTCGGCGAAGGCGACGTCATCCTCTACAACGACGACCGCAGCTGGGACTTCACCGCGCAGGGCGCCGGCTCGGTGCTGACGCTCAACGAGCCCGACACGCTGCGCGACGGGACATTGCGCGGCCCCACCTCCAGCGGATACGCGACCTCGGGCCGCCTCCACCACTCGGAGGAATACTGGGCCGCCGCCGCCAACGTCGACTTCCTCTCTCCCGGGTTCAACACCAACGACCTCGGCTTCATGCCCCGCGCCAACCTCTTCCGCGGCCTCACCTACCTGGTCGTGCGCGACCCGCATCCCAACGAGAAGTGGCAGAGGTGGCAAATCCTCCTCGGCGGGCGCGAGGTGCAGGACTCGCGCTTCGCCAACCGGCTCGGCCGCGACGGGTTCCTCGAGGGCTTCATCAACACCAAGTCATTCTGGTTCATCAACACCGGCGTCGATCTCTTCGCGCCGGCGGTGGACGACCGCGAGCTGGCCGACGGCACTCCCCTCGAGCGCCAGGGATCCGGTTACTGGTACGGCTTCATCGCCACCGATTCGCGCAAGCCGCTCCAACTCCAGCTCAGCTGGACCGAAGGCCGCGCCTGGCCGCGCTTCGAGCGGCAGAACCAGGTCGACGCCACCTTCATCATCCGGCCGCTGCCGCAGCTCGATGGCTCGGTGAACCTCTCGTACAACGAGAACGCGGGCACCTACCGGCAGATCCGGACGGCGGGTCCGCTGCCTGGCGCGGGGGATCCGACGGCGACCTTCGATCGCTCGGTGGCGACGCAGCAGCAGCGCGAATATCTCCTGGCGCAGCAGCACGCGCGCAGCGTCAGCGCCACGCTGCGGGCCACCTGGTCGTTCACCCCGCACCTGACGCTGCAGGGCTATGCGCAGCTCTTTACCGCCGGCATCTCCTATGGAGCGCCGCTGCGGACCACGGTCGATCCGGGGCGGCGCACGGTGCGGCTCGACGACCTGCGTCCGGCGCTGGCCGCCGACGCCGCGCCCAACGCCGACGATCGGCAGGCGGGGCTGAACGTCAACGTCATCCTGCGCTGGGAATGGAGGACCGGCTCGACCTTCTACCTGGTCTACGCGCACCAGAGCGCAAACGACCTGACGCCCCCGCGGATGGGCCTCGACTTCCACCGCGAACTCGCAGCGCTGTCCGACCGCGGCATCGCCCACGGCGATACGGTGCTGGTGAAGATCGACCTGCTCTCGGCACTCTGACTCTATTGCACCCGCGCGAGGCGGCGCGCGCCCGGAAAGCTGGGCACTGCAGCCGCGCTGAGAGCTGCGCGAGGAGCGGCTGGCCACCCTCCAGAAGAAGACTGAAGGGCGCGGTGCGCAGGACGGTCCACCCGGGAGCGCCGCGGAATCCTGCCATTGCCCATCGCGAAGCCTCTGGCCGGTGGCGTATTGCATCGCGTCCTGCCTGTCGGGAATGCGCCGCGCGGGCCGGATCAGCTGGCGGCCGAGCCCGGCCAGAAGGCGCGCGAGTTCCTTCTCCACGCGGCCGAGATCATCCGTCGCGACAAAGGCTACGTTGAGCCACGAACCCATAGGCGCGCAATCTACCGGAAGGGCCGGCTTCATCCTTGTGGATCTGCCGTTTGGCCTGTGGAACAGTGCCGCCCATGGCCACCGAACTCGACTTGAACGAGCTGGCAAAAGTGTCGCGGCTGTTCGAGGCCCTCGACGCGCAGGGGCGCCACGCGCTGCTCGCGCTCTCGCACCACGTCCACGTCGCGGCGGGCGAAGTCATCTGCCGCGAAGGCGAGCCGGGCGGCGAGTTCTTCGTCATCACCAGGGGCGAGGTGCGCATCACCGCCGCCGCGCTGGCCGGCGAGAAGGAGATCGCCCGCCTCGGCCACGGCCAGTTCTTCGGCGAGATGGCGGTGCTCAACGGCGACCGTCGCACCGCCACCTGCACGGCGGCGACCGAGGTCGAACTGGTCGCGTTTCCCGCGGCCGCGGTGGAGGAGATCTTCGGCCTCTACCCCGCCGCGCGCGAGGCGCTGCACAAGATCGGCATGCTGCGCAGCGAAGACACGATGCAGAAGACCCTGGACTGACGTGGCCATCCAGGCGGTCCAGGATCTGAAGCGTTTGCGGGAGATCAGCGCGGTGGTCGTGCGCCACGGCTTCGGCGAGCTGTGGGATCGCGCCCGGATCTGGGAGGTGCTCGGCCGCCGCGAGGATGGGGCGCGGCCCTCTCCCGAGGCGCTGCGCGCCACCACCGCGCGGCGCTTCAAGGACACGCTGGCCGAGCTGGGCCCGACCTTCATCAAGCTCGGGCAGATCCTCTCGTCGCGCCCCGACATCCTGCCCAAGGACTTCATCGACGAGCTGACGCAGCTGCAGGACCGCGCCGCGCCGATGCCGGTCGAGCTGGTCTTCCAGCTCATCGAAAAAGGTCTGGGAAAGCCGGCGCACCAGCTCTTCGCCACCATCGATCCGGAGCCGCTGGCGTCGGCCTCCATCGCGCAGGTGCACCGGGCGCGGCTCGCGTCTGGCGAAGACGTGGTCGTCAAGGTCCAGCGGCCATTGATAGAGGAGCAGATCAAGAGCGACACCGACCTGCTCTCCTGGCTGGCGCGCTTCCTCGAGGGCGTCGTCGAGGAGACCGGCATCTACACGCCCACCGG
>JAYWBT010000209.1:0-59138 GCA_043781235.1 Deltaproteobacteria bacterium
CCCGGCGCCGTGCTGCGCTTCCGGCGGGTCACGCTCGCCGAGGCGCTCGCGGCACGGAGAAGCTCATGATCGATCTCAACGCGGACCTGGGCGAAGGCCTGGACGACGCTCCGCTGCTGCCCTTCCTCAGCTCGGCGAACGTGGCCTGCGGGGCGCACGCCGGCAGCGTTGCAGTGATGGACCGCACCGTTGCGTTGCTTCTGGAGCGCGGCATCCGCATCGGCGCGCACCCGGGATATGCCGACCGCGAGAACTTCGGCCGGCGCGACGTCGACCTCACGCCCGGCCAGGTGCAGCGGCTGGTGGTCGAACAGATCGCCGCGCTCGACGAGATCGTCCAGCGGCGTGGCGGCAGGCTCTCGCACGTCAAGGCGCACGGCGCGCTCTACAACCGCGCCGCGCGCGACCCGGGCCTGGCGCGGGAGCTCGCGCTCGCGGTGCGCGGCTATCGCGCCGATCTCGCGCTCTTCGGCCTCGCGGGCTCGGCGCAGCTATTGGCCGGGCGCGAGGAAGGGCTGCGCGTGGTGGCCGAGGCATTCGCCGATCGTCGCTATCTCCCGAGCGGCGCGCTGGTGCCGCGTTCGGAGCCCGGCGCGCTCCTGCACGAGCCCGCGGCAGCCGCGGAGCAGGCGCTCTTGATCGCGCGCGACGGCGCTGCCGTCGCCTCGGACGGCACGCGCCTCGCGATCACCGCGCAGACGCTCTGCCTCCACGGCGACACACCCGGCGCCGCCGCGATCGCGCGCGCAGTCCGGGCGCGGCTCGAGTCCGCGGGAATCGAGATCGCGCCGCCCTGAACGCCGGGCCACGGGTCGGCCGCACCGGTTCGCTTCCAACGAAACCGGCAACGTGCGAAGAGGTGCTCGAATGAAGCGCGCCGATCTCTTTCGCACCCTGTTGACCAATCGCTTCAGCACCAGCGCCCTGCTCTGGGCGAAGCTGCCGCTCGCCGCCTTCGCCGGCCTGCGGGTCACGCGGCTCGATTCCACCGGCGCCGAGGTGGCGCTGCCCGCCGGGTGGAAAACGCAGAACCCTTTCCGCTCGACATACTTCGCGGCGCAGGCCATGGCGGCCGAGCTCTCCACCGGCGCCCCCGCGCTGATGCTCATCGAGGAGAGCGGCGCGAAGGTGTCGTCGCTCGTCACTGGCCTGTCGGCGAAGTTCACCAGGAAGGCGACCCAGCGGACCGTCTTCATCTGCGCGGACGGCGAGGCAATGAAGGCGGCCGTCGATGAGGCGGTCCGCACGGGCGAGCCGGTGATCTTCGTGGCGCGCTCGGTTGGCCGCCAGGACGACGGCACCGAGGTCGCATCATTCGAGATCACCTGGTCGTTCAAGAAGAAGGCTTGAACGCTCCAACCTCTTTATGAGTCGAGCTCGCCGATCGACTTCCCCGCCCGGCCGCGCCTCATTGACACCTTCGACGCCAGCTCGCGAAGCAGGTCCTTGCCCTTGTCCGCCATGGCGGCCATGGGCCCCGCGAGCAAGTTGCCCGGCGGCTGGTCCGGCGCGCGCGGGTGCGGGTGGGTCGGCGCCAGCTTCTTCGCTTTCTCCATCCGCGCGCCGAGCTCGTCGATCACGTTTTTCAGCAGACGGCGGGCCTTGGGAAAGAGATCCTGCTCCTCTTCCTCGACGTGATGCCGCACCGACTCCATCAGCACCTGCATCTTGGCGTCGTAGCGCTCGTCCTCCGGGCTCATCTTCTCCAGCTCGGAGAGCGTCCACTTGACGATGTGGTGCTCCTCCAGCGACTCGAGCACGAGATCGTCCGCGGCGTCGTTTGATTTGGTCTCGCTCTCCGCCGCCGCCGCGCGCACCGCCGGATAGAAGAACATCTCCTCGATGGCGGAGTGGATGGCGAGCTCGCGGATGATCTTCGCCACGATCTTCTTCTTCTGCTTGACCGCGCGGTCTCCCAGCGCTTCGTACTGCTTGAAGAGGCCTTCGACGGTCTGGTGGTCCTGCTTGAGCAAAGCAATGGCGTCCATGGACACCTCCTGCAGTCAGCTTGTGCACGCGGGGGTGGCCGCGCTCGGCCGCCAGCCTGTTCGGGTAGCCCCCCGTCGCCGTCACCGCAGCCGTGTCAGCTCGCCCGCGATGTCGTGCGCCCGCGCGAATTTTGCGTCGGCCGACTGCGCGGCCTGCAGCTTCTCACGCGCCGCCGGCTTGTCGCCCTTTTGCGCGTACAGCAGCCCCAGCTCGTAGAGCGCGCGCGGCTGCTTCGGATCCAACTCCAGCGCGCGTCGCAAGACTTGCTCGGCCATCTGGGCGCGGCCGATCCCGCGCATGGCCGCGCCCATGTCAGCCGCGGTGCGCGCGTCGTTGGGCCGCATCGGCATCACCCGCACGATCGAGTCGCGCGCCTCCTGGTACTTGCCGGCGTCGAGCAGCTTCTCCGCCTCGCCCGTCAGCTCGTCGAGTCCTTTCTCCAGCGCAGGCGTGCGCTCGGTCCCGCCAACCGCGTCGGCGACGTTCGCGACCTCCTCCGCTGACGGCCCCGCGTGCGCCATCGGCCCCGCCGCCCCCCCGACCGGGGCGTGCCCCGCTGGCAGCTGGCGGTTCTGCGAGACCGCCGGATGTCCCGGCGGCAGCCCGTTCTGTGCCGCCTCGGCCTGGTCAGGCTGAGCGCCCTTCGGCTTGGGCGTGAAGATCTCGTCGGCGCGCGGCAAGCTCTCTTTGACCAGCGCGGCGCGCGGGTGGTCGGGCGCGACCTCGAGCAGCCTGCGCCAGTACTTCTTCCCCTCCTCGAGCAGCGTCTTGTCGCCCCGGCTCTTCTCCAGCAGGATCGCGCCGACGAAGAAGAGCGACTCGGGATAGTCGGGCGACCGCTCGAGGACGCGCTTGTGCTCGGCGAGCGCGCTGTCGGGGTTGCCGATCAAATAAAGGGAATTCCCCCGCCGCGCGCGGGCGGCGAGCGCCACCTCCAGCACCGCATCGAGGCAGCGAAGCTTCTTCGGCTCGGCGAGCTTGCGCGCGACCTGGGCGATCTCGGCGAGGCCGTAGGCCGGCCCGCTGCGGCGGCACTCGGCGGGCAGCTCGGCCGCGGCCTTGACACCTTTTTGACGCAGCGCCTGGTCCTCCGCCTCGATGGGCGCGGAGAGCAGCAGCGCCTGGCGGAAGCTGTCCACCGCCTCGAGGTAGCGGCCGTTCTCGTAATAGAGATTGCCGAGCGCGGAGAGGATCTCGAAGGTCTTGGGCTTGTCCTTGAGTTGATCCTTCAGCCGGTCCACCTCGGCGAGCAGTGCCTTGGGGTCGCCCGTGTCGAGCGCGGCGGCGCCCGCGTCGGACGCGGAAGGCGCGTCGGCGGATGCCTTGGGGTTGCAGGCGGCGAGCATGATCAGGACAGCGAGGGCGGCGCGCATGGCCGGTGCTCTAACGTACCGGCGCGCGCGCGTCCAAGCAGAAAGCGGGGTACGCCCTCTACCGGTCGTCGTCGGAGGGCTCGGGCAGCACGCGGCGGATGGGCCGGAAGGTCCGCACACCCGCGCGCTCCGCCGCGGGCCGGAGCGCGAGCAGCTCGGCCGCGGTGAGCTGCAGGCCGGGGTGCACCAGGTCGGGCGCGAGCTCCGCGAGCGGCGCGAGCACGAAGGCGCGCTGGTGCAGCCGCGGGTGCGGGAGCTCCACGTTTCCTGAGGAGACGCGGTCGCCGTAAAGGAGCAGGTCGAGGTCGATCTCGCGCGCGCCCCACTTCTCGCGGTGCACGCGGCCCATCTGGTCCTCGATGTCGAGCAGCCGCTGCAGCGTCGCGCGCGGCGACAAGAGCGTGCCGAGGTGCACGACGGCGTTGAGGTAGCGCGGCTGCGGCGGGCCCACTGGCTCGGTCTGGTACGCGCGCGAGATGCGGCGCAGGAAGAACGCCGGCTCGCGCGCCAGCCGCTCGACGGCGATCGAGAGGTTGCCGAGCCGGTCGCCCAGGTTCGACCCGAGCGCGATGTACGCGTCGATCACGGCGCGGCTCCGGCGCTCACGTCGCCGCTCCGGTGAGGAACTTCTCCAGCAGGCGATACGCGCGCTCGAGCGCCTCCTCGCCGCAGCTCTCGTTCTTCTGGTGCGCCTGCGCCTGCTCGCCGGGTCCGAAGTTCGCCGCGGGGATGCCGGCGAGCGCAAGCCGCGCCACGTCGGTCCACGCCTGCTTGGGCTCGACTGGAACCGCGGTGAGCGCGCGCAGCTCCTGCAACAACACATTGTCGAGGATGGCCGGCCCCGCCGGCGACTTGTCGGTCACACTGCAAGACGCGCCGAACTGCTTCGCCAGGTGCTCGATGTCCTCGACCGCCTCGTCGACGCTGCGCCCCGGCGCGAAGCGATAGTTCAGGTTCAGCTCGCACCGGGCCGGGACCACGTTGCGCCCGGTGAAGCCTTCGATGCGGGTCACGCTCATGACTTCGCGAAAGACCAGCTCGTCGAAGCGCACCTCGCGCGCCGGCTGGTGATGAAGATACGCGAGCAGCGCGCCCGCCCTGTGCACCGCGTTCTCGCCCTGCCAGGGCCGCGCGCTGTGGGCCGAGCGCCCCTCGAGCGCGAGCGTCGCGTGCAGCGAGCCGCAGCAGCCAATCTGCAGTGCGAGGTCGGTGGGCTCGAGGCAGAGGCCGAGCGCGGCTTTGCGCAGATCGGGCCTCGCCTGGAGCAGCGGTCCGAGGCCGTTGCCGTCATACGGCCCCTCCTCGCGGTCGTAGAAGACGCAGACCAGCTCGACGGGCAGCGCTTTGCGGTCGAGCCGGTTCCACAGCTCGATCATCACCGCCAGCGCGCCCTTCATATCGGAGGCGCCGCGCCCATGGATGCGGCCGCCTTCGCGCCGCGCCGGAAAGTCGCCCGCCTGCAGCGGCACGGTGTCGAGGTGGCCGAGCAGCAGCACCGCGGGCCGCGCTGTTTGACCGACCGTTCCCGCGACCACCGCATTGCCGTAGCGCTGCGCTCCGGGCAGCTGCGCGGCGACGTGCGCGGCCAGCGCGGCCTCGTCGCCGATCGGGCTCGCGATCGCGCACAACTCCAGCGTCCGCGCGGCGAGGAGCTCCCTCACACCGAGACCCCGAAGTCGCGCAGCGCCTGGTTCAGCGAGGTCTTCTTGTCGGTGGACGCCGAGCGCCGGCCGATGACGAGCGCGCAGGGCGTGAGGTACTCACCGGCGGGAAACCTCCGCGGCCGCATGCCAGGAATCACCACGCTGCGCGCGGGCACGCGTCCCTTCGACGCGATTTCCAGGGGCCCAGTCACGTCGTAGATGGGCGTGCTCGCCGTCAGCACCACGCCGGCGCCGAGCACCGATTCCTCCTCGACCAGCACGCCCTCGACCACCACGCAGCGGCTGCCGATGAAGCAGCCGTCCTCGATGATCACCGGCCGCGCGCCCGTCGGCTCGAGCACGCCGCCGAGGCCCACGCCGCCGGAGAGATGCACGCCGCGGCCGACCTGCGCGCACGAGCCGACGGTGGCCCAGGTATCGATCATCGAGCCCGCGCCGACGCGCGCGCCGATGTTGACGTAGCCGGGCATGACGATGGCGCCCTTCTCGACGTACGCGCCGTAGCGCACCACGCCGGGGGGGACCACGCGGAACTCGCCCAGGTCCTGCTTGGGCGGGATCTTGTCGAAGAACTGCAGGTCGCCGGCGAGGTACTTCTCGAGCGGCGCGATGGCGAAGTAGAGGTTGATCGCCTGCTGGATCCAGCCATGGACGATCCAGTCGGCGCCCTGCTTCTCCGCCACCCGCAGCGCGCCGCGGTCGAGGCGGCAGATCACCTCGCGCACCGCGGACGAGTGGTCCGCGAGCCGCATCCGGTCGGCCACGGTCTGCTCGATAGCCGCCTGCAACTCAGGGACGCTCGCACCGGGCCGCCTCAGTCCCTCTGCCGCTGGATCCTGCATCGCTGCTTCTCTAGCAGGCCCACCGCGCGACCGCGCGGGAAAACGAGGCGCGGCCGCCCTGGCGATTACTCGGAGAGGTGCGACGACGCTGCTCGAGAGCGCCGGGTGAGTCCGGATGGAGACGCGCGGCCGCCGCCGGTCAGGCGGGCCAGAGCGCGATGGCTCGCTGGCAGTCTTCCAGCGTGGGGACCATGGCGAGGCGGATGAAGCCGGCACCGGAAGGTCCGAAGAAGGTGCCGGGGGCGACGATGATGTTCTGCGCCGCCAGCTTTCCCGCATAAGTCTCGCTGGTCTCGCCTGCGGGGACGTGGACCCAGAGATAGAAAGCGCCCTCGCCGCCGACCTCGAGACGCAGAGTGCGCAGGTGCGCGAGCAGCAGCGCGCGCTTGGCGGCGAAGATGGCGCGGCGCTCGGCGACATGCGCGTCGTCATTCCAGGCCGCGATGGCCGCCTGCTGGACGAAACTCTGCGAGGCGACGCCGAAGTTCGCGCGCGCTTCGCGGATGACGGCGATGGTTTCGGGCTCGCCGGCGATGAAGCCCGAGCGATATCCCGTCATTCCGCTGCGCTTCGAGAGCGAATGAATCACCAGCACGTTCTTGCGCGCGATCTGCAAGGCGCAATGCGGCGGGGTATCGACATATAAATCGACATAAGGCTCGTCGCAGACCACCAGGAACCCATGGCGGGCCGCGAGCGCGAAGAGCTTTGCGTGATAGTCCGGCGTGGCCGCGGCGCCGGTGGGATTGTGGGGATAGCAATCGAAATAAAGAGAGGTCCGGGACCAGTCGGCCGCGGGAATCGCGTCGAGATCGGGAAGGAAGTTTCGCTCGGCGGTCAAAGCGACGGTGCGCGGCGTGCCTCCGGCAAAGAGAATGGCGCGCTCATACACGGGATAAGCGGGGTCCGGATAGAAGCAGAGCGGCCGCGCCGGATCCAGTGCAATCAGCGGCAAATGGAAGAGCGCTTCTTTCGCGCCGGCGCAGGGGAGGATCTCGCGGTCGGGATCGAGCGACAGCTTGAATCGCCGCAAGAGATATCCCCCGACTGCCTTCCGCAATGCCGGCAATCCCGCGATCGAGGGATATTGCGAGACTTCCGGGACCGCATTGCGAAAGGCTTCGCGGATGAACAAAGGCGTCGGCTCGCGCGGGTCGCCGATGCCGAAGTCATAGACGGGCCGCCCGGTCTTTACCGCCGCCTCGCGTTGCGCGTTCATCTTCTCCTGCATGTACCCGGCGAGCCGCGGCAACAACGGATTCATTGCGCGCGCACCTCGTTGCGCAGCACGCCGACGCCCTCGACCTCCACCTCGACGCTGTCGCCCGCCTTCAAGGGCCCCACGCCCGCCGGAGTACCGGTGGTAAAGAGATCGCCGGGCTCGAGCGTCATCGCCGCGCAGACGAACGCGAGCAGCTTCGGCAGCGGGAAGATGAAATCCTTCGTTCTACCGTTCTGCCGGACTTCTCCATTGACGCGGCAGATGACCGCGCGGTCGCTCGGGTCGAGGCCGGTGGTGACCCAGGGCCCGACCGGGCAGAAGGTGTCGAAGCCCTTGGCGCGCGTCCACTGCCCGTCGGACTTCTGTAGATCCCGCGCGGTGACGTCGTTCAGGCAGATCACGCCGGCGATGGCCTCGGCGCACTCCTTCTCGCTCGCCCGGCGCAGCCGCTTGCCGATGACGACCGCAAGCTCGGCCTCGTGGTGCACGTTCGTCGATTGCGGCGGCAGGATGATTGCGTCGCCATAGCCAATCAGCGAACTGGTGGGCTTCATGAACAGGATCGGCGTCTCGGGCGGCGCCGTGCCGCCCATCTCCTTGACGTGGTCGGCGTAGTTCTTTCCCACCGCGATGATCTTCCGCCCGATGCCCCAGGGCATCAGCTTCACCTCAGCAATCTTCTGCTTGCGGCCCACGCGCCGCCCGCCACGCAGCATGCTGTCGAGGCCGGAGATCTCGTGGACCTCGTCGCCGTCCACCACGCCTTCGAGGATCTCCCCGTCCCGCCCCAGATATCTCGCGATCTTCATCATGACTTGAACCCCAGCACGTCTCGCATGTCGTAGAGGCCGGCGGGCTTGCCGGAAAGGAAGCGCGCCGCCCGCACCGCGCCGCGCGCGAAGTTGTCCCGGCTGGTGGCGCGGTGGGTGAGCTCCAGGCGCTCGCCGTCGCCGAGGAAGTAGACGGTGTGATCGCCGATCACGTCGCCGCCGCGCAGCGACTGCACCCCGATGGTGCCGGGCCTGCGCGCGCCGATGTCCCCATGGCGCTGGTAGACGGCGGCCGTCTGCGGATCGAGGCCGAGCGAGGCGGCGGCGGCCTCCGCGAGGTGCAGCGCGGTGCCGCTCGGGGCGTCCTGCTTGGCGCGGTGGTGCAGCTCGACGATCTCGACCTCGTACGACGGCCCCAGCGCGCGCGCCGCTTCGGCCACCAGGCGGAAGAGGACGTTCACGCCCACGCTCATGTTGGGCGCCATCAAGATCGGGATCTCGCGCGCGTGGCCCGCCAGCTCGGCCTTGGCTTGTGCCGAGAAGCCGGTGGTGCCGACCACCAGCGCGACCTTGTGCTTGCCGCACACGGAGGCGTGGTGCAGCGACGCGCCCGGCGCGGTGAAGTCGATCACCACGTCGGCGCCGCGCGCGAGCGCTTCGTCGAGACTTGCCGAGACGGTCACCTCGAGCGGCCCCGCGCCCGAGAGCAGGCCCGCGTCGAGCCCGATGTGCGGGCTGCCGGGGCGCTCGGTGGCGCCGACCACCAGCAGGTCCCACTCGGCGCGGGCGGCGTTCAGGATGCGCACGCCCATCTTCCCCGAGGCGCCGGTGACGACGACGCGGATGACCTGCGCGCTCAAACCAGCCCTCCGTAGTCGGCGAGCGCCTTGTCCACCAGCGCCGCGCCCGCGGCGGAGATCGGCACCAGCGGCAGCCGCAGCTCGGGGCCGATGCGCCCCATCCGCAAAAGCGCGTGCTTGACCGGCAGCGGGTTGGTCTCGCAAAACAGCGCGCGCACCAGCGGCGCGAAGCGCACCATCGTGTTCTGCGCGAGCGTGAGGTTGCCGTCGGCGAAGGCGTCGCAAAGCATGGCCAGGTCTCCGGGCGCGACGTTCGCGACCACGCTCACCACGCCCTGCCCGCCCATCGCCAGCGTGGCGAGCGTGAACAGGTCGTCGCCCGCGAGGATGGAAAGCCTGTCGGCGCCGGCGGCGCGGATCTCGGCCACGCGCGCGATGCTCCCGCTCGCCTCCTTGACGCCGACGATGCCGGGCACGCGGGCGCAGCGCGCGATGGTGTCGGGCAGCATGTCCACGCAGGTGCGCGAGGGCACGTTGTAGATCACCACCGGCAGGCCGCCCTGCTGCGCGACGGCTTCGAAGTGGCGGAAGAGGCCCTCCTGCGTCGGCTTGTTGTAATAAGGCGTGACCACCAGCGCGGCGTCGGCGCCCGCATCGCGCACGCGTTTGACGTTCTCGATGGTGGCGCTGGTGCTGTTGGTGCCGCAGCCCGCGATCACCGGCGCGCCGCGGCCGTGGGTGCGCGCCGCCTCGACGCAGATGGAGACCACGCGGACGAGCTCGGCGGGGGTCAAGGTCGCGCCCTCGCCGGTGGTCCCGCAGGGGACCAGCGCGTCGGTGCCCTTGTCGAGCTGCCACTCGGCGAGCGCGCGGAGCGATCGCTCGTCGACCGCGCCGTCCTTGAACGGTGTCACCAGAGCGACCATCGACCCAGCGAGCTTCAGCATAGGGCGCGCACTCTAGTCGCGGGCAGGCGGGGTCGCAATTCGGTTGGCCAAGCCGGCTAAGGCTTGGTCTTCAGCCTGGCGTCATTCTCCTTCATGAAGGCGCGGATGTCCTCCGACATTTCGAGCAGCTTGCTCCACTGCTCCTTGTAGAGCGTGATGGGGAAGCGGCCCATGCCGTAGATGGAGAGGCCGCCCTTCTCGCTCACCTTCATCGAGATCGCCCGGCTCGCGCGCGTCTTGAGCGTCTCGTTCTCGGCCTTCAGCCGCTCCAGCTCCGCCTTCATCTCGTCCTCGTTCATTGCAAACCTCCGCTTGGGAAAGGTGTCACTAAAGGGTCTCGCCGCGGATGAGGTCGTCGAGCGATTCGCGCTGCCGGACGATGCGCCACGAGCGGCCGTCGACCAGCACCTCGGCGGGGCGCGGGCGCGCGTTGTACTGCGAGGCCATCGCCATGCCGTAGGCGCCGGCGCTGCGCAGCACCACCAGATCGCCGGTCTCGAGAGTGGGCAGCCGGCGGCGCTTCGCCAGCACATCGGCGCTCTCGCAGACGGGGCCGACCACATCGACGAGCTCGCCAGGCGCGCGCGGACGGCCGACCGGCTCGACCTCGTGGTGCGCGCCGTACAGCGCCGGACGCAACAGGTCGTTCATGCCGGCGTCCAGCACGACGAAGCGCCGCGCGCCCGCGCCCCGCTTGCGCAACAGGACGCGCGTCAGCAGCACGCCCGCGTTCGCGACCAGCAGGCGGCCGGGCTCGAACATCACCCGAACGTCGAGGCCACGCAGCGCTTGGGAGAGCGCCTCGCCGTACTCGCTCGGCGAGGCGGGCGGAGCGTCCGGGCCGTAGGGCACGCCCAGCCCGCCCCCCATGTCGAGCCGCTCGATGGGGTGGCCGTCCTTGCGGAGCGTTTCGACCAGCGCCCGCATCTTCAGCGCCGCTTCGACGAACGGCTTCACCTCGGCGATCTGCGAGCCGATGTGGCAGGCGACGCCGACAATCTGCAGGCCTCGCAGCGCTGCCGCTTTGCGATAGGCGGCGCGGATGCGCGAGGCCGGCACGCCGAACTTCGAGGTCGAGAGCGCGGTGGCGATGTACGGATGCGTCCGCGCGTTCACGTCGGGGTTGACCCGCACCGCGATCCGGGCGCGCGTCTTGCGGCGCAGCGCGACCTCGGAGAGCTGGGCGAGCTCCTCCTCGCTCTCGCAGTTGAACTGGAGGATGCCGGCCTTGAGCGCGGCGTCGAGCTCGTCGAGGCGCTTGCCGACGCCGCTGAAGACGATGCGCTTCGGATCGGCGCCGGCCTTGAGCGCGCGGAAGAGCTCGCCGCCCGAGACGATGTCGAAGCCGAGGCCCTCTTTCGCCAGCAGCGAGAGCACCGCCAGGTTGGGCAGCGCCTTGACCGCGAAGCAGGCGAGGTGATCGAGCCCGCGCAGCGCGGCGCGGAAGACGCGCGCGTGCCGCTGGAGCGTCGCGGTCGAGTAGACGTAGGCGGGCGTGCCGACCTCTTCGGCCAGCTCGGCGAGCGGGACGTCCTCGCAATAGAGGTCGCCGCCTTTGCGCTGGAAGTGGTTCACTGGCGCGGCCCTGCGTCGGCGGCAATGGGCCCCGTGCCGGCATCGGCGGCTCCGCCCGTCTCGACCTGCAAAACTTCGGGCGGGCGCGGCGGGCCCTTGACCCCGCAGACCGCGAGCCCGCTCGTCACCACCAGCGCGAGCGCGCGCAACAGCGGGCCTGCGCGGTGCCCCGCCGAGGCGCGCCGCATCGCTAGAAGGGGATCGCCAGGATCAGGCGCGCCGCATGCGCGATGCCGGGCGTCGCGCTGGTGGCCGTGTTGTTGAAGCCGGCGAACGGCAACAGCAGCCCATAGGCGAGGCCGGTGTGGAAGCGGTCCGAGGTGTCGTAGGTGATGCCGACGTTCGCCTCGAGGCCGAGCGCCTTCGATCCCGTCGGCCCGCTCGGCGTGTTCTCCGCGTACCAGGACTGCGCGTACATCACCGAGGCCATCAGCTCGAACCCGGTGTCGTCGCCGCCGCCCGTCTTGCGGCCGGTGGGCCGGTAACGGAACGACGGCTTCACGTACCAGGCCGAGGTGACCGCGGTGACCAGGTTGCGGAAGAGGATCATATCGACGTTGAAGGCGCGGTTGAAGACGAAGTTGTTCACCCGGCCGTGCGAGTGGTCGAGGCTCTTGAAGTCGATGTGATTGCCGTCGATGTCGCCCACGCCTGCCGAGTAGTAGGGCGGCGTGCCGCCGTTCGACCCGGGCTGCAGGTTGCCCTGCGGCCCGCCCGAGCGCCACGAGCGCGCGCCGAAGCCGTTGGCGCCCTTGTCGCCCGAGGCGCCGCCGACTTCGACGCCGAGCAGGAGCGCGTCGGCCGGGAAGAGCGCGACGTCGCTCTGCAGCGCGCCGCCGACCTGCGCGTAGGTCACGGGCTGCTGCAGGGCCAGCGCGACGTTGGAATCGATCCCGGTCAGGTCCTCGCGGTTCTGGTGCGAGCCGATGCTGCCGAAGGTGGTGGCGAGCTCCGCGTCGAGGCGGAACCTGCGCTTGCGCAGCGAGAGGAAGACGTCGGGCTGGTAGATCTGGCCTCCGCGGCGGACCACGCGCGAGCGGGCGATGCCGGAACCGCCGAGCGTGCCGACGCCGTTGTCGGCGTTGACGTCGAGCGCGCCTTGCACCGGCGTGTCCCAGGTCTGCGTGCGGCGGTCGAGCAGCAGGCCGTAGTTGATCACCCACTCATTGGCGGCCAGCTTGCGCTTGGCGTCCTCGGGCGTGTCGAGGTGGGTGATCTCGACCGCGATGCGATACCCGTCGTCGAGGGTATCGAGGTCCACGGTGCGGCCCAACTCGCCGTGCTCGCCGGTGGTGCCCTGCCCCTTGGAGAGCAGGTCGAACATGGCGGTGAGGTGGTGGCCCTTGAACTCGCGCGGAGCGAAGGCGACGCGATCGTAGGTGTCACCGTAGTCGCAGTCGAGGCAGTTGCCGTCGTTGTGCAGGATGCCGAGGCCCCAGTGGTAGCCCATGCGGCCAAAGAGGATCTCGCCGACCTGCGTGTTGACGCGGCCCCAGAGGCGCTTGACGTGGATCGCCTCGGAGGCGCGGCCCTTCGCGAAGATGGCGAGCGGCGTGTAGGGATCGATGTAGTTGTCCGAGATGGGGTCCGAGCCGAGCAGGATGTTGTCGAAGATGTCGAGCTGCGTGTAGATGGCGAGGTCTTCGCTGACCTCGAGGGTGGGCTCGAAGCGGAAGCGGAAGTTGGCATCCGACTGCGACTTGTTGCCACTGTCGGCGCCGATGAAGGGCGAGGGGAACAGCGTGTAGCCGGCCTGGTCCGCGCCGCGGCCGAGCGTGAGGTTGTGGAAGAACTCTCCCCGCAGGCGCAGGTAACCGTGCGGCTGGAACAGGTTCACGCGCTGCTTGAGCTGCTCGACAGCCTCGCTGTCCTGCACGCGCGCCTGCGAGTCCTGCTCGACCCAGGCGGTCTCCTGCTTCACCTCGTCCTTGGTCTTCTGCAGCTCGCGCCGGACCTCCTCCATCACCTGGCGGCGGAACTCTTCCGAGTCGAAGGCGGGGCCGGTCTTGACCGCGCCGGCCTCAGCGGTTTGCGCGACGCCGGCCGCGCCGGCGCCAGGGGCCCCGGCTGCGGTCGCGCCGGTGGTCGAGGGCGCCGCGGCGGTGCCCGACTGGCCCGTCTTCAAGGGGGTTGCCAGCGCGGCGTCTGCCGCCCCGGCGTTCGTCTTCGCCTTGGCCGCTCCCTTCTTTGCTTTCGCCGCGGGCGCCGGCTTGATCTGGGCAAGGGCCGGCACGGCGGCAAGGCAGAGAAGAATGGCGGCGAGAGCGGACGAGCGGTGCATGCGGAACACCCGTGGGAACAGAGCGTTGGACAGAGGGCGCGCGAGTAACATGCGGGTTCTCCTCGGTCAAGGAAGTGCGGACCCGCGCGCTCGCGGCTCGAGGCGCAGCTTTACGGCTTGACCCTCCTGCGCGGCGCCCTGAGAATCGACCATCCGTGCGCTTCCCCTCCTCGGCCAGGCTCGCCTGCCTGATCTCCCTGATCTGCGTCGCGGCCTGCCGCTGCGCCTGCGATAGCAGCTTTGCGGCCCAAGGCATGGCCTGCAAGGGCGGCTTGGTTCGCACGAACGGCGCCTGTCGATGAACCTCGTCTTCGTCCTGCTGCTGGTGGCGGCGCTGGTGGCTGGCGCGATCCGGGGCGACGTCCGCGCGATCGGCCAGGGCGCCTTCGACGGCGCGGCCCAGGCGGTGACGCTCTCCATTGGCCTCGTCGGCGTGATGGCGCTGTGGCTTGGCCTGCTGCGCATCGCCGAAAAGGCGGGACTGGTGGAGAAGCTCGCCCGCGCCGCGCGGCCGGTGTTCCGCCCGCTCTTTCCCGACGTGCCCGACGGCCACCCGGCCATCTCGGCGATGCTGCTCAACATCGCCGCCAACATGCTCGGCCTCGGCAACGCGGCGACGCCGTTCGGCATCAAGGCGATGGAAGAGCTGGAGAAGCTGAACCCCACGCCCGGCACCGCCACCAACGCGCAGGTGCTCTTCCTCGCCATCAACACCGCGTCGATCCAGCTGGTGCCGACCACGGTGATCGCGCTGCGCGCCGCGGCGCACTCGAGCGACGCCGCGGGCATCCTGCTGCCGACGCTGGGCGCGACCGCCTGCGCCCTGGTGGTGGCGATCACCGTTGCCAAGCTGCTCGAGCGGGTGTGGAAATGATCCGGCTCGTGGTCGAGACCGCGTCGGGCTGGGTCCTGGCGCTGCTGATCGTCGGCATCCCGCTCTACGGGTTGCTCAAGGGCGTCAAGGTTTACGAAGTGTTCGTCGAGGGAGCCAAGGAAGGCTTCAACGTCGCGCTGCGGATCATCCCGTTCCTGGTCGCCATCCTCGCCGCGGTGGGCGCCTTCCGCGGCGCGGGCGCGATGGATGCGCTCGCCTCCGTGCTCGCGCCGATCACCACGCGCATCGGCCTGCCGCCCGAGGTGCTGCCCATCGCGCTGGTGCGGCCCTTCTCCGGCTCGGGCTCGCTCGGCCTGCTCGGCAACGTCTTCTCGACGCCGGGGCTCGGCCCCGACTCTTACGCGGGCCGGCTCGGCTCCATCCTGCAGGGTTCGACCGAGACGACCTTCTATGTGCTCAGCGTCTACTGCGGGTCGGTCGGCATCGTGCGCTACCGGCACGCGCTCGCCGCCGGACTCGCTGCCGACGCGACCGGGCTGGCCGCGAGCATGGTGATCGCGCGGCTACTCTGGGGGTAGAGTCGCGCGCCGGAGGTTCGCATGCGCCGCGCCGCCGCAATCGCCGCCGTCATCGCCCTTGCGCCGCCTGCCTGGGCGCAGGCAGGAGCTTCCGCGCCGGCTCCGGCCCAGCCGACGGCTCCCGCGGCGGTCGAGCCCGCACAGCGCCAGGCCGCGACGAGCTATCGTTCCTTCCTCGCCCTCGACCCGACCGACGACGCACCGCGCGCCCGGGCGCTGCTCGCGCAGCCTGCACCCGCCCCACGGCGTTCGCGCACGCTGCTGCTCACCCTGGGCGGCGGCGCGCTGATGGCAGTTGGCGCAGGCGCGTTCTTCGGCGCGCGCTCCCGCTCGGAGCGCGCGACGCTGCACAACGAGAGGCACGTGGCCTACGACGTCACCCAGCGCGAGAACGAAATGATCGACGACGCCCACCGCGCGAACCTCTTATTCGCCGTCGCCGCGGCGCTCGCCGCCGCAGGCGCGGCCCTGTTCGTGCTGGAGTTCTGACCCTGCGCGCCTGGTGCCTCGTCGCGCTGCTGGCCGGCGCGTGCTCCGACCGGATCGAGCCAGCCGCCTGCGGGTTCGATTACAACTGCGCGCCCGGCTTCCGGTGCGGCCCCGATGGCTTCTGCGAGCCCGCCGCCGACTGCGCGCCGCCGCTCGAGCGCAGCGGCACCGCCTGCACCGTCAGCCGGCCCACCGGCGTCACGGCGGTGGGCGGGCAGCGCCAGGTCCAGGTCCGCTGGGCCGCGGTGCTCGGCGCCACCAGCTACGTCGTCAGCCGCGGCAGCCTCTCCGGCGGCCCGTACCAGGACGCCGGCAACACCTCTGATAAAAGCTTCCTCGACACCGGCCTGCAGCCCGCAACCAGCTACTGGTACGTCGTGCGCGCGCGCAGCCCCGGAGGCGACGGCTTCTCCTCGGCGGCAGCAGCGGCGCTCACGGTCCCCGATCCGCCGGCCACTCTCACCGCCACCGGCGCCGCCAACTCCATCTCGCTCGGCTGGAGCGCGGTGACGGGCGCGACCGGCTACACCATCACGCGCTCGGCCACCTCCACGGGCTTCCTCATCCTCGCCGGCAGCACCACCAACGCCTATGTGGACAGCGGGCTGCCCGACGGCGCGACCTTCATCTACCAGGTGCTGGCGCTCAACTCGTCGGGGCCAAGCTCGCCGTCCCCCTCCGCCGCCGCCTCGACCGCGCCCGCCGGACACTGAGCGCTGCGCCATCGGCTGCGAAGGTCCGCGAGCCGCAGCCGACGCAAGCGCTCCGCAACGCTTGCGCGCGCGCCGCAAGCCGTTAAGGTGCGCCGCGATGAGAACCCTCCCTGCACTCCTCGCGCTGCTCCTGCTCGCGCTCTGCGCCACCTCCTGCAGGCGGCGCAGCGAAGACGAGGCCGCCCGGCAGCGCGTCTTCTCGCCCGAGGAGCCGGTCGGCGCCGCAGCCGAAGCGAAGGAAAAGCTCGACGGCCGCAGCATCGAGAGCGACCCCGAGCTCGCGCACCGCGTGCTGCACATGCCGCAGGCCGAGGTGGCCGAGCGCCTTGGGGCCCACCGCGCCCAGACGCGCGTGCAGTTCGCCTGGTTCCGCGGCCCCGGCCTCCCCGACGGCGGCGCCGAGGTGTCGCTCTCCGAGGAGACCACGCTCGCCGACGGCCCGCACGGCGACTACTCCGTTCGCCTCTCGAACGATCACAACCAGGGCTTCGAGATCCTCTGGGTGAACGGGCAGGCGTTCGTGAAGAGCCTGTACGGCCCGTTCCGCAAGCGGCGCACCGACCGCACCGATCCGGCCAAGGTCCGCGAGCAGGCGCTGGCGGCGCTGCCCTCGTTCGACCGGCTCGCGCGCGGCCTCAAGCTCAAGCTCGCGGGCGAGACCACCAGCGAAGGCCGCCGGGTGCTGCGCTTCACCGTGACCGGCTTCGGCGCGCGGCCGCATCCGAAGGACGATCGCGATCTGCCGCCGGTCGAGTATCCCGGGCAGGGAGGCAAGCCCGGCGCGCCCGACCCCGACACCGCGAGAAGGCTGGAGCTGTGGCAGAAGCAGGAGCCGATCTCCGTAGCGGGAACGGTGCTGGTGGACGCGGAGACAGCGGCGCCTCTGGGCTGCGATCTCGAGGGGCGGTTCAAGGTCGAAGGAGAGAGCAAGCCAGGTCCCGCCGCCGAGCTGAGTCTGCACTCCGTGCTGGTGACGCAGGCCATCGGCAAGGACCCAAATCTCAAGGAGCCGAAGTATGAGGCCGAGCCGTCGGCGGCGCACGCGGTGAAGGACCCGCTGCGCTTCCTCGGCAAGGTGCCGGGCGCGACGCCGGGCGCGGCCTCCACCGAAGAGCCGGCCGCCGCCGACGACGACGACGAGGACAATCCCGACGACGAGCCCGCCACGCCGCCGGCAGAGAAGGAAAAGGCGCGCCCGCGGACGCCATAATCGCTTGCATCGCGGCCGCCCGCTCCGCACCACAACAGTGATGGACGCGGTGCTGACCGAGCTGCTGCACGATCGGGTCGCGGCGCTGAACGATCAACCGGTGGTCGACTCGCGCGGGTTCGTGCTGCTCTGGCTGCAGGGGCAACGGCGCATCCGCGAGAACGTCGCCTTCGCTCATGCGCAGCGCCGCGCCAACGAACTGGGCAAGCCGCTGGTCGTCTACGAGGGGCTGCGGCGCGACTACCCGCACGCCTGCGCGCGCTTCCACCGCTTCGTCCTCGACGGCGCCGAGAGCAACGCGCGCGATTGCCAGCAGCAGGGCGTCGCCTACGCCTTCTTCCTTCAGACGCCGCGAACGCCGCGCGGCGTTCTGCACGCGCTCGCGGCGCGCGCCGCGCTGGTGGTCACCGACTGGCTGCCGACCTTCATCCATCCGGCCCAGACGCGCAGGCTGGCGGCGCGCGCCTCGTGCCTCGTCGAGGCGGTGGACGCGGCCGGCTCGGTGCCGCTCTCGACCTTTCCCAGCGCGCAGGTCGGCGCGCGCACGGTGCGGCCCAGGCTGTGGAAAGCGGTGGTGCTCAAGGCCGTGCCGAAGGTTCCCGCGCGGGTGAAGCCACCCACGAGCTTCGATTGGGGCTTCGATCCGCTCCGCGCGCCGTGGGAGGACATCTCGGGAGTGCCGGCCCTGCCCGCGCCAGTCGAGGGCGTGCGCGGCGGCCGTGCGGCGGGCCTCGCGCGGCTCCGCGACTTCATCGAGCACCGGCTGCCCGGCTATGCCGGGAACCGCAACGAGCCGTCGTCGGGCAGCTCGAGCTGGATGTCGCCGTACCTGCACTTCGGCCACGTCGGGGCCACCGAGATCGCGCTCGCCGTCGGGGCGGCGCACGCGCCCAAAGAGGACGAGGAGAGCTATCTCGAGGAGCTGCTGGTCCGCCGCGAACTGGCCCTCAACTTCTGCGCGCGCGTGCGCAACTACGGCTCGATCGAGGCGCTGCCGCCGTGGGCGCAGAAGACGCTCGCCGGGCACGCGGACGACCCGCGCGAGCTGGTGCCGCTGGAAGATCTGGAGGCTGCGCGCAGCCCCGACCCGGTGTGGAACGCCTCGCAGCGGCAGCTGCTCGAGGAGGGCCGCATCCACGGCTACCTGCGCATGCTCTGGGGGAAAAATCTGCTCATCTGGAGCAAGGACGCGGCCGAGGCCTTGCAGCGCATGGCGCTGCTCAACGACCGGTACGCGCTCGACGGCCGCGACGCCAACTCGTGGGCCGGATACCAGTGGTGCCTGGGAATGCACGACCGGCCGTTTCCCGAGCGGGCGGTGTTCGGGGTGGTGCGGTCGATGACGTCGGCCTCGGCGCTGCGCAAGCTCGATCTGGATCCGTACCTTGCTCGATTCGGGCGGTCGAAACGTTGATCTCGTCCTCGAGGCGTGGTGTCTGAATGCCGCTGCGACAAGCGCCCCGGCGGCAGGGGAAAGCGAGCCCCGCAGCTGCTGTTCGAAAAATTGATCTCTGGCGAAGGGGGCGTAAGTTGATGGCGACTCCGCGACGACCCAGGAGAGGTGAACCAGGTATGAGCAACAAGTCCTCCTCGAGCACGATCACGGCCACCGAGGTGCGCGAGATGCTCCGCACCGCCGCCCAGCGGCTCAGCGCCCGCGAAGAGAAAGCGCTGCGGATGCGCACCGGAGTCGGCCTCGGCCGCGGCGATCCGCTGCCCCGGCGCGGGCAGGAGAATCCAGAAGCGCGCGCCGAACTTCTCGCGCTCGAGCTGGAGCTGGTGCGCAAGCTCGCCGCTCGCAAGGGCGCCAGCACCGCTGCCCCCAAGGCGGGCGCCGCGGTGCGCACCAAGGAGAAGGACAAGATCATCCGGGCGCTGCGCCGGCTCAAGTAGCCGCCTTGACCGCGGGCGTCGTCGCGCTCGTCCTCGCGGCTTTCGCGCGCGGCTTGCCAGAGACGGGCGTCGCTGCGATCGAAGTCCGGGTAACGAGCGCCGCCACGGTTCCAGAATTTGGCGGATATGGCCCCGAGCACCTCCCGCCGGTCGCCGACCGGGCCGACCCGCTGGTCGATGCGACCGCCATCGTGCCAGGGCTCGTCGTCGAGCTCGCTTACGCCTCCCCCCACAACCTCGTCGGGCGGTCGCTCTACCCGCCCGGCACGCCGTGCCTCTTGCGCAAAAGCGTTGCCGAGCGGCTGGCGGCAGCGGCGCACGCGCTGGCGACGAAGCGGCTGCGCCTGGTCGCGTGGGACTGCACGCGGCCCCAGGCAGTGCAGGAGGAGCTGTGGAAGGCGCATCCGCGCGCGGGCGCGGTGGCGAACCCGGCGCGCGGAAGCCTGCACACCCGGGGGGTCGCGGTGGACGTCGCCGTCGCGGACCTCTCGGGGAGCCCGGTTTCGCTGCCGACCGCGTTCGACTCCTTCGGTCCCGCGGCCGCCGCCGGTGCGCCGCTGCCCGACGGTCCGGCTCGAGCGCATCGCGACGCGCTCGAGCGCGCGATGCACGACGCCGGCTTCCGCGTGAACCCGAAGGAGTGGTGGCACTACAGCAGGCTGTGGGGATGGCGCTGGCCAGTCGCGCATCCCGAGCTCTTCCAGGCGCGCTGAGCCGCCGCACCGGCCGCGCTGCTTTGGGTCGTGCCGGAACGTGAGCGCCGCTCAACGGCGCGAATGGCCGCGGCGCTCGCGTTATGCTCCCGCCGTGCCCGGACCTGTGGTTCTCCTGCTGCCGACGACCTCGTACCGGGCCGACGACTTCCTCGCCGCCGCCGAAAAGATCGGCGTCGAGGTGGTGGTGGTCTCGGACCGCTGCCGCTCGCTCGCGAAAGAGTGGACCGAAGGGCCGATCGCAGTCGAGCTCCGCGACGCCGAAGCGGCCGCGGCCCGCATCGCCGTGGAAGTTGCGGCGAAGGAGCCGCTCGCCGTGGTCGGCGTCGACGATCAGACCGCGCTGGTGGCGGCACTGGCGGCGGCGCGGCTCGGCCTTCCGCACAACCCGCCCGACGCGGTGCGCGCAGCGCGCGACAAGGACCAGAGCCGCGCGCGGCTCCGCGCAGCCGGGATTCCGGTTCCGCGCTGGCAGACGCTGCCGCTCGGCGAGCCCGGCACGGTCCCCGAGGCGCCGCGCGAGGTGCGCTTCCCCTGCGTGGTCAAGCCACTCGTCCTCTCGGGCAGCCGCGGGGTGATGCGCGCCAATGACGCTGCGGAGCTGGAGGCCGCCCTCGAACGCCTCTCCCGGCTCCTGCACTCGCCGCAGGTCACGGTGCGCCGCGACCCGGCGCTGCAACGGGTGCTGATCGAGGACTTCATTTCCGGCCCCGAGGTCGCGCTCGAGGGCCTGCTGACCTCTGGCGCGCTGCACGTGCTCGCGCTCTTCGACAAGCCCGACCCCCTCGACGGCCCCTTCTTCGAGGAGACGCTCTACATCACTCCCTCGCGCCACGAGCCTTCGGTGCAGGCGGCCGTCGCGGAGGCGGTGGCCGCCGCGGCGCGCGCGCTGGGCTTGCGCGAGGGGCCGGTGCACGCCGAGCTGCGGCTCTCGCCCGACGGGCCCCGCATCCTGGAGGTCGCGGCGCGATCGATCGGCGGGCTGTGCGGGCGCACGCTGCGCTTCGGCATCGGCATCACGCTCGAAGAGCTGGTGCTGCGCCACGCGCTGGGCTTGAAAGCGACGCCGCCGCCGCGCGAACAACGTGCCGCCGGCGTGCTGATGCTCCCCATCCGCAAGACGGGCCTGCTGCTGGAGGTACGCGGGCTCGAGGCGGCGAAGGCGGTGCCGCTGATCGAGGACGTGGTCATCACCGCACACCTGCGCGAAGAGCTGGTGGCGCTGCCCGAGGGCAGCAGCTACCTCGGTTTCGCCTTTGCGCGCGGGGAAACTCCCGCTGCGGTCGAGCGCGCGCTGCGCGTGTCCGGCGCCTGCATCGAGGCGGTCGTCTCTCGCAAGCTGGCCTGAATCCGGCCCGGGCCGGCAGGCGTAGGGGAAGCAATGACCGAGCGCTATGATGTGGCGATTGTCGGCGGAGGGCCGGCGGGCGCCACCGCCGCTGCGTATCTCGCGCGCGAAGGCGTCCGCACGCTGCTGCTCGACAAGGCGACCTTCCCCCGGGACAAATCGTGCGGCGACGCGGTCTGCACCAAGAGCGTGCGCATCCTCCGCGAGCTCGGGCTGATGGAGGCGGTCGAGCGCGAGATCGGCGTGCGCGCCGCCAGCCAGAGCTTCGTCGGCCTGCAGGGCGAAGCGCTGCCGCTGCCCTTCCTCGAGCGGCGCGGCGAGGTGATGGAGCCGGCGTTCGCCTACCTCATCCGCCGGGAGCGGTTCGACAACGTCCTCTTCCAGCACGCCAAGGCGCAGCCCAGCGTCACCGCGGTCGAGGGCTTTTCAATGACCGATCTGGTACGCGAGGGCGGCCGCGTCGCGGGCGTGGTGGGGACGGTGGGCGGCGTCGAGAAACGCTTTGAGGCGTCGATCGTCATCGGCGCCGACGGCGCGTTGAGCTGCGTCGCAGAGAAGGTCCAGGCCTACGACTTCCGCGACAAGCACCACGACCACTGGATCGGCGCGTTCCGCATCTACTTCAAGGGCGTGCGCGACCTGGGGACGTCGATGGAAATCCACTTCCTCGACGAGCTCTTGCCGGGCTACTTCTGGATCTTCCCGGTCGGCAACGGCGAGGCCAACGTGGGCGCGGGCATGGTCGAGACGGAGCTCCAGGGACGCGGCAGCGGCCCGAAGATCAATTTGCGCCGCACGACCTATGATCTAATCGCGAACCATCCGCGCTTTCGCGAGCGCTTCGCGGGCGCCACCGAGGAGCCAGGCAGCTTCAAGGGCTGGCAGCTCCCCTGCGGCAGCGAGCGGCGCCCGCTGGCCGGTGACGGCTGGATGCTGGTCGGAGACGCGGCGTCGCTGATCGATCCCTTCAGCGGCGAAGGCATCTCCAACGCGATGCACAGCGCGAAGCTCGCGGCCGGCTGCGCGGTGGCCGCGCTGCGCAGCGGGGCTTCGCTGCTCACCTACGAGAAGCAGGTCTGGGCCGAGCTGGGGGACGAGCTCGACACCGCGTACAAGCTGCAGCGCCTCGCGCGCCACAGGCGGCTCTTGAGGTGGATCATGAAGAAGGCGACCCGGCCAAAGGTGCGCGACACGGTGGTGCAGATGATGGGCGACCCGCAGGCCGCAAAGCAGCTCATGCGGCCGGGCTTTTATTTGAGGCTCCTGTTCGCCTAGATATGATCGAGCAGCGCGAGCTCGGCGCTGGCGCCGCGCTCGGGGACTGCGAAGCCCTCGCGCAGCGGCGCCACCATCGCGATGGCCTGGCTCCGCGCAACCGATGCAAAGAGCCCGCGCAGCTGGTGCGCAGGCCAGAGCCGCAGCCGGCCGCGACCGGACCGGGCCATGCAATCCCGCAGCGCGCCCAAAAGTTTTCCTCGCGCCGTCTCGCTTGTCCAGGCGGCGTCGAGCAGGTCGAGCGTGTCGCGGCCGAGCCGCACCGCCGCCACCGCCTCCCCGCCACGGCCCTCGACACGGATGCCCCACTCCGGCTCGCCGACGGCGCGCGCCCGCGCCAGCTCACGAAGCCTTCGCAGCTGCAGCCGGAGCGTCCAGCCATCGCGCGACAGCGTCAGGCGATCGCTGCCGTCGCGCCCGCGCGCAAGCAGCGCCGCGACCTCGCCCTCCTCTCCGGGGCCGGCCGCGCGGAAGCCGCCTCCAGGCCGCGGCAGCGCGCCGGACTCGACCAGGCACTCGCGGCTCTCGAGCATGCGGAAGCCGAGCCGCTCGTAGTAGCCAGCGTCGATGTCCGAAAAGAGCACCGCCGCCGCGCAGCCGCGCTGCGCATAGTCGTCCATCGCGAGCGACAGCATCGCGGCCGCCGACCCGCGCCGGCGCAAATGAGGCGGGGTGAAGACCGCGCCGATTCCGAGCAACTGCAGCGGGCGCCCCGCGAACCTGCCCTGCAGCTCGTAGGCTTTCATCGCCGAGAGAAAGCTGCCGCCCTCGAAGAGTCCGAGGAGCCGGTAGCGATCCTGCGCCTCGGGCGAATCGGCCAGCCGGCGCTGAAAGGCGACGAAGCGCGCCTCATCCAGCCCGCCGCCCCAGATGGGCTGCACTCCCTGGAAATAGGCGGCTCGCTCGTCGGCCGTCAGGTCGCGCAGCGCCGGCATCGCGCGGAAGCTAGCATGGTCGGGGCGCTTGATCTCGCGCGGCGCTGATGTACGGTGCGAGCGTGGATGGCTCCTTCCAGACGCGGCTCTTTTCGCTCAGCCAGGCCAACGCGCTGGTCGGCACGCTGCAGGCGCAGTTCGAGCACGCGCGAACGCTGCGCGACAAGCTCGGCGAGGTCCAGGGGCAGCTCTCGAGAGCCGGCTACCCGATGAACAAGCCCGAGGTCCAGGTGGACCTTTCTGCCACGCCGGAGGTGCAGCGGCTGCAGCGGATCGCGGTGGCCATCCTCGACGAGCTGCGCGGCATCCTGCGCGAGGTCTCGGAGCTGGGCGTCGAGGTGAAGGCGGCCGACGGCCTGGTGGACTTTCGCACCAAGCTGCGCGGTCGCACCGTGTTCCTCTGCTGGCGCTACGGCGAGAGGCGCATCGAGCACTACCACGACCTCGACAGCGGCATGGCGGGCCGCAGGCCGCTGCCCGACGACGCCGAGTTCACCGGCGCGCTGCTGCACTGAACCCACCTTTCAGAAGCTCAAGACCGCCGGGCCTCGCCTTTCAGCCCTTGATTGCGACCAGATCGATCTCGACACGCGCGCCCCTGGGCAGCGCCGCCACCTGCACGGTCGAGCGCGCCGGCGGGTTGCGGGGAAAGCGCTTCCCGTAGACCTCGTTCACGGCGGCGAAATCGGCGAGGTCGGTGACGAAGATGCTCGCCTTGACCACCTCGGCGAAGCTGACGCCCGCCGCCTGCAGCACGGCGGCGAGGTTCTCCATCACGCGCTCGGTCTGCGCGCGGATGTCGCCCTCGATCAGCTGCTGCGTCTTGGGATCGAGCGGGATCTGCCCGCTGGTGAAGACGAGGTTGCCCGCGACGATGGCCTGCGAGTAGGGGCCGATCGCCCTGGGCGCGCTGTCGGTGTGGATGACCTGCCGCGAAGTCTGGTTTCCCATGGCGCGCGGGTATGCGCGCGCGTGGCATGAAGGTCAAGCGCTGCACCGTGTCCGGGCGGCAGCGCTCAGGGTCACTTCAGGCGAACGCAGCGATCGCCGGCGTTGTTGTCCGGTCGATACTCATATTCGCCGAGATATCCATCGGCCTTGTTCTGCACCGTGCAGGCGCCGCACTCGAGGCGTTTGAGCCCGTCCACCCGATCGCAGTCGGAGACGTTCTTGATGGCGTGTGCACAGCCCGCGAGGGCGAAGAAGAGAATGATTGCCTTTTTCATATCCGCTCCACCGTGTGCACGCCGGGGATCTGCTCGATGGCGCGCAGCACGTCATTGAGTTGTTTGACGTCGCCGATCTCGATCTCGAAAGTGGAGATGGCCCCCTTGTCGCCGTTCCGGCGCGCGGTCGCCTCGACGATGTTGACGCCCACCGCGGCGAAGGTCTCCGACAGCTTTGCCAGCAGTCCCGTACGGTCGTCGCTCTTCACGCGCAGGTTGACCACCCGCTTGAACTCGCCGTGCACGTCCCAGGCGACGTCCACCCGCCGCTCCGGATCGGTCTCCATCCCCTTCTTGCAGGCGCGCGTGTGCACGGTGACGCCGCGGCCGCGGGTGATGAAGCCGGTGATGGCGTCGCCCGGCACCGGCCCGCAGCACTTGCCATAGCGCACCAGCACGTCGTCGATGTTGCCGATGCGCACGCCGCCGGTGGTGCGCGTGCGCTGCGCTACCCGCCGGAACAACTCGGTGAGGCGGTTGCCCGCCTCCGGCGGCGGCGGGTCCGCCTTCTTCTCGCTCGCCGCGAGCTTCTCCGGCGGGAGGATCTTCTGCACCACGTTGGCCGGCGAGAGCTTGCCGTAGCCGACCGCGCTCACCAGGTCGTCGGCGCGCGAATGGCCCATCTCGTTCGCGGCTTTGAGGAAGTCGCTCGATTTCACGACCTTCGAGTAATTGAGATCGAAGCGGCGGAACTCGCGCTCGAGCAGGTCGCGGCCGATGTCGATCGACCGCTCGCGCTGCTGCTGCTTGATGTAATTGCGGATGCGCGCCTGCGCGCGGGAGGTCTTGACGAAGCTGAGCCAGTCTTTGTTGGGCCGGACATTGGCGCCGGTCAGGATCTCGACCGAATCGCCATTCTTCAGTTTGTATCGGAGCGGAACGATTTTCCCGTTCACCTTCGCGCCCGAGGTATGCGCGCCGACCTCGGTGTGGATGGCATAGGCGAAATCGACCGGCGTCGACCCCTGCGGCAGCGAGCGCACGTCGCCCTTGGGCGTGAAGACGAACACCTCGTCGGTGAAGAGATCGACCTTGACGGTCTCGAGGAACTCGCGCGGATCTTTCAGATCCTGCTGCCATTCCATCAATTGCCGCAGCCAGGCGAAGTTCTGCTCGTCCTTACCCGTCTTGCCTTCTTTATAAGCCCAATGCGCGGCGATGCCTTCCTCGGCGATGCGATGCATCTCCTCGGTGCGCATTTGAATCTCGATGCGGTCGCCGGTCGGGCCAATCACCGTGGTGTGCAGCGATTGATACATGTTTGGCTTCGGTATCGCGATGTAATCCTTGAATCGCCCCGGCACCGGCTTCCAGAGCGAGTGAATCAATCCCAGCGCTTCATAGCAGGAAGGGACCGATTTCAGGATCAGGCGGAAAGCGACGATGTCGTAGAGCTCCGAGACGCTGTTGAGATCGTTCTTCCGCATCTTCTTCCAGATGGAATAGAGATGCTTGGGACGGCCCTCGACCTCGGCCTCGAGCCCCGCGTCCTTGAGCTTGGCCTTCAAGAGCAAGACCACGTCGGTGATGAACTTCGCGCGGTCCTTCTGCGACTGCGCGATCTGCGCCTCGACCTCGGCATACTCGGCCGGCTTGAGGTAGCGGAACGCCAGCTCTTCCAACTCGATCTTGATCCACTGGATCCCGAGCCGGTTGGCGAGCGGCGCGTAGATGTCGAGCGTCTCCTGCGCGATGCGCTGCTGGCTCTCCGGCTTCATGTGCTCGAGCGTCCGCATGTTGTGCGTGCGGTCGGCGAGCTTGACCAGGATGACCCGGATGTCCTTGGCCATCGCCACCAGCATCTTGCGGAAGTTCTCGGCCTGCTTCTCCTCGATCGACGCCTGCTGCGACATCCCGAAGGTGCCGAGCTTGGTCACGCCTTCGACGAGGTCGAGGATCTCGGGCCCGAAGAGCTCCTTGATCTCCTCGGGCTTGGCGAGCGTGTCCTCGATGGTGTCGTGGAGCAGGCCGGCGACGATGCTCGCCTCGTCGAGCTTCAGGTCGGCGAGTACGCCCGCCACCTCGAGCGGGTGGATGAGGTACGGCTCGCCTGACTTGCGGATCTGACCCTGGTGGACCTTGGCGCTGTAGACGTAGGCCTTTTTGATCAGGTCCAGATCCGCATCCGGGTGGTACCCACTGACCTTCTCGAGGATGTCGTTGAGGCGGATCATCAGGATCGAAGCTTCACAGGCTAGCGGAAGGGCGCGCACCGGGCAAACGTACCGGCAGCTTTTCGACGCAATGCAACAGTCGGAGATTCACAGAGGAACGTCGCTGCATTGACCCTCGCCGGGGCGAACCGTAGACTCCTCGCGCCGTGCCCTGCCGCCTTCGCTTTCCCTCAGCTCTTCAAGAGAACGTGCAACCATGATCTTGTGTCCGGCCTGCGGGAAGGAGAACGACGACTCGGCAGTGCTCTGCCGTCGCTGCAGGGGGCCGCTGCGAGACGAGCCGGAGGAGGACCTCGCCGCCGAAGCGCAGCTGGAGCCTGCGCACCACGAGCCGCCCGCGACCGCCCACGCCAATGAGCAGCCGGCGGCCACGGCCGACGAGCCGACCGCCAGCTCCGATTCGCTGGGCGAGGTTTGCCGCCGGTGCGAGTCGTACAACGAGCCTGGCGCGCGGCGCTGCGGCAGCTGCGGCTACGTGCTCATTCCCGAGGACGCGCCGTCGCAGCATGAGCCGGTGCACCACACGCCGGCGCTGGACGAAGAGCTGCCGCTCGACAAGACGCCAGCGCAGCCGTTCGCGCCGCCGCACCTGGCCGCGGAGGACGAGGGCGCCCCCGCGCACGACACGCCCGCCGAGGGGTCGCGGTCGGTGGCCGACGAGCTGTCGGCGTTCACGCTCAGTCCCGAGGAGGCCGCGGAGGCCGGGCTCTCCACGCCGCCGGGCAACGGCGTCGGTGGCCACGCGCACGGCCAGGTGCACCACGAGATGCACGCGCACGAAGAGGGTCCGCCGCTCGACAAGACGCCATCGCACGGGTTCGAGCCGCCTCCTGCCGAGGTGCCTGCGCCGTCGCTCATGGCGAGGAGCAAGGTCATGGTTGCCGACGCGGCGGGCGTCGCCATCGGGGCGGCCACCGGTGTCGCGGTCGGTGCGGCGGCCGTCGTCGCTGGAGCGGTGCGGCGCACGCCGGAGCCGCCAACCCCTCCGCCCGCCGCGAGGTCCGAGCCCGAGCCGAAGGCTTGCCCCGAGTGCGGCGAAAGGAATCCGCCCGCGGCACGATTCTGTTTCGACTGCGGCACTCCGTTCGCGAAGAAATCGGCCGCGCCGCCGCCGCAGCACGCCCAGCCGCCACAGAGGGCCGCCGAGCCGCAGAAGGCTGTGGAGGCGCGGCAGAAGATCTTTGAGCCGCCCCTGCCACTGGCGGCAGAGGTGAAGCGGGCCGCACCGCTGCGGATCGAGCCCCTCCCGCGGAACTGGGCCGACACCACCGCGCCCGGCAACGAGGCTTCCTCCATTCACGTCGAAGGCCTGGACTTGCAGTCAGAGGGCCTCGATTCCACCACCGAGACGGCGCCGGTCGCCGCCGAGCAGCACCAACAAGACGTGAGCCCGGTCCACGCCGACGCGACGGCGCTGCAGGGCGCGAACATCGACGAGCCGCACGCGGTTCCGCACGACGAGCCAGGGATTGGGGAACCGCCCGCTTTCGAATCGGAGCGACACGCGGAGGTCGCTCCAGTCGAAGCGGCGGCGGCGCTCGAGGAGCCCTTCGGCGCGGAGCATGCCGCTCCCTTCGCCACCTGGGAAGAGCTGCCGGTCGAGGAGCTAGCCGACCCGTTGCCCGAGCTGGAGCCACCCGTCGAGGAGCTCGTCGAGCCGCTGCCCGAAGTGGAGCCACCACCTGTCGAGGAGCTCGTCGAGCCGCTGCCCGAGGTGGAGCCTCCCTTCCATGCGAGCCTGGTGCTGGAGAAGGGGCCTGCCGCGGGAACAGCCCTGCTGCTCGGCCGAATCGAGAACAGCGTCGGCGGCGCGGGCGCCCTCATCGAGCTCGCTGACGATCCGTCGGTGGCGCCGCACGCCGCGACGGTCGCGTTCGCCGACGACCGCCTGGTGCTGCGCGACGAAGGCAGCGCGAACGGCGTCTCCGTCCGGGTCCGCGAGTCAACCCCGATCGAGCCGGGCGACCACTTCTTCGCCGGCGAGCGCTTGCTGCGCTTCGACGGCCCGTGCGAGCTCCCGCAAACGCACGAGGGCGAGGTGCCGTTCCTCGGCGCGCCACGCCCCCCGGGCCCGTCCGTCCGCGTCACCGAGGTCGTCGCCGGCGGCAAAACCGGACGGACCTGCCACCGGTCGGGCCCCACCATCTCGATCGGCCGGACGGGCTGTGACATGAACTTCCCGGCCGACTCGCTGCTCGGCGCGCGCCACGCCGAGCTCCGGCTGGGCGAGGACGGTACGGTCTCGCTCATCGATCTGGGGCAGGGTCCGAGCGGCGTCTTCCTCCGGGTCCGCGCGCGGGGGACGCAAGAGCTGCGGGCCGGAGACGTCCTGCGCGTGGGAGACCAGGAGCTGCGCGTCGAGATCGGATGAAGGGACAGGCCCGGTTACAAGCCCTTCAGGATCATGTCGACGTTGTCCGCGTACTTCTGCGGGTTGAGCTTCTTCGACAGCTCGTACTCGTGGCGCGCGCGGTCGGGCTGCGAGTCGAGGAAGAGCCCGCCCAGCCGATAGTGCGCCTCGGCGTTGTCGGGATCGAGCAGGACCGCCTTCTCGACCAGGTCACGAGCCGCCGCGGTGTTGTTGTTGGCCTGCCACTCGGCGGCCTGGCGCAGAAGCTCCTGCGCCTTGACCGGGTCGCGTTGCGGCAGGGGCGCGGCGTTCACGGGTGTCGCCGCGAGCACTGCCGGGGCAGGCGTCGCGGCCGGTCGCGAGCGCAGCAGCGCGACCGAGACCAGCGCAGCGACCACCGCCGCCACGCCGGCTGCGACGGTGACGAGGGACGGCTTGCGCGGCGCGAGCGCGGCGGGCTTCTTCACCGGCTCGACGGCGGGAATGGTCGCGGGGCCGGGCTGCGCCACAACCTGCTTCGCGACGGCCTGCAGCAGCAGCCGGAACTCCTCCGCCGTCTGCGGCCGGTGCGCCGGATCTTTCTCCAGCGCGCGGAGGATCAGCGCCTCCATCGCTTCGCTGATGGGCGCGTCGGGCTGGCGTTGCCGCGGCGGCACGGGCGTCTCGTTGACGTGCTTGGTCAGCACCTCCATCGAGTTCTGCCCGTCGAAGGGCAGGTGGCCGGTGGCCATCTGATACAGAATGACGCCGACCGCGTAGAGATCGCAGCGCTGGTCGAGTGCCGACCCAGTCGCCTGCTCCGGCGCCATGTACTGCGGCGTGCCGCACACCACGTCGTTGCGCGTGAGGCCGGGCACGTCGGAGTCGAGGATCTTGGCGATGCCGAAGTCGAGCACCTTGACGAAGTCGGCCTGGTCGCGCCGCTGCTCGATCATGATGTTCTCGGGCTTCAGGTCGCGGTGAATCACGTTGTGCGCGTGCGCCTCGGCCAGCGCCGCCAGCACCTGCGCCATGATGTTGCACAGGCGCGCCTCGGGCAGCGGCCACTCGTCGCGGAGCACGAGCCGCAGATCCTTGCCCTGCACATACTCCATCACGATGTAGAGCGAACCGTCGAGATCGTTGCGGCCGAAGTCGAGCACCGAGATGCCGTTCGGGTGGTTGAGCCGCGACGCCGCCTTCGCCTCGCGCTCGAAGCGGCCCACCAGCGTGGGATCCTCGAGCAGCGCGGGCTTGAGCATCTTGAGGCAGACGACCCGGTCGAGCGCGAGGTGCCGCGCTCGATACACCTTGCCCATGCCGCCCTGACCGATCATCTCATCGATCCGGAAGCGGCCGGCGATGATGTTTCCGATCAGCGGGTCCTGCGCCGGGCGCTTCGCGAAGCCGAAGCCGAGGTTGGGGTTGCGAGTCGGCGCCACCGCGAGCGGCGTGCCGCAGTAGACGCACACCGTGGTCGCCCCCGGCGGCAGGATTCGCGTGCATCGCGGGCAAGTTGCGGCTTCCAAGACTCGATCCTCGACCTTCGAGCAACCTGGAAAGATTCGCACAGGTGCCGGGCTTTGACCAATCGGGAAAAGCGCGCTTCTTGACCCCCGTTCGACGCGCAATATACAAGCGGAGTCCATGGATTGTCCCCGTTGCGGCGCCTTGAACGAGAACCCAGTCGGGTCGTGCCTGTCGTGCGGAGCACCTCTTGAAGAAGAGGAAGAGGTTCCCACGATGATGCAGAAGCCCGTGGCCACCGCAAAGCCCGGCGGGGCCCGGCTCGCGGCATCGAACGCGCCGCCCAAGCAGTGCCCGAACTGCATGACGCTGAACGCGGCGACGTTCAAGTTCTGCGCGCGCTGCGGGACGCCGCTCGGCGCCACCAACGCTCCGCAGGCCGCTGCTCCTGTTCCGGTTTCGAAGACCGCGTCGCCTTCCGCTCGCCCCTCGCCCGCTGCGGCGCCCCCGTCCAGGCCGGGTCCGGCCAAGGCGCCAGCCGCGCCCGCGCCCCGGCCGCCCCCGCTGGGCGCCTCCACCCGGCCGCCCACCCTGCCACGGCCTGCGCCGCCTCCTCCGCCCAAGCCGGGCCCCGGCGCCACGCGGCCTGCTGCTTCCGCGCCGGTCAAGCCCGCGGCTCCCACGCGGCCGCGCGCGCGTGTGTCGGCCATCGCGCGCGACGGCAGCCGCTCGGCGGACTTCGTGCTGGTCAAGGACGAGACCCGCGTCGGCCGCGAGGTCTCCGACGGCGAGGTCAAGCTCGACAAGGATCCCTTCATCGCGCCCCAGCACGCCGTCTTCAAGTTCGACGGCCAGCAGCTCGTGGTGCAGGACAGCGGCACCGCCAACGGCGTCTTCCTCTGGCTCAAGGAGCGCCAGCTCAACCCCGGGGACGAGCTGCGCATCGGCCGCCAGCGCTTGCGCATCGAGTGGCTGCCCGACGAGCCCGAGCTGCTCGCTGACCAACCGCTCCTCGGCAGCCCCAACCCGGGCTACGCCGCGCGCGTGGTGCAGTTGCTCGAAGGAGGCGGCGACGGCGACGTCTTTCCGCTCAAGACCGGCGAGAACCTGGTCGGCCGCGGAACCGGCGACGTGAGCTTCCCGCAGGATGGCTACGTCTCCAGCAAGCACGCGCTCATCACCGTCGCGGACGGCGCGCTGGCGGTGAAGGATCTCGGCAGTGCCAACGGCACCTTCGTGCGCATCAGCGGCGCGGCGCCGGTCAGCAGCGGCGACCTGTTGCTGGTCGGCGAACAGATCCTGCGCGTCGATCCGGCATAGCCAGCCTGGGGCCTCCCGCCAGCATGGGCCGGCGGCGTAACGGAACCGGCCGTTACCAGGCCACCAGCACTGCGCACCAGACCAGCGTGATTGCCGCGGCGATCTGCGCGAACGCGGAGGCGATCGAGCGCATCAGCGGACCTGCGCCGCGTGTGCGGTCCGGACCAGCGCCGGGCTCGCGGCCTGCGCGGCGGCCAGGAGCGCGCCGACCGCGATGGCGAACATCCTCTGCCTCCAGGTCAGCCGTCCCATGGCCTACCCCGCCCTCTGCAGCTTCTCGCAGAGCTGCGCCTTGACCTTGGCGCGGAACCGCTCGAGCCGCATGGTGACCGCGCTCTTGCCCACGCCCATCCGCATCGCGATCTCGCGCGCCGACAGCGTGCCTTCCAGATAAAAGAGACGGACCGTCTCCTTCTCGGGACCTTCGCGCAGCGAGTCGATTACTTCGCGGACCGCGCGCAGCTCGGCCTCGCGCTCGAGCTGGTGCGAGGCCGCGGGCACATGGTCCTCGAGCAGCGCGGCCTGGCGGTTGGCGTCCTCCGCCGCCTTGACGTGCGTGGCGCGCGAGGTGAGGTAGCTGCGCGCACGGTTGCGCGCAATGGTGAAGAGCCAGGCGGCGAAGCGCTCGCGGTCCTTGAGCGAGCCGAGGGCGCGGAAGGCGCGGACGAACGCCTCCTGCACCACGTCCTCCGCCTCGTCCACGTCGAGCTCCTGGAAGCTGCCGGCGAGCCGCGACACGGCAGGGCGGTAGCGGCGGTAGAGCTCCTCCTCGGCGGCCTGCGCTCGGGCGCCGCCGCGCAACGCCCGGTTGACGAGCTCCGGATCGTCCACCCGCCCCTCGACCAGGGTCAACCGGGGCTGCGGGAAGCTTGCTGCCGGGCTGGGGCTTTGGGCTGAGTTGGTTGCAGGGGCCATACGTCACCTTCCTAGCACCCGGCGTGCCCACGCCATTGTTGGCATGCTCCCCGAGTGAAAACGGGTCGTTGGACGCGGGCGTGACCCACATCACCGGCGTCAGACCGTGACATCCGTGTCAGCAGCGACCTGCTTCTCCCGTGACGTCGCTCACGTGCCGGGCTATTTTCTGCAGCCCAATGCTGGGCCTCGTGAACGACAAGACGCTGCACGAGCTGGGCTGGGCTTCGCTGTGCGGCGAGCTGGCCCAGCGCGCGCGCACGCCGATGGGCAAGGAGCTATGCCGCGCGCTGCTGCCGGGCGACGACCAAGCGGTCGCAGCCACACGGCTCGCGCGCGTCGAGGAGGCGCGGCTGCTCAAGCGCTTCGATCGCGAGCTGCCGGTGGCCGACGCGGTCGACGTGCGCGGCCCGCTCGGCCGCGCGGCGAGAGAGGGCACGCTCGAGCCTCAGGAGCTCCTTCAGATCGCGAAGCTCATTCGCGCCGCCGCGAGCGCGCGCCGTTTCTGTTACTCGCAGGCCGACCGCGCGCCGCTCCACTTCGCGCTGGCGCAGACGCTCTCCGAGCTGGATCCGCTGGCGCAAGAGCTGGAGCGCGCTTTCGATCCGGCGGGCAAGCTGCTCGACACCGCGAGCCCGCTCCTCGCCGAGCTGCGCGAGCGCGCGCGCGGCCTGCATCGCGCCATCAAAGCGCGCCTCGAGGAGATGCTCGGCGACGAGAAGATCATCGACATGCTCCGCGACGTCTATTACTCGGTCCGCGGCGACCGCTACGTGCTGCCCATCCGCGCCGAGCACAAGAGCCACCTGCCCGGCATCGTGCACAACGCGTCGGGCTCGGGCCAGACGCTCTTTGTCGAGCCCCAGGAAATGGTCGAGCTCGGCAACCAGCTCACCATCGCCGAGGCGGGAATTCTCGAGGAGGAGCTGCGCATCCTGGGCGAGCTGTCGGGCGCGGTGGGCCGGCGCGCGCCGCAACTCTCGCAGGATGTGGAGACCATCGCCACGCTCGACGAGGCGGGCGCGGCGGGACGCCTCGGCGACGATCTGGACGCGACCGCTCCGCTGCTCGGCGGCGATCGCTTCGACTTGCGCCAGGCGCGGCACCCGCTGCTCGCACTCCAGGTCAAGGCGCGCGGCCGTGGCGCGGTGGTGGCGAACGACATCGCGCTGCCAGCGCCGGCGCAGGCGCTCATCGTCAGCGGCCCCAACGCTGGCGGCAAGACGGTGACCATCACCTCCGTGGGGCTGGCCGCGCTGATGGCGCGCGCGGGATTGCCTGTCGCGGCCGCCGCAGGCTCGCGGATGCCGCTCTACCGCACCGTCTATACGGCCATCGGCGACGCGGGCGACCTGTCCCGCGATCTGTCGACCTTCACCGCGCACCTGTCGGCGCTGCGGCACATCCTCGAGGCGGCGGGTCCGGGAACGCTGGTGCTGATCGACGAGATCGCCGCCGACACCGACCCGCGTGAGGGCGCGGCGCTCGCGGTGGCGGCGCTGGAGGATCTGGTCAGCAAGGGCGCGCAGGTGCTGATCACCACGCACCTCGAGGAGCTCAAGGCGCTCGGGCTCACCGACCCACGCTTCGCGCCCGCGAGCGTGGGGTTCGACGTCGAGCGCCTCGCGCCGACCTACCAGCTGAAGATGGGCGAGGTGGGCGCGTCGTCCGCCATCGCCATCGCGCGGCGCGTGGGGCTGAGCGAGGGGCTCTGCGCACGCGCGAGGGAAATCCTGGGTGGGGCGGGCTCGACGATCAGCGAGGCGGTGCAGAAGCTGGACGAGGAGCGTCAAGGCGCTGTGCGCGCGCGGGCGGAAGTGGTCGAGCTGCGCGCGGAGCTCGCGGCCGAGCGCGCCGCGCTGCAACGCGAGCGCGAGCAGCTGCGCGAGCTGGAGAAGGAGACGCGCGCCGCGGGCCGCAAAGAGCTGGTGGCGGACTTCGCGCAGAAGCGCGCCGAAATCTCGACGCTGATCGCGCAGCTGCAGGCGGCGCCGGCCATGGCGCAGGCCATCGAAGCGCAGCGCGCGCTCGAGCGGGCCGAAGCGGAGGAGGCGCGCGAGCAGGTGCGCGAGGAACAGGTGCCCGCGGCCAAAGCAGCCGACGCGCCGGCGGCCATCGCGCAGGGAGCGCGCGTGCGGCACCTGCGGCTCGGCAGCGAAGGGGTGGTGCTCGAGGTCTCAGGGGGCCATGCGACGGTGCAGTTGGGCGCGCTGCGGAGCAAGGTCTTGCTCGAGGATCTTTTGCTGGTCTCGGGGGCGAAGAAGGCGCTCGCGCAGCCCGGCTTCCGGAAGTCGAAGGCGGAGAAGCTGGGCCGCGGCGAGGCGGCGCGCGCGGCGGCGGTCGAGATCAACATTCCGCTGGTGGACGTGCGCGGACAGCGCGTCGACGAAGCGCTGCGGTCGGTGGAGCTGGAACTCGATCGCCACCTGCGCGCGGGAGAAGAGACGGTGCAGGTGCTGCACGGCCACGGCTCGGGCGCGCTCAAGGCGGCGTTGCGCGAGCACCTGAGCCGCAGCCCCTACGTCCTGAAATCACGCTCGGCTGAGTCGCACGAGGGCGGCGACGGGGTCACCGTGGTGACCCTGCGCGGCTAGAAGCGTGGACGTGCGGCGGCGGCTTGGCTAAGCGGCCTTCTTCGCGTTGTACTTCTCGCGGACCACCTTCTGCTCGGCCTTCGAGAGCTCCTTGCGGTGCTTGTCGCAGATGAAGCCGAAGCGCGGGCCCCGCGACAGGTTGGGGCAGCCGGCGACGCGGCAGCTCATGTCGAGCTTGCGCGCCGAGCGGCGGCCGCCCCGGCGCGCCGCAGCCGGCGCGGTGGCGCTGCGCTGCCCCCGGGACTGCTCCAGCAGCCTCTTCTGCTCGGACACCGGCAGGCTCGCCGCATGGTCGCGGCAGAACCAGCGGTTGCGCGGCCCGGCGCCCGCCTCTCCGCAGCCGGGGACCGGGCAGAGGCGCGTGCCGGCGCGCCGTCCATCCGGCTTCGTGCTGGCGCGGACGGGCTTGGCGGCACGGCCGGGCGTTGTCGCGCGTCCCGCGTGCGACCTTGCGGCGATTGCGTCGGCGATGCGATCGACCAGACCCTCGATAATCGACTGCAGCGATGAATTGATTGCCATAGCGTTCCGATAGCAGCAACGATCGGGGAAATCAATCTATTGAACGCAATCAAATCATCGCAACGCCAGCGTGCGGTCGCGCCACGAGGCAGAGGAGAGCCGTTGGAACCATGCGACCGGAAATTTCGATTGCGCGAGAGGACGAAGGCTGCGCGTGGATAAGAGTTGGAAATGGCGCTCGAGGTGGCCGCGGACCATCGCTTCGCGTGCGACCAGCAGGCGCGCGCCATCCGGAGTCGAGCCGGCCAATTCGGCGGTGCCGACGCCCGGCCCGGACGACGCGGGCGGGACCACGTCGGAGGTCCAGCGATGGTTGGCACGGTGGAAGATCCACAGCTCCGTCCAGGCGGGCGCGAGCTGCACCGCCGCCGTCAGCGCGCCGGGCGTGCGCCGCAGCGAGCTCTCCCAGACGTGGCCCCAGGTGCAGCGCTCGGTCTGTCCCGTGCCGTCCGCCACCACGCGCAGGCAGGTCTGGCCCGGCTTCTCCCGAGCCGCGGGCGAGCGACGCAGCTCGAGGTGCGCGACGCCCTGCGGCGGCGAGTCGGGCTGCTCCGTTGCCCAGCGCACGGCCGCGAGCTGCAGCGCCGCGGTCGCGTAGAGCGGCAGCTCTTCCTCGGCCAGCGTGGCGCGATCCACCAGCTGCAGCTCGCGCAGCGCGCGTTCGGCGCGTTCGGCCGCCTTGACCGGATCGCCCGCGCGCGCCTCGTCGTAGGCGAGCGCGCCCAGCGCCTCGACGCGCCGGAGCCGCAGCCGCGCCAGCAGCTGCGCGGGTGCTGCCTGCACGCGGTCGAGCGCCTCCAGCCGCCACTCGTTCCAGAGCTTCGCCGCGGAAGGGGGCGCCTCCGGATCGACGCAGTCGGCGGCGGTGAGCGCCAGCGCCGCGCGCGCGCGGTCCGGGTCGGCCGCGCCGGGCAGCGACAGCACGCGGCGGAAGGCGTCGCCGTCGTAGCAGGTGATCACGCGGCCCTCGCGCTCGACATCGACGAACTTCACGCCGGCCGCCTCGGCCACCTCGCGGTGCGAGTCGGCGCGCGCGGCGATGCGTGAGGCCATCTCGCCGATGGCCGCGTATACCTCGGGCGAGGGTCCGTCGCGGAGCGCCAACGCCGCGTAGGCGATGCCCAGCGACTCGGGGCCCACCGAGCCGCGCAGGAAGCGGACGATGGCGCGCAGCTCCGCGGGATCCTCTGGTGCGAGCCGCACCGCCGCCGCGCGCACGTAGCCGGGACGCTCGCGACGGTGATCGTAGACCTTGAGATAGCCGGGCACCTCGCCGCGCACCTCGAGCCAGTCGCCGCGCGACAGGAGCGCCTGCGCCGCTGCCGTGTCGCGCGGCGCCGCCCGCAGCGCCACGCGATCGTCCGCCACCAGCGCGACGCGAGGGTCCACCGCAACCCGAGGGTCCGCCGGCGCCGCGCGAGGCTGCGCGGCCGCAGCCACCACCGCCGCCGCCGCTGCCATGAGCGCGATCATTTCTTCATCCCGGGCAGCAGGTTCGCGCCAAAGAAGCCGTCGCTGCCGGGCGCCGCGATCACCACCTGGATCTTGTCGGACAGCTTGTCGGCGAAGGCCTTCTGGATCAGCAGCGGGTTCGCGGCGATCAGCGTGGACTCGCGCGCCAGCTCGTCGGTGTGCGCCTTGCTGGTGACGTCCATGCGGTACGCGTCTGCGTCCGCCAGCGTGCGCCGCGCGTTGGCCTCGGCCACGCTCTCGATCTTGCGCGCCTCCGCGTCCGCCTCGGCGTCCCTGACCCGCGTCTGCTTGCGCGCCAGCGCCTCCAGCTTGCGCTGCTCGATCTCCTTCTGCTTGAACGGCAGCACATGCTTCATCGCCTCGGCCTTTCCCTTGGCGGCGATCACCTCTTCGGACGCGGACGCCTCGGCCGCCTTCTCGCGCTCGATCTTCTTCGCCTCGCCGGTAAGCTCGGTCTGCTTGAGCTCCTTCTCCTTGAGCTCGAGCGTGAAGCGCATCTTCTGCGAGGCGAGCTCCTCGACGAGCATCCCCTCCATGCCCTGCCGATATTGCGCCGGCAGGTCCACGTTGCCGAGGAAGACCGCCCGCACCAGCACGCCGTCCTGCGCCAGCGCCAACGACAGCTCGGCGCTCACCGACTGCTGCAACTCCGCACGCTTGTCGCTGAAGATCTCTTTGACCGTGTACTTCGCCAGCGTGCGGTAGAGCACGCCGTCCACCACTGGCTCGATCAGGTCGCGGCCCACCTCCTGCGGCAGCCTGCGTGCGACGCTCGGGATACGCGCAGGGTCGAGCGCGTAGCGGACCGTGACCTCCATGCCGAGCGAGAGCCCCTCGATCGACTGGAACGGCGCCTCGCCGCCGGCCTTCATGCTGCGTGTGGGGCGGTACACCTGGTCGCGCAGCGAGTAGACGCGCAGCTCGTGGAGGAAGGGCGCGACCACCACCGGCCCCTCCGGCTCGATGGCAAGAGCGCCGGTGAGCCGGTTGACGCGGACGCCAACCTCGCCGGGCAGGACGCTGCGCAGCGGGGGGTTGAAGAAGAGCGCGACGCCGATGAGCGAGAGGCCGATGCCGACGCGGCGCCAGGGGACGGAGAAGAGCTCGACGACGAGGACGAGGAACGCAGCGCAGGCCGCGCGGACGACGGAAGCGAATCTCTGCAAGTGGCTCACGGGGGTGGCCCTCCTTGCCCTCTCTCCTTTTCACGCGCCGTGCCGTTGCTGCGGGAGGCGTCCGGGTTCGGGCCGCGCCGACGGTGAGGAGCGAGGCCCGCCGAGCCTCGAGCCGGGTCCGGCTTCGAGATCCGCGGCGAATTCTATAGAATGGAGAGATGCACCCCTGGCTGCAGAGGCTGCGGCACGACCTGGTGAAGCGCCTGGCCTGGGCGGCGCGCGACCAGCGCGACTCCGGGACGCGGGACCTGGACTTGCTCCGGCGGGCGGTCGCGCAGCTCACCGACCCCGAGGGCCGGCGGGTCGATGCGCTGGGACTCTGGGAGATCCTCAAGCGCGACGCGCCCGCCCCCACCGTTGCCTTTGAGCGCGCGCTGCGCGATGCGGTCGCGGGCTTGCAAGAGCCCTGGCCGGCCCCGCTGGAAAAGATCCTCGCCCTCGAGCCGGCGTTCCAAAAGCTGGCGGATTCCGTGGAGACCTAGCTTGCCCCGACTGCTCGTCATCGACGACCGCGACCAGACCATCGAGCTGTGCCATCGGCACCTGCCGCAGTTCGACTACCTCACGCGCTGCGGAAAGAGCATCCCCTGCCAGGTGTGCGAGGAGCGCGACCGCGGCTGCCCGCTCAAGTGCGCGCACGACTACGCCGAGGCGGCGGAGGCTCTGTCGCGCGAAGGCGCACTGCCGGATCTGGTGGTGCTCGACCTGCACTTCGCGCTGCCGGCGGACCGGCTGCTGCCCGAGGACAAGACGAACCTCAAGCTGGAGACGGTGCGGCGCCGGCAAGGCCTCTTCATCCTCGAGCGCCTGCGCCGCGATTACCCGCGCTTGCCGATCGTGATGCTCACCACCACCGACGGCGTGCCCGACGCGGACGCGAGCGCGGACCCGCTGGTCCACTTCTGCGAGAACGACATCGTCGACAGCCGCACGCTCGCCGGCGAGATCGCGCGGGCGCTGGGCGCGGAGCACGCGGCGCAGGAGGGCAACGTCTTCTGGGGCCGCGCGCCGGGCATGGCGGAGCTGCGGCAGAAGCTCTCGGTGCTGTCGCGCAGCCCGCTGCCGGTGCTCATCCAGGGCGAGACCGGCACCGGAAAGAGCTTCCTCGCCGAGCACGTGCTGCACCCGCGCTCGGGCGCGAAGGGACCTCTCATCGTCACCGATCTCTCGACGGTGCCGGCGCCGCTCTTGCCGTCGCACCTCTTCGGCTCGCGACGCGGCTCTTACACCGGCGCCATCGAGGACCATGCAGGCGTCTTCGAGCAGGCGCACGGGGGCACGCTCTTCCTCGACGAGATCGCGAACCTCGAGCTGGACCTGCAGCGGCAGCTGTTGCTCGTGCTCGAGCGCGGGACGGTGACGCGGCTGGGCGATTCGAAGCCCCGGCCCGCAGCGCCCAAGCTGGTCGCGGCGACCAACCTCGACCTCGAGGTGCTGGTGCGCGAGGGGCGCTTCCGGCAGGACCTCTACATGCGGCTCAATCCAGCGACGCGCTTGCGCGTGCCGCCGCTGCGCGAGCGCCGGATGGATTTATCCGAGCTGATCCGCTTCGCGCTGCTGGAGGCGTTGCGGTCCGAATCGCTCCGGCCGCTGGTGCGCGCCTACCTCGCGCGCTTTCCCACGCCCGACGACTTCGTCGAGGCCGCCTCCACGGTGACCTTCGGGAAGCCGGCTGCGCGCGGGGCGCGGCGTGACGCCTTCTCGGTCTTCGTCAGCAGCGCTGCGCTTTCGCGGCTGCAGGCGCATCATTGGCCCGGCAACCATCGCGAGCTCAAGCTGCTCGCGATCAACGCGCTCGTCTTCGCGCTGGTGCAGCATCTGGATGCGCCCGAGGTCCAGAGCGAGCGCGCGCCGGCGGTGCTGGCGGTGCCGGACGCGCTGCTGGATCAGCTGCTCGGCCGGCCGCCGGCAAAGGTGATGCTCGCGCGGCCTCCGGCGAGCGAGCGACGCCTCGAGGGCGAACGGCGGGTGGAGATCTCACTCAAGCCGGGCCAGAGCTTCGCCGACATCTCCGCTGACGTGGAGAGGCAATATCTGATGGCGCTCTTCACCGGGCTCGACGGCGACCTCGACCGCATGGCGGCGGAGCTGTTCGGGCCGGGCGCCAATCGCCGCAAGGTCCACCTGCGCATGAACCAGCTCGGGCTGCGGCTGCGCGTCCTTCGGGGCAGCGCGTGATCCTGCTGCTCTTGCTGCTCGCCGCTCCCGTGCCCTCGGGCGCCCAGCTCCTGCGCCAGGGCAGGACGGCGGAGGCAGCGGCGGTCCTCGAAAAGCAGCTCGCGCGCGATCCACGCAACGCCGCCTTCGCGAACGATTTGGGCTTCGCCTATGCGCGCCTGGGCCGCGCCGCCGACGCCGAGCGGCTCTACCGCCGCGCCATCGCGCTGCAGCCTGCGCGGTTTTACGCCTGGGCGAATCTCGCGGAGCTGCTGAGTTGGGCGCCCGACCGCTGGGAGCGAGCCGACTCGACGCTCGCTTTCCTCGCGCAAGGGCTCGCGCAGACGCCGCCGAAGAGCATCGCCAACCTCTCGGTGCGCATCGCCGACTTCGAGCGGGCGGTGGGCCGCACGGCGCAGGCGCGCCAGCGGCTCCTCTGGCTGCGCGAGTTGAACCTCACGGCCGACGACGAGCGCCGCATCCGCGAGCTCGAGGGCCGCATCGCGCAGGACGAGCGCGCCCGCGCGACCGAGGACTGGCCCGAGCCCGCGGTGCCGCAGGAGCTGCTGGCCGAGCTCGCGCGCGCCGAGCGGTTGGCGCCGGCGCTCGCGCTCCCCGTGGCCGACAAACTCTCCGCGCAGCAGCCGGCCTGGCAGGCAGCGCGGTGGCTGCGGGCGCGGTCGCTGGAGTCGGTGGGGCGCATCGACGAGGCGGCACGCGAGCTGGGCGTGCTGACGCAGCTGGCCCCGTCGCACGCGGCCGCGTGGCGACGGCTGGGCGAGATCCTCGCGGTCCACGGCGGGCTCCTGGAGGCGGACCGCGCCGACGAAGCGCTGCGGCAAGCGCTCGCGCTCGAGCCGTCGTGGACCGAGCTGTGGCTCCTGCGCGCGCGGGTGGCGCTGCGACGAGGGCGCGCCAAGGACGCGCTGGTGTTTTTGCGGCGGGCGGGGCCGTCGCCCTCGGAGGAGGCGCAGCGCCTCGAGCAGCTCGCGCGCGCCCAGGCGGCCGCAGCGCCGCTCGCGGCCGGCACGGCGGTGCAGCCCTCGCGGGTGCCCTCGCCCGAGGCGCTCGCGCTCTACCAGCAGGCGCAGGAGTGGCGGCTCGAGCCCGAGCTCGCGCGCGGCGATCTCTTGCGCGCGCTGCAGCTCTCGCCCGGATTCGTCGAGGCCGCGGCGGCGCTCTACCCGATTGTGTCCGCCGTGCCCGAGGCCACCGTGCAGGCGCTGCACGACGACGGGCCGGGCCTGCTCGAGCTTGCCGCGCAGGTCCGTCGCGCCGGGGCGCCCGCGGCGCTGGTGCAACCCTGGGTCGATCGCGCGGTCGAGCTGGGCGCGTCCGAGGCGCGGTTCGAGCGCGCGCGGCTGCGCGCCGAGCAGGGCGATCGCGACGGCGTGCTCGCCGATCTGGTTGCCTACGTCGCCAGCGCGCCGCGACCGCCGCACCTCGACGACGCCCGCGCGCTGCGGGCGCAGCTGCTGCCGGGTCCGCGGGTTGATTCGGCGGATATCCAGGCGCGCCTGGAGCTCGCCGACGACCGGCCCGAGGCTGCGCTCGCCGCGCTGGGCGGCCGCTGCGTTCCCGGTGTTCCCGCGCGACGGCTGCTCGCGCTCGGCGAGGTCCACGAGTTCGCCGGCGACCTGGCCGCCGCGGCGCTCTGTTACCAGCTCGCGGCGCGCGGAGGAGAAGCCCAGGCCGGCCTCCGGCTATCCACGCCTGCACCGGCTGCCGGCGGCGCCGCCCAGGAAGCGCTGCAGCGGCTTGCGCGCGTGGCGGCCCGCGCGCCGTCGCCCGCGCTGATCCCGGAGCTGAAGGCGGGAGCGGCGCGCGGCATCCCCGACGCCGAGTGGGCGCTGGCGCGGCTCGAGCCGTCGCTCTCGCACATCGATCGCTTCCTCGCCACCGCGCCCGAAGGCGACCCGTTCATCGGCGACGCGCGCGCAGCGAAGGCGTCGCTCGAGCGCAGCTCGTCCATCGCCGCCGAGCAGCGGCAGCGGCGCAATCTCGCGCTGGCCCTCCTGGTGTTCGCTGCCGCGCTGCTCGGCGCCTGGCTGCTCTGGGCCGGCGCCACGGTCGAGTCCGCGCTCGCGCGCGCGCCGTCGCTCTTCCCCACGCTGCTGCGCTCCGTCGCCGAGGTGCGGCACGACGTGATCAAGCACCGCGCGAGCGTGCTCGGCCTCGCGAGCGAGAATCGGACCGAGGTGGCGCGCGCCCTGCTCGAGCCCGAGCCTGCCTCGCAGGTGGTGGCGCGCACCTACGAGCGGCTGCGCGCGGCGGCGCGGGCGCAGGGCATCGCGATGCGGCGCCTCTCGCGCGAGCCGTCGTTCGGGCCGCTGGTACGCGACCTCGAGCGCGCCGAAGCGCTGCTGCGCGACGGCCAGCAAGCGGACCCGGCGTCGAGCGCTACGACTGCGACAGACCCGCGCGCGAACGACCTGCCGGCGCTGGACTTGCGCATCCGCACCGTGCACGCGCAGCGCATGGCCGCGCTGCTGCGCCTCGGGCCCCGTACGCGCCTGGACGCAGCCGCCGTGGCCGCCTGGATCCACGCGGTCGAGGCCGAGGTGCGGCAGGGCGGCGCCTTCTGGACCTCGCCGTCGATCCTGCTGCAGGGCATGGAGGTCGAGTTCCCCGTCGAGCAGGCAGCGCTCTCGACCATTTTCGCCAACCTCTTGCGCAACGCGCAGGCAGCGGCGGCGCCCGACGGCCGCGTCATCGTCCGCCTCGCCCGCGAACGCGACGCCGCCGGCCGCGACCTGCATGTCCTGCTGGTAGGCGACTCGGCAGCGGGCGGAATTTCTCTGGACGCCATCGAGTCGCGCGAGAGCGGCCGCGGCCTCGCCATCGTCCGCGACCTGACCCGCGAGTGGCACGGCCACCTGATCGTGCGCTCCGAAGATCCTCCCTGGCGCAAGGCCGTCGGCGCCTGCTTTCCGGCGCCATCGGCATGAAGTTCGCGGCTACCATCGTCGTCTGCGAGGACGGCTTCGAGTACATCGAGCGCTTCCGCCGCTTCGTGCCGGGCTTCGAGTTCATCCGCGCCGGTCATTTCGCAGAGGCGCTCGCGCTCGCCCCCGGCGCCGCAGCGCTCCTGCTCGATCAGGACTTCCGCCGCACCCCGCGCGAATTGCTCGTCGATGCTCTCGGCTCGCATTCCCCCGACGCGCTCGCCGAGGTGCAAGGGATATTGATCCTCCGCGCACTCCGCTCGCGCGGCGTCGCCTTGCCCGCACTCTTATTTGCTGATTTGGACGATATCGACCGCGTCACCCGTCTGGAACGCGAGCTCACTCCGCTCAATATCGTGACCTCCAGCGAAGGCCTCCCACAGCTCGCTGCCCGCCTCCGCGCCTTCCAACCCTGACCATCCCAGGTCTCGTTTTTCTTTGATCGCGGGGCGTTGCTTGGGTCGCTCTGGCTGGAGCACAGGACCGAGATCAGTCTCCCGACACCCACCGGGCCATTTGCGATTGGCCGTGCAACCGATGCCTGGGCCGACGCTGGGCACTCGGAGACGCTCGCGCCGGTTCCGGGAACCAGGCGTGAGCTCGTCGTCTGGATCTGGTACCCTGCGGAGGCCGGGCAATCCGCTGCGCTGAAGGACGACTATCTGCCGGCTCCAATGCGAATGGAGGTCGAACGCGCTCGCGGCGCGGTGATCAGCAAACTTCTGACGCGAGATCTGTCGCGGGTCCACGCGCACAGTATTCGTAACGCCGATGTCTCATCGCAGCAGCGATCGTACCCGGTCGTGATCATGAGAGCGGGGGCTTCTGCCGAGGTGACGAATTACACGACACTCGCCGAGGATCTGGCCAGTCACGGTTACGTCGTGGTGGGCTTCGATGCCCCCTATCGCACGAGCGTCGTCGTTTTCCCGGACGGCCGGGTGAGGAGAAGGACGCCGGAAAACAACCCGGAACTCTGTTCCGGCCCGGAGCAGGCCCGTTGTGTGAACAAACTGCTGACGGCGTGGACCGCCGACATCGCGTTCATACTCGATCAGTTGGAGCGGTTGAATACCGCGGACGCGTCCCGCAGGTTCGCGGGACGGCCTGCGGACAGTAGGGCTCGATTGATGGCCTTCCGGCGCCTCAGCGGCGGCGGCCCTTGCCGCCCTTGGGATGCGAGCCGCCGGCCAGAGCGGGCTGCTGGGAGTGGTTGATGGCCTGACGCTGCTGCTGACGCTGATTGCGCTGGGCCGCGCGCTGGGCCGTCGAGCTCGCTGCCTGCGTCGCTCGCGGAGCGGCTGGCGTGTTCGCCCGCTGCGCTGCGGTCAGCGCGTGGCCGCCCGACGCGGCGGGCTGGTTCCAATGGTTCTGCATCGCCTGGGCGACTGGAGCCGGCGCCGCCGGAGCGCGCGCGGCGGTGGCGATCGAGCGCGTTCCTCCGCTCACCACGGCGTGAGCCGAGACCGGCTGCACCGAGCTCCCGACCGCCGCCGCCACTGCCTGCGGGTGCGGGCCCGGATTCACTGCGACGCCGCCCGCCACCGCGACCGGGCCGGCGAGCGGCTGCGCGCGGGCGACATATCCTGCCGAGAGATTGGCGCTGATGGCGACGGTCGCGATCGGCTGCGTGAAGTGCGCCTCCTGCACGACGACCCAGCCCGGGGAGTTGGTTTCGACGACGCGGACGCGATATCCGAACGGCGGCGCCGGAGCCCAAGCGGCATAGCCGCCGCCGTAGCGCCAGGTCACCCAGGCCGGCGCCCAGACGCGGCCGGGGACCCAGACCCAGCCTGAGCCGCCGGCGAGAACCCAGTTGCCGTAGTGGTACGCGGCCCAGCCCCACGGATCGTCGGACACGTAGGTCCAGCCGTACTCGGTCAAGACCCAGCGGCCGTCGGAGTAGGGGCGCCAGCCAGCGCGCACCGAGCCTGGCACCCAGGCCTGGCCGTAGCCTTCGACGGTTGTCCAGCGGCCGTACGCCCCGAGGCGCTCGTGAAAGGTCGCGACCTCGACCGGTCCGCCGACGGTGATGCCCGCGCTGACGGTCACCTCTGCGCGCGCGGGGAAGGCTGCGGCCAGGGAGATCGGGAGGCTCAAGAGCAGAAGGGCTCGTCGCATACGGGTACAACACGCGGCGCGCGCGATTCGTTAACCCGAGCGCCGCTATCCGTTCACCAGCAGCGCGACCGGCAGGGTCGAGAACAGCTCGTCGCAGGCGAGCGAGCCCTCGCGCACCTGCCGCTCCTCGCCGGTGAAAGCGTCGCGCAGCCTTACACTCGAGCCAGACGGTGCAGCCGGATTCGGAAGCTGAATCCTGGTTCCGGCAAATGAATCCGGATCCAATCGCGGGCCGTCGAGCAGCCCGGCCACCAGGCGTGGGACCACCGCGATGGCCACCCTGCCGTCGGTGCCTGTCCGCGCGAAAGCGCAGATGTTCGCGGCGCGCGGCCCCTCGGGCTGCAGCGGCGTATATCCGCCCTCGCCGAACAATTGCGCCAGCCGCTTGCGCGCGAGCAGCCCGGCCTGGGTGACGAACAGCTTGATGCGGCCGTCTTCCCAGCGCTCGTACAGAGATCGCGCGAGCTGCGCGGGCGCGAGCGAAGAGGCGCGCATCTCCGCCAGCATCCCCCGCCGCGCGGCGAAGTCCACCGGCCGCCGGTTGTCGGGATCGACCAGCGATAAGTCCCACAGCTCGCAGCCCTGGTAGATGTCCGGCACGCCCGGCATTGCCAGCTTGAGCACCAGCTGCGAGAGCGAGTTGTGCAGCCCGATCTCGCCCACCCGCCTCGCGAACGGCAGGAAGGCCGCCCACAGCTTGTGCCTCTCCGGGAGCGCGAACAGGCTGGTCACGAAGGCGCGCAGCGCCTCCTCCCAGCGCTGGTCCTCCTGGATCCAGCTGGTATTGACCTTTGCCTCCTTCGCCGCCTTGAAGAGGTATTGCTGCACGCGATCGCGCAGCGACTCCAATTCCGGTTGACCCGGCCGCCCTGCCGCGCACGGCCAGACGCCGAGCAATGTCTGCAGCAGCAGCATCTGCTCGTTGCGATCGGGCGCGAGCCGTCCATCGACATCGCCGCGCAGCCCCTCGGTCCGGCGCGCGAACACCGCCAGCATCTTGCGGAACTCGTCCGGCAGCTCGGAGAGCGCATCGATGCGCGCCCGCGCGTCCTCGCCGCGCTTGGTGTCGTGCGTGGCGGTGGCCACCAGCGACCGCGGCCACTCGCGCGCGCGCAGGGCGTTCTGCTCGTGCAGCGAGGCCACCGTCGAGCCGAAGTGGCGCGGCTCTCCGCCCACCTCGTTCAGGGAAATCAGCCGGTTGTAGACATAGAAGGTCGTATCCTCCACGCCCTTTGCCATCACCGGGCCTAATACCTGCTGCAGCTTGACCGCGAACGCCTTCTGCGCCGGCCGCTCGCTCTCCGCGACGTAGGCGCCGAACTTCTGCAGCAGGATGTCGGCGATGAAATCATAGATGGACGCGTTCTCCGCCGGGTTGCGCCGCTTGGCGCACGCGACCGCCTGCAGGATATAGCGGCGATCGCGCTCGTCCACCCGGCCATCGTCGGCGATATACGTGCGATAGACCGGAAAGCAGGCGACCAGCTCAATCAACCCCGCCCGCAGCGAGTAGAGCGTGAAATCCCGCGTCCAGCGATTGCCCTCGGAGATGCGGTTGAGCTGCCGCGCGAGCAGGTTCATCTCGCTCGCCAGCGCGGTATACAGAATCAGCTTCTTCTTCTGATAAACGAGCTCGTCGAAATCGACCACTTCGCCGATGAAGCGCGCATAGAGCCGCTCGAACTTCTGCTCGCTCGCGCGGTCGACGAAGATGCCGTTGATCGCGTTCATCGCGTCGTAGCCGGTGGTGCCCGAAACCGCCCAGCTCGAAGGCAGCGCCTCGGTGCGGCCGAGGATCTTCTCCGCCACCACGAAGAGCGGGCGGAACAGCGGCGATGCCCGGCCGCGCGCGCGCAGCTCTTCGGCGAGCTCCTCGCGCACCGAAGGCTCCAGCTGCCCCCATTCGAGGCCGCGCTGCTCCGCCAGCGCGCGCGCGCGTTGCAGGATCCGCGCGTCCTGCAGCAGCCGGAAGTAGTCGGTCGGATAGGCGAGGCCGTCGGGATGATCGACCCGCAGCCCCGTCACCTTGCCCTCCGCGAGCAGCCGCAGCGGCACGCGGTGCGCCTCCTCGAACACCACCGGGTCCTCGACGCGGATGGCGGCGAGCGAATTGATATCGAAGAACCTTCGATAATTGATCTCCTCCGACGACACACGCCAGTGCGCCAATCGATAGGCCTGCGCCGCGAGCAGCTTGTCGAGCAGATCGAAGCTGCGCGGCTTCCCCGGCGTGCCGTTGAAGAGCCGCACGTTCTCCTCGAGGTGCGCGCGGATGCCGGGGCTCTTCTCGCAGTGGTGCGCGACGCGGCGCTTGGCCACTTCCTTCTCGCGCCGCCGCTCTTCCATCTTGGCCGGGTCCACCTCTCTGCGCGTGGGCATGTTCTGCAGCGCGGTGATGATCGATTTCAAATCATCGAGGGCCACGTCGCCGGCAAGCTTCTGCTCCAGCTGCTCGATTCGATACCCGAGGATTTGCACCACCGAGCGCGGATTGACCGGAAAGACGTTGGCGAAATAGTGGATCTCGAAGGCGCCGGCCGCGAGCACCAGCTTGAGCTCGCCGCGCTCCAGCACCGCACCGTAGCGGTCGCCCAGCACCGGCACCAGCACCTTGTCGGTGAGCTCTTCCTTGACCGGGTGCCACTCGATGTCGAAGAAGCGCGCCGCCTGAGCGCTGGGGCCGTTCTCCAGCACCTCGCGCCATAAAGCATTCCCCGAGCTGATGCCCATATGGTTCGGCACGATATCGAGGAGGTGGCCAAGCCCCTGCGCCTGCACCGCCGCGATGAAGCGCTCGTGCCCCTCGGCCCCGCCCAGCTCCGGATTGAGCTGCTGGTGATCGAGGACGTCGTAGCCGTGCATCGAGCCGGGCGCGGCCTTGAGATAAGGACTGGTATAGAAGTCGGTAATTCCCAGATCGGCGAGATAAGGCGTGACCGCCGCCGCGTCGTCGAAATTGAATCCCTTGTGCAGCTGAACTCGATAGGTGGCGAGCGGCCGCCTCGCCGCCTCCAGCTCGGCAGCAACCTCGTCGAGCAGCCGCCGGGCCTCTTCCCGCATCACGTTCTCTTCCCGCATCATCTGGAGCCGCCTTCGCCAAGAGCCGGGCGGCGGAGAAGTCCGCTAGCGCTTTCGGCCGTACCGCTCTGCAAGATGTGCAAGCTCGCGCGCAACCGCCACCGTCTCGGGCGCGGTGGCGAGCTCGTCGAGCCGCCAGGGCAGGCGGAAGGTCCAGTTGTGCGTGCCCACCGTGCCGGGCGTGTTCATCCGGTCGCTCCAGCCGAGCGCATCGGTCACCGGCGTCAGCAGCGCGTCGGAGGCGCTCTGGTAGGCGAGCTCGAGCAGCGCGGACTTCGTCTCGGGCGTGAATCGATTCTGATTCGGACCGCGCAGGCGGGCGAGCGGCGGCTGGGTCAGCTGCTGCTCGCGCTCCCAGGTCGGCAGCGCCTCCCACCAGGGCCAGAGCGATTCGGTGTCATGGGTGCCGGTGACCGCCAGGGACACGGTGGGAAATTCGGTCACGTCGCGGGGCACGCCCTGATCGTTCTCCCAGCGCAGCACCTTGGTGCCCGGGATCTGGATCTCCCCGAGCGAGGCTCGGACAAAGTCGGGGACCGTGCCGAGATCTTCGGCGAGCACCTCGGCTCGCTCGCCCAGGAGCTTGAGGATGCGCTCGCCCTGCGCGAGCTGCCCGGGCTCCTCGGCCGGCACGAAGTAGGGCGCGCTCTGGTCCAGCGGCCGCGCATAGGTGCGGTAGAGGCCGACCACGTGATCGACGCGGAAGGCGTCATACAGCTCGGCGGCGCGGGCCGCGCGCTGCCGCAGCCACGGATCGCCCTGCTGGCGCATCTCCTCCCAGCGCGGCACCGGCAGGCCCCAGTCCTGGCCGTCCACGCTGTACGCGTCCGGCGGCACGCCCACCGTCGCGTCGAAGCGGAAGAGGTGCTGCAGGCCCCAGACGTCGGCCGAGTCCTCGGCCACCATGAAAGGCAGATCTCCGACCACCTTGACGCCCTGCTCGTTCGCCTCGCGCCGGCCCTTGCGCCACTGCTCGTCGGCGATCCATTGCGTGAAGACGAGCTCGTTCACCTGGTCGCGCAGCCGCTCGCGCGCCCGCAAAAGCGCATCCGGCTCGCGGTCGCGCAGCGCAGGCTCCCAATCGCGCCAGCTCTTCTGCCGCTCGTCGTGCAGCGCGCGGTAGAGGGCATAATCCTCCACCCAGGCGCGGTGCTCCTCGCGAAAGCGCGAGAGCTCTTTCGCGCGCGCGCCGTCTCGCGGGAAGCTCTTCCAGGCCCGGGCGAGCGCGCTGAACTTCACCGATCGGTAGCCGCCAAAGTCGACCTGCCGCTCGGCGCGCAGGCGGTCGAGCTGCGCACGCTCGTCGCCGGTGAGCGCGAGCTCTTCGATGGAGGCAAGGTCGATGTACACCGGCTCGAGCGCGCACGAGCTCGACGCGGCGTAGGGGCTGTCCTGCCCGGGAGCGACCTCGTTGAGTGGCAGGAGCTGCCAGAGCGTGCAGCCGGCGCTGGCGAGAAAGTGCGCCACGCCGCCGGCATCAGCGTAGCTGCCGAGGTCGCCGCGGGGGCCGCGCACGGAAGAAAGCGGGAGCAGCAAGCCGGCCCTGCGGCCGAGCGGAGAGCGGAAGTCCAATTCGAGCTCCTCAAAAGCGTTCGTCCGCGAGGTATGGGCCCGGGGCTCAGGGCGCGCAAGCCGGGATTCGACTCTGCGTGAAGCAGTCAACCGGCCCTGCGCTCTGGTTGCGTGCGCGCGCGGGGTTCTGCTACAGGCCGCGGCATGCCAAGGAAGCTGACCAGCGATCACGGCGAGATCATTCACTTCGCCGGGCACCACCACCTGTTCCCCGTCGCGCGCCGCAGCGACCTGAGCGTGGTGCGCCTCGCCTCGCGCGAGGACGTGGCCAAAGAAGAGCTGCGCGTCGGCTGGCCCGTCTACTTCCGCGCCTTCATCGACCGCGACCTGGTTTTCGTCCACGAGGAGACTTCTGGCCAGGCGATGACCCGCGCGGAGGCGGCCGCTGTCCCGGCCGCTGCTGCTCCGGCCGGCCCCGCTGGGGCAGGCGGCGCTTAGGAGAGGGCGCTCCCGGCGTCAGATCGTCGGGCGTAAACCAGGGCTGCGCGCCGCCGGGCGCGCCATTGAACGCACCGGCCGGGGCGCTCTTGGCCATTGAGCCCGCAATGCGCAGCGTGATCCGCCGGCGCGCCGGGTCGGCCGAGACGACCTCGATCTCCAGCCGGTCGCCGACGCCGAAGCTCTTGCCGCTCTTTCCGACCACGAGGCGGTGGCGCTCCTTGTCGAGCACGACGCCTTCGCCCAGGTCCTCCGCGGGAACCAGGCCCTCGACGAAGATCTCCTCCATCTCGCAGAAGAGCCCGAAATCCGCGACGCCCGCGACCACCGCCTGGTAGCGGTTGCCGATCTTGTCCTGCATGAACATCGCCATGTAATAGGCGTCGATGTCGCGCTCGGCCTTCATCGACGCGCGCTCGCGCTCCGAGCACTGCGCCGCCACTCCTGCCAGCACCGCCTCCTGCTCGTCGCGCTCGTGGGTCCGCAGCGTCTGCCCGCCACGCGCCCAGTGCTCCTTCAATAGCCGATGCACGATTAGATCCGGATAGCGCCGGATCGGCGAAGTGAAATGGAGATACGTCGGCGCGGCCAGGCCGTAGTGGCCGATGTTGTCGGGGCTGTATTGGGCCTGCATCATCGCGCGCAGCAAAAGAGAGTTCAGCGCCTTCTGCTGCGGCTTGCCCTCGACCTGCTTGAGAAAGAGGTTCAGCACCGACGGCGTCATCTCCTTGCCGGCCGGCACCTCGAACCCGTGGATGCGCGCGAGCGACGCGAACGCCTCCAGCTTCTCCTCGTCGGGCGCGTCGTGGATTCGATACACCGTCGGCAAGCCACGCACATCGAAGAAGCGCGCCACCGCCTCGTTCGCGGCGAGCATGAACTCCTCCACCAGCTTGTGCGCGTCGTTGCGCGGGCGGCGCGCGATCTCTGCGACGTGCCCTTCGTCGTCGAGGAGGATCTTCGCTTCCGGCAGATCGAAGTCGATGGCCCCGCGCAGCCTGCGCTGCTCGGTGAGCTTCTTCGCCAGCTCGCCCGCGATGGTGAGATCGTCCATCAGCGGCTTCACGTCAGGCGGCGGCGCGCCCTCGAGCGCGGCGGCGACCTTGGTGTACGTGAGGCGGGCGTGGCTGCGCATCACCGCGTCGTAGAGGTCGGCCTGCAGCGGCTTGCCGTTCGCGTCGAGCGCGAGATCGCAGACCATGCAGAGGCGATCGACGTCGGGGTTGAGCGAGCAGATTCCATTCGAGAGCCGCTCGGGCAGCATGGGGATGACGGTGCCGGGGAAGTAGACGCTGGTGCCGCGCCGCAGCCCCTCGCGATCGAGCGAGCCACCCGGCCGCACGTAGTGCGCGACGTCGGCGATGGCGACCACCAGGCGGTACCCGCTGCCCGCGCGCGAGACGTGGACCGCGTCGTCGAAGTCGCGCGCGTCCTCGCCGTCGATGGTGACGAGCGGCAGGTGGCGCAGGTCGCGGCGCGCGGTCAGATCCTCCGGCAGCACGCGGTCGGGCACGCTCTGCGCGGCCAGCAGCGTCGCGGGATCGAACTCGTCGGAGAAGCCGGCGGCATACGCGCTGGCCAGGATCTCGAAGCGCGGGTCGCCGCGCGGGCCGAGCACGCCGATGATCTGGCCCGAGAGCGGGCCCGGCTTCTCGCGGTCGAGGCGGACCTTGACCATCTCGCCGTCGTGCGCTTTCGGGTCGCGCGGCACCGCGATGTTCCCGGTGAGGCTGCGATCGAGCGCGATCACCCAGGCGCCGTGCGGGCCGCGCGACTGGTAGGTGCCGAGCGCGAGCTGGCGGCGGCGCTCGACCACCTCGGTCACTTCGCCGGCGAGGCGTCCGTCGCGGCCCTTGACGGCGCGAACGTTCACCACGTCGCCGTCGAGCGCGCCCTGCGTATGCTGCGGCGGGATGAAGAGGTCGTTCTCGCGTCCGCCGCCCTGCGAGACGAGCGGGCTGACGAAGCCGTAGCCCTCCGCCTTGAGATGGAGCACGCCGATGATCTCGCCGCCGAGGTGCGGCGCGACGCCCTTCTTCCGCGGCGCGGGCTTGCGATCGTACTTCTTGCCGCGCGGCTCGTGGGCCGCTTCGGGCCTTCCCACCTGCGCCTCGCGGCGCTGGCGCGTTCCTTCCACCATGGCCGCGGGGAGCTTGCGCTTGCCGGCGGGCGGCGGATGGGATTTCGAGGCCTGCGCGCGCGGCGGCGGAGGCGGCGCCGGTGGACGCGAAGGCTGCGCCCGCTGCTGCGGCGGCGTGGAACGCGGAGCCTGCGCGCGTGGCGGCGGCGGTGTGGAACGCGGAGCCTGCGCGCGCTGCGGCGGCGGCGTGGAACGCGAACCCTGCGCGCGCTGCTCGGGCCCGGCCGGCTGCGCGGCGCGGTACACACCGTCGCCGAAAGTGGCGCGGCCCGCTTCCATCATTTCAGCGAGAATGCGGCGCAGCTTCAGGCGCTCGCCCTGTCCGGCCTGGAGCTCACCGGCGAGCTGCTTGAGGCTGAAGCCCTTCCCGCGCGCACGCTGCAGCACGCGAGACACTTCTTCGATTTCCAATTTCATGGACGACGTTCTAGCCCTTCTTGAGCTCGCTGTCGGGGGCCACCGCTGGCGGATTTTCCCCCTTCGACTTCGGGCAGGCGAACCCCGGCACGTGCCGGCCGAGAAAAGAGGAGAGTGCGCCCATCAGCTCGGCGGGCATCTCCTTGGCGAGCGCCTTGCGGCAGAGCTTCCGCGTCGCCTTATAGGTCCGGACAAAGGTGATGCACGGCATACAAAGGCTGAGGTGCGCTTCGAGCGCCTCCGCCTGACCGGGAGGCAGATTTCCCTCGACGTAGTCCCCGAGGAGGTCGACGCACTCCTTGCAATGATCAATCAGCGGGCTGGTCAAGGAAGGTATCCTGCTGCAAGGGGTCGGATGCCCGCGACAGTAGCCGGGGCACAGGGAAAGATGCACCGTCCGCCGGGCGGATTCGACTCACGAGCCAAAGAACTCTCCCAGCTTCTCGCGCAGCGCGAGGCGCGCCCGGTGCAGCCGGCTCTTCACCGCGGGGACGGTCAGGTCGAGCGCGGTGGCGATGTCTTCGTTCGAGAGGCCGTCCACATCCTTGAGCAGGAAGACGGTTCGATAATCTTCCGGCAGATCCTGCACCGCCTTCTCGATGGCAACGCCGAGCTGGCTGGACATCATCTTCTCGTCCGCGCGCTGCGACCAGTCGCTGTAGGGCGGCGGGTCCAGGTAGCCCTCGGCCGAGAACTTGGGCGCCTGCAGCTCGAGCGGCTGCTCGGGCAGCCCGTCGGGCGCGCGGCGCTTTCTGCGCAGCCGCATCAGCGCGCTGTTGGCCGCGATTCGATAAAGCCAGCTCGAGAACTGCGCCTCGCCGCGGAAGGCAGGCAGCTTCTGCCAGGCGTTGAGGAAGGCCTCCTGCAGCACCTCGTTGGCGTCCGCCTCGGAGCCGGTCATGCGCAGCGCGAGCCGGTAGAGCTGGCGCTGGTGGCGCTCGACCAGTCGGGCAAACGCGGCCCCGTCGCCCTTCTGCGAGAGCTCCACCAACTCGCGGTCGGTCGGCTCTCCGTCGGCGCGCGGCTGCTCCGGCGTCATCTGATGGGGCTGGTCCAAGGGCGGCGGACCGTAAAGCAGCAGGCGGCGCCGGTCAAGGCGCCCGCAGCCGATCCAGCGCAGCCAGGATCTCGTCGATGCCGGCACGCTTCGACGGCGATTCCGCGAGCGAGCGCCAGAACACCTTGCCGTCTCGGCCGACCACGAAGATGGCGGGCCAGGCGATGTCGTTCTCCACATCGAGCACGCCATAGCGGCGGATCAGCTTGCGCTCTTCATCGGAGACGAGGGGAAACCGGACGCCCAGCGCCTCGGCGAGGCTGCGCGAGGTGGTCGCGTCGTCGACCGAGACCGCGGCCAGATACGCGTGGCGCTTCTCGAGCTCCGGGAGGGTCTTCTGCAGCTCACCGAGCTGCTTGCGGCAGTACGGTCACCAATGGCCGCGGTAGAACACCACCACCGCCGGCAAATGCGCGCCGCGACCCACCGGCGGCGCTTTGGCGCCCACTGGGAGCGCCTGCTGGTCGATCCCTTGCGGCGGGGCCGCGCGCATCGCGTGCAGCGGAATGTCGCAGGCAAGCGCGAGCACCAAGAGAAGCGGAAGCGTCCGGGCGGCGCTGGCGCGCGCTCGCATCGGTGAGATCACGGAAAGATCTTTCCCGGATTCAAGAGGCCGTCGGGATCGAAGGCGCGCTTGACCCGCTTCTGCAACTCGATCAGGTCGGCGCCCTGCTCGCGGGCGAGGAAGCCGCGCTTGGCGAGTCCGACTCCGTGCTCGCCGGTGATGGTGCCGCCGAAGTCGATGGCGGTCTGGATCACCTCGTCCACCGCCGCCTGCCCCTTGGCGCGCTCCTCCGCGCTTTCGAAGAGGAGATTCACGTGCAGGTTGCCGTCGCCGGCGTGGCCGTAGCACGCGGTCTCCAGGCCGTAGCGCTTGCCGATCTCGCGCACGGCGTTGATCAGCTCGACCAGCCGCCCGCGGGGCACCGCCACGTCCTCGCTCATCTTGTGCGGCCGGATGGAGCCGAGCGCGATGGAGGTCATCCGCCGCGTCTCCCAGATGCGCCGCCGCTGCGACTCGTCCTGCGCCGCGACCACGTCGAGCGCGCCCGCCTCCATGCACAGCTCGCCCGACTGCGCGAGGTCGTCCATCACGCCGTCGCCGTTGCCGTCGTGCTCGACGATCAGCGCGCCACCGACGCCCTCGGGGAAAGTGAAGGGCGCCTTGCCCTTGAGCGCGCGCATGGTGGGGCCGTCCATCAGCTCGCAGGTGCGTGGAAGGAGACCGGCGCCGAAGATTTTCTGGACGCCGAGCGCCGCCTTCGCTTCGTCGGGGAAGAACGCGAGCATGGTGGCGACGCGGCGCGGGAGCGGCAGGAGCTTGAGCGTCGCCTGCGTGATCACGGCGAGCGTGCCTTCGCTGCCGACGAGCAGCTGGGTAATGTCGTAGCCGGCCACGCCCTTCCAGCTCCGGTGGCCCGCGTGGACCAGCTCGCCGGTCGGCAGCACCGCCTCGACGCCGAGGACGTAGTCGCGCGTGACGCCGTACTTGAGCGCGCGCGGGCCGCCGGCGTTGTGCGCCAGGTTTCCGCCCAGCGTGCACCACTGCTGCGAGTTCGGGTCGGGCGGATAGAAGAGCCCCTGCTCCTCCACCGCCGTTTGCAAAGTCAGCAAAACCACGCCGGGCTCGACCACGCAGACCATGTCGGGCCGGGAGATCTCGACGATGCGGTCCATCTTCTCGAGGGAAAGGACGATGCCGCCGCGCTCGGCCAGCGCGCCGCCGCTCTTGCCCGAGCCGCCGCCGCGCGGCACCACCGGCAATTTGCGATCCCGGGAAAATCGCAGAACCTTTTGCACGTCGATGACCGAATGCGCGAGCACCACCGCCTGCGGCGGATAGCTGCCGGTGCCGCTCTCGTCGCGCGCGTAGGCCTCGGACGGCTCCTGCGCGTCGAGGCCGAGCGCCTTCAGCTCGCTGGCGAGGCTCGTCATCCAAACACCTCGACCGCGCTGCCCGTCATCGCCATCGGCGCCTCGGTGACGAGGTAGCGCACCACTCCCGCCACCTCGAGCGGCGTCATCTGCGGCGGGAACGAGGTCTGGCGGAGCATGTCGGTGTCGGTCGAGCCCGCGAGCACCATGGCGCAGAAGATCCCGTGGTGGCGGCCCTCCTCGGCGATCGACTTGACGAAGCCGGTCAGGCCCCACTTCGACGCGTTGTAGGCCGAGGCGAGCGGCGTGCCGAGCGTGCCGCTGATCGAACCCATCGCGACGATCCGGCCTTTGGCGCGCGCGCGCATCGACGGCCACACCGCGCGCGCGCAGAGGAAGGCGCCTTTCAGGTTGACGTCGAGTACGCGGTCCCACTGCCGCTCGGAGAGCTCGTCCACCGGGGCGCACTCGAGCACGCCGGCGTTGATCACCAGCACGTCCGGCGGGCCCAGGCGCGCCTCGGATTCGGTGAAGAAGTCCGACACCTGCTTGGAGTCGGCGACATCGCAGCGCGCGGCGTACTCGCCGAAGCGCGGCGGCTCCTGCACCGCGCAGAGCGACAGCCGTGCGCCGCCGGCCGCGAGCAGCTCCGCGATGGCGCGCCCGATGCCGCGCGAGGCGCCGGTCACGACGCAGACCTGTCCGCGCAAGGGGCTCATCCTTCGGCCCTCCGCGCGAGCGAGCTCCGCAGCTCCGCGTCGCGCTCGAAGGCTCCCGCCCAGGCCTCGACGGTGATGCGGCTCTGGCGACGCATGGGCCCGCGCACCTGCATGCAGCCGTGCTCGGCGGTGATCACCACCCCCGCGCCGAGCGGGCGCAGCGCAGTCATCACTGCCTCGCAAAGGCGATGGACCAGCGTTTCCTGGAGGATCAGCCGGTGCGACAGCGCATCGACGGCCTCGGCGATCTTGCCGAAGCCAACCAGGTGCGCGTCGGCGACATAGCCCACCGCCGCGACGCCCTTATACGGCAGCAGGTGGTGCGGACACATCGAGTGAAAGTCGAGCTGCGAGGCGATCACCAGCTCGCCCTTGCGCGGCGCGGGCACCAGCGAGCTCGAGAGCGCAGCCACCGGATCGTGCGCGTAGCCATCGAGCAGATCCTCGGCGAACGCCTTCGCCACGCGCCCGGGCGTCGCGCGCGTCTCTGCATCGAGCTCGGCGCCGCACGCCTCGAGCAGATCCGCGATCGCCTTCTCCATCGCCGCGCGATCCGGCGGCCGCGCTTCGCGATCTGCCGGCATCAGAACTTCCCGGCGGGTCCGCGGTAGACGACGCAGCTGGTGGGGATCTCCCAGACCCGAACCTCCGCGAGCCCGGGCAGCTTGCCGTCGAGGCGGTCCCAGATCCAGCTGGCGATGTTCTCCGCCGTGGGGTTCTCGATGAAATCGTTCAGGTTCGAGTGGTCACACTGGTCGAGGACGTTGGCCTTGACCGCCTTCTCGACCTCGCCGAAGTCGACGAAGATGCCGGAGTGCGCGTCGGGCTCGCCCCGCAGCGCGACCTGAAGTCGATAGTTGTGGCCGTGGAGGTTGAAGCACTTGCCCTGGTAGCGCGGCAGACGGTGCGCAGCGGCGAAGGTGAAATCGGCCTCGATCTGGTGCATGCAGGGTTCCTCTATCACGTCCACATCCGAGGCCGGAGACCGCGAGCGGTTTGGTCGATTTGGCCGGAATCCCTCCCGCGCGTGCCGCATCGGATGGGTCGGAAGAACAGCCGCAAGGAGAACTCCAACCAATGGCGATCGATCAGGCCCGCGCCTTCCTGCACAGCGTTCCCGCTGCGAACGACACGCTGGTCGATCTGTACGCCGAAGCGCCGCTGCCCACGCGGCACGGCTCTCTGCGCGCGCTGGTCTTCCGCGAGAAGGGCACCGACAAGGAGCACATCGTCGCAGTCAAGGGCGACCTTCGCGGCGCCGCGGGCGTGCCGGTTCGCGTCCACAGCGAGTGCCTGACCAGCGAGATCCTGGGGAGCCTCAAGTGCGACTGCCGCGACCAGCTCGAGAACGCGCTCGACCTGATCGGCAAGAGCGAGCGCGGCGCGGTCATCTACTTGCGGCAGGAAGGCCGAGGCATCGGCCTCGGCAACAAGATCCGCGCCTACGCGCTGCAGGCGCGCGGTGCCGACACCTACGAGGCGAACCGGCAGCTCGGCTTCGGCGACGACCTCCGCCGCTACGACATCGCCGCCTGCATCCTCAAGCAGCTCGGCGTGAAAAGCATCGATCTGATCACCAACAACCCGCTCAAGATCGCCGGGCTGGAGAACCTGGGCATTCCGGTACGCAACCGGATCCCCTCGACGGCGAAGGTCAACCCGCACAACCTGGGTTACCTCCTCACCAAGCGCGAGCGCACCGGGCACCTGATCGAGCTCGCTGGGCACGACAAGACCTCCGCTTGAGGTTTCTTGCGGCCGGACGCTTCTCGCGGCAGGCTGGCGGTCGATGGCCTCTCTGAAGAAGCTTGGGAAACCGGCGGTGCCGCCCCGCCGCGGGCGGGCTGGCGCGCTCGGCACCCGGGGGGCCCTCCGGCCACCCCCGCCGCTGAAGCCGTCCCTGCTGGTGCGCTTCTGGGGTGTGCGCGGCAGCCTTGCCTCGCCGGGGAAACAGACACTAATCACCGGCGGC
>JAYWBT010000210.1:0-24493 GCA_043781235.1 Deltaproteobacteria bacterium
CGGCCGCGCTGATCGCCGCTTTCCTCGATGGGCTTCCCGCGGCGGCGGTCGCCGTCGCGCTGGCCGCTGCCTTTGTCGCCTTCACCAGCCGGGCGCAGGGCCTCGCCCCCGCCACCGGCGCGCTCTGCTTCCTGCTCGAGCTGGTGTGCGCGGTCTTTCCGCTCGCCGCCGTTTTCTGGCTCGCCCGCAAGACCGGCGGCGGCGCGCCGCAGGCGCTGGTTTCGGCGGCCGTCGCGGGCGCGCTCGCGGGCGAGGCGGCGCTGCACCTCACCTGCCCGGCGCGCAGCTCGGCCGGACATCTCTGGACGTTCCATTTCGGTGGGGTCGTGTTCGCCACCCTTCTGGCGCTGGCCGGGGCGCGGCTCAGCGCCAGTCGGGCCGCTCGCGCACCGCGACCGCGCGCTGCCTGAGCGTGAACGGCTTGCCGCCAGGGCTGCTCAACCGGCCGCGGGCTTCTTCGCCTGCAGCTGCGCCATCGGCGGCGCCTCGGGGACCTCGCAGCCCGCGGCGCAGCAGCGGCCCGGCTGGCGGTTGCGCGTGATCTGCCGCGTCTCGTCGGTGAGGATCCCGCGCTCGAGCAGCCGCTCGACCAGATCCACCTTGTTGCCGATGGGATAGTGCCGATAGATCTCCTGCTTCATCGCCTCGGGCGAGCCGCCGCCGTGCAGGCTGATGACTGAATACCAGCCGGCCTGGTACGAGGCGGTGAGATCCTCGATGAAGCGCGCCACCTCGATGCGGCGCTCATAGGGAACGTCGGACCGCGCGGTCAGCACCTCTGAGAGACGCCCCGCGGTGGCCGGGTTGTGGTCCTCGCCGGGCCCCGGCAGCGTGACGATCAAGCCGCCCGAGACGTGGTGCGCGAGCCGGTGCATGTCGTAGATCTGCGTCGCGAGCAAAAGCTTTCCGATATTGGCAAAGACCGCGTCGGGGAGCTGGACGCCCGACGGATCGGCCTTGCCGTAGACCGACGCCGCGACGCCGCAGGCATAGAAGCCCTCCACGATCTTGATCAGGTCAATCATCGCCTCGCGCATGCCGTGCGCGCGGTCGAGGTCGAGCCCGTTCGCCTCGGTCATCAGCGCGCCTGCGCCGATGAGCAGGTCCCCGAATCCCGCGCGCGCCGCGATGCAGGTGTGGCGGTGGTGCGTCGCATAGCTGTAGGTGAGAAAGCCCGAATGCTCCCATTCGCCGGCGAGGAAGACGCGCTCCCACGGCACGAAGACCTGGTCGAACAGCCCCACGCCGGTGGATTGCCCGAACTTCGCGCTGAACTTCGCCGCCTCCTCACCGGGCCGCCCCGCGGGGCGGGCCACGATGGTCAGGCCTTTGGCGTCGATGGGCACCGCGCAGGCGACGGCGAACTCCTTGTCCGCCTCGATCATGTTGCGGCCCGGCATGACCAAAAGCTCGTGCACGTACGGCGCGCCGGTGATGATGGCCTTGACGCCCGAGAGCAGGAGCCCGTCCTTGCGGCGCCCGGAGATGTGCAGGTAGCTGTCGGGCTGCGCCTGCTGGTGCGGCCGCTTCGACCGGTCGCCCTTGCCGTCGGTCATGGCGACGCCGAGCGTGAGGTCCTGGTCCTCGACCTCCTGCAGATAGGCGGCGAAACGCTGCGAGTAGTTGGTGCCCTTGTCGGCGTCGAGCCGGTGGGTGGCCTGCCGCAAGGCGCTCAAGGCGTCGCCGCCGAGGTAGCGCTGGGCACAGCCGGTCTCCTGGCAGACCAGCCGTACCGCTTCGAGCTTGTTGAGCAGGTCCGCGCCCGAGCCCGGCAAATGCATCATGCGGTTGACGGCCTTGCCGGAGCTTGCGCTGGGGGCGGTCATCACCGCGGTCAGCTCGGGGCGAAGCGCGAAATCGTAGGTGAGCCCGATTGCGTTGATTCCGGGCAGAAGCCGCGGCTCATCAACGACCGACTCAATCCGGTCGCCCTCCAGATAGACGACCGGATGGTAGCGCCGCAGCGATTCCCGATATTCCGCGGAAGAGATCAGCATCGCTGCGTTGTAACGCTACTTCGCGTGCTTTGCCTTCCACGCGTCGCGAGCGGCCTGCTGGTCCTTCTTGCCCAGCTTTTTGAGATGGTCCTCGCAGATGAAGCCGAAGCGCGGCCCCTTCGACTTGTTCGGGCAGCCGGCGACGCGGCAGCTCATGTCGAGCTTGCGTCCCGCGTTGCTCCGCCGGCCCGCGGCGCCCCGGCGCGCAGTTCCGGAAGTGCCGGCATTGCCCGTTGAGCGGCCGCCGCCGAGCCGTGCAGCCACGGCCTCCGCGAGGCGGTCAATGAGGGAAGAGAAGATATCATCGTTCTTTCGTGGTCTCGCCATGGCGCTCCTATAGAAGGATATCCAGCCGGCTGCAACATATAAAGCGACGCTGGGTGCTTTTCAAGCTATGGGACTTAATCGTTCAGCTTTCTATACTTCGGAGCACAACCTTCTCTCCAGGCGGTGCTGCAAGAGCAAGAGGAAGCCGTGCCCCCGCGGGCTGCGGCCAACTGATAAGGAAGGTCCATGAACAGAGAGTGCCTCGGACTCCTCGCGCTGATCGCCTGCGCGCCCGCCGCGACTGTTGCGCCCACCAGCTCTGCCACCGCCGCCCCCGCGACCGGTACGCCCGCCGGCCTCGACCTCGCCGGGATGAACCGCGCCGTCGCGCCCGGCGACGACTTCTTCGCCTGGGCCAACGGCGGCTGGCTGACGCGCACCGGGATCCCGCCCGACCGCAGCTCGTACGGCACCTTCGCGATGCTGGCCGAGCTGACCGCGAAGCGGGCCGCCGATCTCATCCAGGAAACGGCCCTCTTGAAGAGCGCGGACCCCGACGCGCAGAAGATTGGCGATACCTACGCCAGCTTCATGGACGAGAAGGGAATCGAGGAGAAAGGGCTCTTGCCGCTCAAGCCAGCGCTCGACGCCATCGCGGCCATTCGCGACGTGAAGGGCCTCGCGGCCGCGCTGGGCGCGACGCTGCGCGCCGACGTGGACGTGCTCAACTCGACCAACTTCTATACCGCCAACCTCTTCGGCCTCTGGGTGGCGCAGGACCTGAGCGACCCGTCGCGGTATGCGCCGTTCCTGCTGCAGGGCGGGCTGGGCTTGCCCGACCGCGATTACTATCTCGACCCGTCGCAGCGCATGGAAGATATCCGGCAGAAGTACCAGGCGCACCTCGCCAGGGTCCTGCAGTTGGCCGGGCTGGCTCCGGCCGCCTCCGCCCAGGCGAAGGCCGCGCGGATCCTCGCCTTCGAGCACCGCATCGCCGAGGCGCACCTCAGCCGCGTGGACTCCGAGGACGTGCTCAAGGGCAACAACCACTGGACGCGGGCCGAGCTCGACAGCCGCGCGCCCGGGCTCGACTGGCAGGCGTTCTTCACCGCGGCGGGGCTAGGCGAGCAGAAGAGCTTCGTCGTCTGGCAGCCCGGCGCGATCACCGGCCTGTCGGCCCTGGTGAAGAAGGAGCCGCTCGAGATCTGGAAGGATTGGCTCGCGCTCCGCACCGTCGAGCACGCCGCGGGCACCCTGCCCAGGGCGTTCGTCGACGAGAGCTTCGAGTTCTACGGCAAGACGCTCTCCGGGACGCCGCGGCTGCGCGATCGCTGGAAGCGGGCGGTGGCGACGACCGACGCCGCGCTGGGAGAGGCGGTCGGCAAGCTCTACGTAGCGCGCTACTTCCCGCCCTCGGAGAAGGCGCGCGCCGAGGAGATGGTGCGCAACGAGCTGGCGGCGTTCGCGCGGCGCATCGACGGCCTGGCCTGGATGGCCCCGCAGACCAAGGCCAGGGCGAAGGCGAAGCTCGCCGCGCTCAAGGTCTATGTCGGATATCCCGATCATTGGCGCGATTACTCAGGCCTCGAGGTCATCCGCGGCGACGCGCTCGGCAACCGCCAGCGCGCGGAGCGGTTCGAACTCCGCCGCAATCTGCGCAAGCTCGGCGCGCCGGTTGAGCGCGGCGAGTGGGTGATGAACCCGCAGCTGGTCAATGCGGTCAACCTGCCGGCAATGAATGCGCTCAACTTCCCCGCGGCCATCTTGCAGCCGCCCTTCTTCGATCCATCGCGGCCCGCGGTGATGGATTACGGCGCGACCGGCTCGGTGATTGGCCACGAGATCAGCCACAGCTTCGACGACCAGGGCGCGCTGTTCGACGAGCGCGGCCGGCTTTCGAACTGGTGGACGCCGGAAGACTTCGCGCATTTCAAGACGTCGTCCGAGCAATTGATCAAACAATACGACGGATATCATCCGTTCCCCGATCTCGCGGTCAACGGCCGGCTGACGGTGAGCGAGAACATCGCCGATGTGGCGGGGCTTGCGGCGGCGTATGACGCTTATCGAATCTCGCTCGATGGCCACGAGGCGAAGACGGTGCAGGGCTTCACCGGCGACCAGCAGTTTTTCCTCAGCTTCGCGCAGAGCTGGCGGAACAAGCTGCGCGAGCCGGCGCTGCGCCAGGGCATCGTCGTCGACGGCCACGCGCCGGCCGAATACCGCACCGATACCGCGCGCAACAACGACGCCTGGTATGACGCGTTCGCGGTGAAGCCGGGCCAGAAGCTGTATCTCGCTCCGGCGGAGCGCGTCCGGGTCTGGTGACGCGCTTTGCGCCACGCGTAAACGCCACCGGCTCGGGTTTTACCTTCGAGCCGCTGGCGGAACGCGCAGGCAGCGGACCCGGCCCGCGGGGCTGATACCGAGCCGCGCGAGCATCTTCCGGTCGATCGGCGCGCGCTTCGCCGGCGGGACATACAGCGTGGTGATCGGCGAGATCGCCTTGGCGAGGTGCAGCGCGCCGATCTGCACGGGCTCAATCGATGGTGGATAGCCGGGCAGCGAGGCCGCCTCGTAGAGCGTGGCGAGGTGCCGCTTCGCATACGTCTCGCGCAGCACCTCGGTGAGGATGGCGAGCTTCCCGCGATCGAGCGGTCCGGTCGCATAGTCCAGGCGGCCCACCACGCCGATCTGCCAGAGCACCAGACCGGCGGCCGGATCGGGGCGGCGCCGGCGCAGCAGGAAGTCGGTGGCCTCGTAGCTCTGCCAGCCGCTGCTGGCGGGGTCCACGCCGAGATCCGCGATCAGGCAGGCATCGGCGGAGACGCCCGGCTGCATCGCCGCGCGGTACCCCTCCTTGCGCGCGATGCTCACCGCCGCGTGCGCCGGCATGGCGAAGACGCCGGGGTGGCCGTAGAGGGCGAAGCAGACGCGCAGCCCGCGGCGCACCTCGACGAGCACGGTCTCCGTCATGGCCGCGTAGGTCTGCAGTCGATGACGGCCCACCTGGTAAAGCCCGTGCAGCGAGACGGCGCGCCGGTTCAGCCTGCGCAGCGCCTCCGCGGTGAGCGGATCCGCGGCCAGGTAGAAGACGCACTGCGCGCGCCGGATCTCGACGCGCGCCGCGTCCGTCATCTGCCCCATCGACTCGATGCCGGTGCCGACCACGACGAGGCTGCCCTTCGCCGCGGCCATCAGCGCTGCTTCGTCGCCGCCCGGAAGGCCTGGCAATCGGCGTGATTGCAGAGGTGCCCGTGGTCGCCTTCGCCGTCGTTGTCGCATTGAATGGTGCAGTTCTCCATGGTGCAGTTTGCTCCGGCGAGCGCGACGATGATGTCGCGCAGGCAGCCCGTCGATAGCAAATTTCGGTGCTCCATCGTCAGATCGGACTTCTCGAGCACCTGCTCGCGGCCGGCGGCGCTCGAGGAGAACTTCCCCATCATCGCGGGCTGCTTGTAGAGCTTGCGGAAGAATGCGGCCAGCCTTTCCCTGGGCGCCGGCCGCTTGCCGACTGGCTTGCTCTTGACTGCCTTCGCCGCCGTCTTCTTCGCCTTGCTCTTCTTCGTTGCCATGGTTCATCCCCCTCGGTTTTGGATGGAGCAATCTCCGGGCCAGCTACCGCGCGGCGCGAGAAGCGTTGGGTCCGCGCAGCTGCGCGAGCCGCATCTGCGCGCGCTCGAGACTGGGCTGTTCCGCCGGCTCGCAATTCTTCCATAGCTCGACGAAGCGCGCATATTTGTCGATGGCCGCGTCCCGTTCGCCGAGCGCCTCGAGCAGCCGCGCCTGGCGCAGAAAACCGGCCGGCACCAGCGTCGGATCGGTGGCGTTGTAGAAGCTGACCGAGTCGTAGAGCAAGAGCGCCTCGCGCGACCTCCCGAGCGTCTCGAGCAGCGAGGCCCGCAGCGGGGACTCTGCGACGCGGCTGAAGAACCCGTTGTAGCGCGCGGGCACGTGCAACTGCTGTTTCTCCAGCAGGGCGAGCGCGTTGGCTGCGTCGCCGCGGGCAGCGAGCATCCGGGCGCGAACCGCCAGCGCAAGGTCGGCCGCGATGCTGGTCCCTTCGAAGGGCACCTGCTCCAGCACGCGCACCGCCGCCTCGGCCGCGGAGAAGTCGCCCGCGCGCACCGCGAGCGCGCCGATTAAATACTGCCTGGCCGGCGCAAAGGATGCGTCGAAGGCGGGATCCATGCGCTCGGCCGCGGCGCGCGCGGCCGCGAGCTGTGCGGGCGAGCTGGAGACGAAGTCGAGCGTGTCGATCCAGGGCCACAGGTACGAGCCGCGGCCGGCAGGGAAGAGCACGGCGGCGCGCGCGAACGACGCTCTCGCCGCGTCGGGACGTCCGCGCAGCAGCTGCACCGCGCCGAGATAGAGATGCTTGTAGCTGCCCCCCTCGGAACTGGACGAGCCGAACAGCTTCGCGATGGCCTCCGCGTCGGCGAAGCCGTCCAGCTGCCACTCCGCCCGCACGAAGGCGGCGTGGAGGATAGACGGCCCGACGCCCGGCTGGCGCAGCTCGGAGAGCACCTCGGCCGAGCCGGCCGCGTCGCCCCGGGCCCAGGACTGCGCCATCCGGAAAACGATGGTGGTCGTCGGATCGTCGGAGAGGGCGAGCAGCCTGTCGGTGAGCCGCGCGACCAGAGCGCGCTCGCCGCGCAGCTGCGCCAGATCGACGAGATGCACCAGCGCCTCGGTGTTGAGCGGGTCCACCACCAGCACGCGCTGGAAGGCGTTCGCGGCCTCCTGCGGCGAGCGCGCGCGGAGCGGGTTCTTGTGGAAGTAGAGCTCGCCCAGCTGCAGCCACTCGTCGGTGGCCTCGGGGTATTGGCGCGTCGCCTCGAGCAGAGTGCGCTCGGCGCTGTCGAAGAGACCCTGCTGCACCGCCAGCTGCGCCTCGGCCAGCGGGAGGTCGTGCGGCGCGAGGCGCTCGCTGTTGAGCAGCGCCTGCTTGAGCGCGTCCTCCGCCATCCCGGGCTCCAGCGCCGCCGCCCCGACGCCGAGGCGGTAGCGCGCCAGCGCGAATTCCGGATCGGCCGCTACCGCCCGCTGGAACGCGCGCACCGATTCGTCCCAATGGTGACGCCGCAGCAGATGCTCTCCCTCGAGCCAGGCCTGCAGCGCCTGCGGCGACCGGCTGGTCTGGTGGGCGAGGTGTTCGACGCGGGCCTCGAGCTCCGCGGGCGGGAGCGGCCGTTGCTGGAGCTGGTCCGAGATGGTCCGCACCATCCGCAGCACGTCGCCCACGTTGCCCTGCGCCACTGCCTGGCTGATCGGCTCGCCGGTGCCGGAGTGCAGCACCGCCTCCAGCACCAGGCCATTCTTGCGCTCCTCGATGCGGCCCAAAACGAAGTACTTCGCGCCCATCTGCGCGGTGGCGCCTCGCGCCTTGTCCACGTCGGCGGTGACGTCGCCGCCCACGGCGCGCAGCACGCTGGCGGAGTCCACCGCGCGCAGCTCGTGGCCCTCGAGATCGCGCGCGAGCAGGTCGACGATGCCCTCGCTCAGCCAGGCGAAGTGAGGCGCGTCGCCGGCGGCAAAGGGAAGGATGGCCACGGTACCCGTGGGCGGCGGCATGGATTTCGAGACCCGCCCGCTGCGCAGGCGCTCTCCCCCGAAGGCGAGCGCCGCAAGCAGCCCGAGCAGGAGCACGCCGAGAGCGACGCGCCGGTTCAGGGCGGGCAGCCGCCGCTTCGGGGCCGGGAGGGCGGCATCGAGCGCGGCCAGCACCTCGCGCGCCGATCCGATGCGCTGATCGCGATCCTTCTCCAGGCAGCGCGCCACCAGCTCGCGAAGCCAGCGCGGCACCGTGGCCGGCAAGGGCTCGGGCTGTCGCATGAGGATGGCGTACCCGGTCTCGGTGGCCGACGCGCCCTTGAAGGCGCGGCTGCCCGAGAGCATCTCGTAGATCACCGCGCCGAGGTTGAAGAGGTCCGCGCGTGGGTCCACCGGCTTGCCCCGCACCTGCTCCGGCGCCATGTACCCGACGGTGCCCATGGTGCGTCCGGCCACGGTCAGCGCGGCGTCGTCGTGGCTCTCGGGCGCCTGCTGCGTCGGCCGCAGCTCCTGCGTCAGCTTCACCAGCCCGAAGTCGAGGATCTTCACCCAGCCGTCGTCGGTGAGGAAGAGGTTCTCGGGCTTCAGGTCCCGGTGGGTGAAACCCTTCTCGTGCGCGGCCGCGAGGCCCGCAGCGATCTGCCGCGCGATGCGCGCCGCCTCCTCGACTGGCAGCGGACCGCGCCGCAGCCGCTCGCGCAGCGTGGTGCCCTTGAGCAGCTCGGTGACGAGGAAGGGCTGCCCGCCCTCGTCGCCCGCGTCGAAGACCGCGACGACGTTGGGGTGCTGCACCGAGCCGGCAGCGAGCGCCTCGCGCTCGAAGCGGCGCAGGACGTCGGGGTCCGGAGTGGCGGAGCTGAGCAGCTTGACCGCGACGTCGCGCTGGAGCTTGCGGTCGCGCGCGGCCAGCACGCGGCCCATGCCGCCGGTGCCGAGGAGCGCGCCGAGCTCGTAGCGATCGGCGAGCACCGCGCCGGGGCCCGGCGTCGGCGCGCCGGCGCGCCCCGCCGCGTCCTCCGCCTTGCGCTCGTCTTCGGGTACCGGCACACGCACTCCGTTCGGGGTGCGGTGAGAGTACCGGAATCCGCCCGCGACGGCTGCCACAATTCGACCGCGCAACGGTGCGGGGCGAGGCTTTTCCCGTCCAGGTCTCGCGCGCGCGGCGCTACCTTCTGGAAGACTCGCGCCGGCGCAGCCGCTCCCCGATCGACGGCTCCCGCGCGCAACCGCGGTTCTGCGCATACCATTTGGCATGACGCAGGTGAACGCGTCCGTGGCAGCGCCGGCCGCCACGTCCCCGCGGCGGCTACCGAAAGATCGCCGGCAGGATGCGGTACCGGCGCATCCACCTCTGCACCTGGACGCGCGCCTTGCCCAGCACCCGCGCCACCGCGGTGACGTTGCCGCGGTGCTCGCGCAAGAGCGCCACCAGCTCGTCGCGGCGCTTCGCCTCCTCGGGCGGCAGCTCAGGCGCGGGGCCGGGCGCCGGAGCCGCGGGCAGAGACCGCAGCGTCGGGGGCAGGTGCGGCAGATCAATCACGCCGCCGGGCGAGATGGCGACGGCCAGCTCCAGCGTCTTCTCCAACTCGCGCACGTTGAGCGGCCACGCGTGCAGGAAGAGAGCGCGCGCCGCCGCGAGGGTGAAGGTCAGCGCGCGACCCGGCGCGTGGCGCCGCAGCAGCGCGGCGACGAGCGCGCCCAGGTCCTCGCGGCGCTCCCGCAGCGGCGGCAGGTTGATGGTGAACCCGCCCAGGCGGGCGAGCAGATCGTGGCGGAAGGCGCCCCGCGCCGCCATCTGCTCGAGATCGCGGTGGGTCGCGACCAGCAGGCGGAAGTCCACCGGCACCGGCCGCGTGCCGCCGACCGGCAGCACCTCGGATTCCTGCAACACGCGCAGGAGCGCGCCCTGCGCGGGCAGCGGCAGATCGCCGATCTCGTCGAGGAAGAGCGTGCCCTGGTCAGCGGCACGTACCAGGCCCGGCCGGTCCTCGGTCGCGCCCGAGAACGCGCCCTTGCGGTAGCCGAACAGCTCGGACTCGACCAGCGCGGGCGCGAGCGCCGCGCAGTTGATCGCCTGGAACGCGCCGCTGCGCCGCGACAGGGCGTGCACGTGGCGGGCGAGCACCTCCTTGCCGGTTCCGCTCTCTCCGCGCAGGACGACCGGCAGCGTGGTGGGCGCGGCCCGCTCGAGCGAAAGAAGCTGTGCGGCGAACGCCGGCTGCAGCGAAGTGGCAAAGCCTGCTTCAGAGCCAACGGCGTCGGGGGCGCCGCCCGCCTGCGTGCCTTCAGACCCGGCGGCGCGGAAGAGGAAGAAGCTGTGTCCGATCTCGAAGACCGCGCCGTCGCCCAGGTCGGCGTGCTCGACGCGAGCGCCGTCCACGAAGGTGCCGTTGCGCGAGCCCGCGTCCTCGAGCAGCCAGCGGCCGAAGACGCGCTGCACCGACGCGTGCGAGGAGGAGAGGAACCGGTCCGGCACCTCCACGCGCAGCTGTGTCTCGGAGCCCTTCTCCACCCGCTCGGCCCGTGGCTGCCCGCGGCCGCGCGCGAACCAGACCGCGTCCACGCCCGCGAGCGAGAAACGCACGGGCGCGTCGAGCGGCCGCTCGGCCTGGAAGGCGAGCGTCACGCACGCGGCGCGATCGCGGCCGGGCTCCTGGGCTCCCAGGTCGTCGGCGGTCACGTCGTTCTGCGCTGGAGGCTCCGCGGGCGCCGGCATGGCGCGGAGTATCCGCTACCGCGAAACGGAGGTGCAACAGCAGGTGCAACACGAGGCGCTACAGCCGCAGCCCTGTAGCGCCACCCGTCGATCGCCGCGCGGGCTGGAGCCGCGAGCTGCGCCCCGGGGGAGCCGCGGTCTTCCTGGCGTGGCACGCGTCGTGCTTTTCAGCTCCGGCATGAAGCGGGTTCTCTTCGCAGCGTGCGTGATCGCGAGCCTGGGGCAGCCCGCCCGCGCCACGGAGTGGATCGAGCGCTACTTCGGCGTCGGCAGCGCCGGCGGCCCGACCGCGGCGTGCAGCGAGGCCAGGGACGACGCGCAGGGGAACTCCAAAAGCGCCTGCGCCGACCGGCGCGGCACGCGCGGGGACGCTTTCTATACCGACTGCGTCTGCGCGCGCGTCTCCGATGAAGTCCACATCTGCAACGTCCACCTGAAAGTGTCCTGCGATGGGCCGCTCTCCTCTGCGAGCGATCGGGGACCACACAGGCAGAGGGGGGAACCGAAGGACCGGGCTGACCAACGCGGCGCCGCACCTGGTGGGCGGCGCGCTCGTGCCGATCAGCCCGGTCCCAAGGTTTACCAGCGGCAAGACGCGCCCGAAAGGCCGACATGGACCGGGGGGGCACCATGATGCGGTATCGCTTCGACAGCTTCGATCAGGTCTCGCGCCCGGGCGGACTCCGGGTCAGGGGCGCGCGCGGGCTGCTTCCGGGCGATGAGTTCCAGGTGCGGCTGGATTGCTGCGCCCTCCGCGGACCGATAGAGCCTTCGCTCCCCAGGGTGCGCAGGGCAGCGGGGCGCTGACGATGGAACGATCTCCTTCAGCACCGGCGGCGCCGCGGACCGAGGGGCCCGAGATCCCGGACGAGGTGCAGAGCGTGCTTGATGGCATCGAGCAGGACGCATGGCTGTGGCGCGGCCGGCGGCACTCGCTGCCCGGCGACGAGCGCCCGGAAAGCGCCGCGCGGCCGCTCGCGCTGGTGCCGGCGCGCAAGCGCTGAATGACGTACGGGCGCTGCGAGGCGGCAAGGGCCGCTCCGGCTGCGCGGTGGCGTGCTACCGCTTGCCGCTAGCGCCCCTTTGCTTCTAGCGTCCTCGAATGCAATTGCGCGCGGCGGTCGCCATTCTAATCATCTCCACGGGTGCGCGCGCCGACCGGCCGGGAGGCGGCGGCCCGCTGTCAGCGGCGGCGGCGCAAGCGGCGTCCGAGCCCGCGCCGCCCGCCAGGATAGAGCCGGTCATCACCGGCTCCAGTTCGTCCGCCACCGCCGCGCAACAGGATTTGCTGGTCTTCAAAGGCACGCGGCTGCTCAACGAGTTCGTCTACCGCGCCGTCCTCCGGCTGCCGCCCGAGGCGAAGGCCACGCCGCCGACGGCGCGCACCATCGCCGCGACGCTCGCCACGTTCCTCCGCGACGCCGGCTACGACCTCGCCAAGGTGCGCGCGCAGGTGAAGGGCGAGCAGATCGAGGTGGAGATCGACGAGGGCGCGCTCGACAAGGTCATCGTCGTCGGCACCGGCTGGATCACCGCGCTGCGCTTCCGCGGCGCGCTCGACCTGCCGCTCGACGTCTTCAACCGGCGCCTCTTCGAGGTGCAGATGCCGAGGCTGGCAAAGCGCTTCGGCCTGCGCGGCTATCGATTCGAGCTCTGGCCGGTCCAGCTCATCGACAAAGACAACGCCCTGGCGCTGGCCGACGTGGAGGAGCTGCGCGCGATGCCGCTCATCCGCCCGGCGCGCGGCTACGAGCTGCGCATCTTCGCCGAGACCGAGAAGTGGGGCTCGGGCTTCTCCCCCGAGGTGCTGCTCAACGGCCGCATCGGCACCGGCATCGGCGGGCGCTATCGCTGGAAGAACCTGATCCAGCAGGGCGACCGCTGGCAGGCGCACTTCCGCGTCGGCGGCGCCCTCCGCTCGCCCATCGATCCCAAGGCCAATTCATATCTGGTCAATACCAACGACTATTTCACCACGCGCTGGCTCTCGAAGTCGTGGGACGGCACCAGCAGCGGCCTGCGCATGACCGTCGCGCCGCGCGCCGAGCTGTGGTCGCTGCAGCGCAAGGACCTCCTGCTCGAGGGGTACAAGATTGGCACGCTGGAGCTGGGCACCGGCGCGGGCGCGCAGCTGAGGCCCGAGTTCTCGCTCTTCTTCACGCTCGGTATCCAGCGCCGCTGGATCTTCAACCTGCAGCCGGGCACGGGCGGCAAGCTCGTCGACGCGGTGACGCGGGTCCCGGCCGTCTCCTGGCGCGGCTTTCTGCGCGCCAACTCATCGTACACCTTCAACCCGGAAGAGCTCCGCCAGGATCTGCGCAACGAGCTGAGCGTGGAGCTCAACTCCTTCCTGCCCACCGTTGCCGGCGACATCGGCTTCTTCCGCCTCGACTTCTCCGGCCGGCGGCTCTTTCCCTTCGGCTGGCACGAACTGCGCGCCTCGGTGCACTTCACCGGCGAGCTCGGCGACGTGTCGTACGTGGACGAGATCCCTCTCTCCGAGCACCTGCGCATCGGCTCGCTCGACAAGTACACCAAGCGGGCGACCTCGCTGAGCCTCGAGCTCCGCTACTCGTTGCTGCGCGACAAGGTGAAGATCGGCGTCTTCAATGACATCGGCGTCTGGCGGCACCTGCTACGGGACGACGGGAGCCAGGCCGCGGACCTCGCCGGCTCGAGCGGCGCCGGCGCGTTCCTCTTCCTCTTCGACGAGCTGCAGGTGGACGTCTTCTCCGGCGTCGGCTGGTCCACCGAATCGTCGGTGCGGCCGGGCCTCGCGCTCACCATCAAGGAAGCGTTCTAAAGCAGAGTCCTCACGCGGGCCTGGAGCTACTGAAAAGTCGCGCTCAGCTGAGGACCCGGAAAACGGGAAGGCGCGTGATTTCGCCGACGCCTGCGCGCATGATGCGCCGCCCGACGTTCCAGGAGGCCGCATGACGATCGCCATTCCGCAAATCGCCGCCGCGCACCCGACCGCGACGAACGCGCTCGAGCGCTCCCTCACCGACCTCGCCGCGCAGAAGCAGGCGTGGGTGAGGCTCGCTGTTCCGCGCAAGATCGAGCTGCTGGAGCAGGTGAAGCGGGCCACGGCCGCCGTCGCCGGGCGGTGGGTCCAGGCCGCGGTGCGCGCCAAAGGCATTCCCGACGATTCGCCGCTCGCGGGCGAGGAGTGGTCGTCCGGACCGTGGGCGCTGCTCTATGGACTGAGCCAGTATATCCGCACGCTCGGAGAGATCGCGCGCCATGGCCGCCCGCAGATCGCCGCCCGCGCGCTGCGCACCGCGCCCAGTGGCCAGCTGATTGTCGACGTCTTTCCTTCGTCGCTCTACGACCGTCTGCTGCTCTCCGGGGTGAGCGCCGAAGTGTGGATGCAGCCCGGCGTCACCCGCGAAAACCTCGATCAGAATATCGCCGCCTTCTACCGGGAAAAGAATCCGCAAGGAAAGGTGGCGCTGGTGCTCGGCGCGGGGAACATCGCCTCCATCGCGCCGCTCGACGTGCTCTACAAGCTCATCGCCGAGGGGCAGGCCTGCGTCCTCAAGATGAATCCGGTCAATGAATATCTCGGCCCATTCCTCGAGGAGGCCTTCAAGCCGCTCTCGGACTTCGTCAAGGTCGTGTATGGCGGCGGAGAAGTGGGCGCGTGGCTCTGCAATCACCCGCTGGTCGAGGAGATCCACGTCACGGGCAGCGCGCGCACCCACGACGCCATCGTCTTCGGCGCCGGGCCCGACGGCGAGGCGCGCAAGGCCAGGGACGAGCCGCTGAATCCGCGCCGCGTCACCAGCGAGCTCGGTAACATCAGCCCCACCATCGTGGTGCCGGGGCCGTGGACCAAAGCCGATCTCCAATTCCAGGCCGAGAACATCGCCACGCAGAAGATGCACAACGCCGGCTTCAACTGCATCGCCGCGCAGGTGCTGGTGCTGCCGGCCGGGTGGGACCAGGCGCAGGCGCTGGTGGACGCGGTCAAGAGCACGCTCCGAGCCGTGCCCAATCGCGAGGCCTATTATCCCGGCGCGGGCGATCGACAGAAGAACGCGGTGCAGGCGCATCCGGACGCGGAGCTGCTCGACACGGGTGGAGTGCCGCGCACGCTGATCTCGCAGGTCCCCCCGGACGGCGACGACTTCTGCTTCCGCGAGGAGGCCTTCGGCGGCGTGCTCGCCGAGACGCGGCTGCCCGGCGCCGACGCCGGGACCTTCCTCAAGAACGCGATCGCCTTCTGCAATGACTCGCTCTGGGGAACGCTCGGTGCCAATCTATTGATTCACCCCCAGACCATCAAAGAGCTGGGCCCGGCGTTCGACGATGCGCTGGCCGGGCTGCGCTATGGCTGTATCGCGGTCAATACCTGGACCGGCGTCGGGTTTCTCCTCGCCCAGGCGAGCTGGGGCGCTTATCCCGGGCATCGCCGCAACGATATCCAGAGCGGCAGCGGCGTGGTCCACAATGCGCTGCTCTTCGACCGGCCGCAGAAGAGCGTGGTCCGCGCGCCGTTCTATCCCTTCCCGCGCGGCTTGAGCCACGGGCAGCCGGCCATCCTGCCCAAGCCGCCCTGGTTCATCACCAACAAGCGCGCGCACGAAGTGACGCGGCAGCTCACCTATTTCGAGGCGGACCCGAGCCCGCTGAAGCTGCCCGGTATCTTCTTCTCCGCGCTGCGCGGCTAGAACGCGCCGAGGAACCAGGCGCCGTAGAGCGCCACGCACGCCAGGTCGAAGGCGAAGACGAGCCGCAGGCCGCGCGTGTGCGGCTGGTTCCAGCCGGCGGAGATGCAGCCGACCAGGCCTGCCTTTTCCAGCATCGCCGCCAGCACGATGGGCGCACGCACCGCGGGGTGCCCCGCGGCGTAGATGAGCAGCCCGCCCATGGTCGCGGCGAGCAGGCCCCAGTGGCGCGCGAAGAGGAGCGCGGCCTCGTCGCGCAGGTCGAGCTTGTAGAGCAGCCGCAGCGCGGGTCCGGGCGCCACAAACTGCAGGAGAGGCAGCGCGGTCACGATTCCGGTGACCAGGAGGACGAACGCGATCTTCGATGCGAGCATTTCGACAGCATATCCCTGATAAGGTGCGCCGCCCATGTCCACGCTCGAGAGCCAGCTCCCCGTCGCAGGGTCGCCGCCGCTCGCCGCGGACGAGATCCTCTCGCGCTTCGTCTCTGCCGCCGCGTTCGAGCTCTATCCCGCGCAGGAGGAGGCACTCCTGGAGCTGCTCGACGGCAAGCACGTCGTGCTCTCGACACCCACCGGCTCGGGCAAGTCGCTGGTCGCGCAGGCGCTGCACTTCGCCGCGCTTTGCCGCGGGCAGGTGAGCTTCTACACGGCGCCCATCAAGGCATTGGTCAATGAGAAGTTCTTTCAGCTCTGCGAAGCGTTTGGCGCCAGCCGCGTCGGCCTTCTGACCGGCGACGGCGCGGTCAATGCCGACGCGCCCATCGTCTGCTGCACCGCGGAGGTGCTGATGAACCGCGTCCTGCGCGACCCCGCGCTCCGCGCCGACTCGGTGGTGATGGACGAATTCCATTACTACTCGGACAAGGAGCGCGGCGTCGCCTGGCAGTTGCCGCTGCTGGCGCTCCCGGCCACGCAATTCCTCTTGATGAGCGCCACCCTGGGCGATACCCGCTTCATTGAAAAGGCATTGAGCGCGGCGACCGGCCGCGAGACCGTGAACATCGCCAGCGCGACCCGCCCGGTGCCGCTGGAGTTCGAGTGGCGCGAGACGGCGCTGCACGAGACTCTGGAAGACCTGGTGCAGCGTGGGCGCGCGCCGGTCTATCTGGTCAACTTCAGCCAGCGCGCGGCGGCCGAGCGCGCGCAGGATCTCATGTCCGCCAATTTCTCCGGCAAGGAGGAGAAGGACGCGCTCAAGGCGGCGACCGAAGGGTTCCGCTTCGAGACTCCGTACGGGAAGGAGCTGATCAAGTTCGTGCGCCACGGCATCGGCCTGCACCACGCGGGGCTGCTGCCGAAGTATCGCCTGCTGATCGAGCAGCTGGCGCAGCAGGGACTGCTCAAGGTGGTGAGCGGCACCGATACCCTGGGCATGGGCGTCAATATCCCCATCCGCACGGTGGCGTTCACCCAGCTCTTCAAGTTCGACGGCGAGAAGCTCGGGCAGCTGAGCGTGCGCGACTTCCGCCAGATCTCGGGCCGCGCGGGCCGCAAGGGATTCGATACCCGCGGCTATGTCGTCGCGCAGGCGCCCGAGCACGTGATCGAGAACAAAAAGATCGAGGTGAAAGGAAAGAAAACGCCGAAGAAGAAGCCGCCCGAGAAGGGCTATGTCCATTATGACAATGCGTTCTTCGAGCGGCTGCAGCAGTCGCCGCCCGAGCCGCTCGAGAGTCGCTTCCAGGTCACCTGGGGAATGATCCTGCATCTGGTGCAGGCCGAGCAGCAGACCTCGGCGCGCGACGGGGCCGGCCCGCAGGGATATGCCCGGCTGGTGCAGTTCATCCGCAGCAGCCACGGGCACGAGGGCAACCGGCGGCTCCACCTGCGCGACGCTGCCGCCAAGGTGCGCACGCTGCGGGTAGCCGGCGTGGTGGAGCTGGTGCGCGGCAACGAGTGGCGGAGGCCGTTCCTCAAGCCCGGCGCCCATCTCCAGGACGACTTTTCCCTGAACCAGACGCTCGCGCTCTGGCTCTACGACACGCTGCCTCGCCTCGACCGGACCTCCGAGACCTACGCGCGCGACGTGCTGACGCTGGTGGAGAGCATTCTCGAGAACCCGCAGGCGGTGCTGTATGCGCAGCTCGACCGCGCCAAAGGCATCGCCATCGCCGGGATGAAAGCGCGCGGGATGGATTACGCCGACCGGATGAATGAATTGGACAAGGTCGAATATCCCAAGCCGCTGCGCGAGTTCGTGTACGAGACGTTCAATGCCTTTGCCGGCAAGCATCCGTGGGTGGGCGCGGAGAACATCCGGCCCAAGAGCATCGCGCGCGAGATGTTCGAGACCTATGCGAGCTTCAATGAATATGTGCGCGATTACTCGCTGCAGCGCTCGGAGGGCCAGCTCCTGCGCTATCTGACCGACGCGTACAAGACGCTGGTGCAGAGCGTGCCCGCGGAGGCTCGCGACGACGAGCTGGAGGAGATCATCGAGCACTTGCGGATGATGGTCCGCGGGGTGGACTCGAGCCTGCTGGACGAATGGGAGCGGATGATGGATCCCGCCTCGGCGCGCGTGCCGGTGCGCGCCGGAGAGGTGGCGCCGGCGCGGCCGGCGGACGAGCGCGAGCAGCTGGTGCGCGACGGGAAGCGGCGCACCGCGCGCGTGCGCAGTGAGCTGCACGTTCTGCTGGCCGCGCTCGCGCGCAAGGACTGGGACGAGGCGCTGCGCGCGCTCTACGCGCGGCCGGACGACGCGCCCTGGACCGCCGAGCGCCTGCAGGCCGCGCTCGAGCCTTACTTCGCGGCGCACGGGAAGATCGATCTGACTCCCCGCGCGCGCCGGCCGGACCGGACCACGCTGACCGAAGAGTCACCGCGCGTCTTTCGCGCCCAGCAGCGCTTTGGCCCGCCGCCGCGCGCGCTCGGCCAATTCGAAGCAGTCGCGGCCGACCCCGACGGCGCTGCACAGGCCGAGGCGCGCCAGGAGGCCGACGAGGCGGACTGGACGCTGGAGTGCCGCGTCGATCTCTTCGAAGAGCGGCCTCCGGGCGCGCCGCTGCTCGAGCTCATCCGCATCGGCGTCTAGCCTCCTTTTTCGGCTCTTCAGCAGAATCTGTGGGCGATTTCTGGACTTGTCCCGGGACAAGTTGAACCAGGTCGGCGACTGGCATTCTCTTTGGTTTCGGGCCGCGCGCTCCCGCGTGAATGCGCGTCAGAATCCATACAGCTCCTCCGCCGCACACTGATTGTGCGGACCGCAGGGAAGATGGAGGTTGCGAGCAACCAAAGCGGACCGCCCGGTCTGAACCCGACCGAAGCCCCGTGCTCTAATGGCGTGGCAGGTCGATGACGAAGAGCCGGAGCTGTGCTCCTTCGGGGCCGCCGATCAGGCGGTCGAAGCGGAAGCCGACCTTTTCCAGCAGCTGGATCGAGCGCTGGTTGTCGAGCGAAGTAATAGCGACCACGCGCGTAAGGCCTAAAGAGGCCGCGCCGTCGGACAGGACCGCAGCGGCCGCTTCGGCGGCATAGCCCGCTCCCCAATGCTCGGGGAGAAATGCAAAGCCGATATCGACGTCGGGCAAGGTATCGCGCTTGATTAAACCGCAGATGCCGATGGGCGCGCCGTCGTCCGTGCGCTCGACCAGGAGCAGCCCGAAGCCCAGCCGCTGGTACATCTCGAGCGGGCCCTTCGAGAGATAGCCGCGGGCGTCCTCGAGCGTGCGCACGTTCTTGTCGCCGATGAAGCGCAGCCAGGACGGCTGATTGACGAGACCTAGGATAAACGGCGCGTCGTCGAGCGTGAGCCGGCGCAGGGTGAGCCGCGGCGTCTTCATCGTCGCGACCGGTCGAGGAAGGTGCCCAGCAGCACCCAGCGCCGCGCCTCTTTCTGCCGGCCTGGCTTCGCCGCGAGCGGCGTCGTGTAGTGCCAGAGCGGCAATCGATAGCAGGAGACTCCGCCCAGCGTGGCGATCGATTGCACCTGGCCCAGATGCCCGCCGTGCTCATAGACGATCCATTGGTGGGCGACGGCGCTGTTGCAGAAGGTCAGGTGCAGATCGACATATCCGCCTCTTGCCTCGGGCTCTTCGGGGTGATGGTCATTGTGAGGGCCCGAATAGTCATTGGCCTGATAGCAGAGCACCTGCGTCCCGGGCCGTTCTCGAAGCCGGTAGCCGCTGAGTGCCTCGGCCAACGCGTGAAAGCTTCCCGAGCGGAGCATCGCCGTCAGCCCGATCTCGGCCGCGCGCATCGAGCCCTGCGAGCGCGCCGAGGCCATCTGCGCCGTGCGCAGGCGGACCGTCTTGGGCAGGAGCTCGCCATAGTTCTTCTTCATGCCGGTGATGGCGGACGGCGGAATCGGCACGTCCATCGAGGTGAGGGAGTCGGGCAGGGTGCGGTCGAGCAGGCGCAGCGCCGCGCGCGAGAGCGCGGGGTCGAGCAGATCGGTCGCCGCGACGAAGCGGAGGCCCGCCGCGAGGACGCCGCAGGCGCGGTCTCTTCCGGCCAGCACCTGGCGCCCGCGCGGGGAGAGCATCGCCTCGAGCTCGGCGGGAAATCGCTTCACGCGTGGCTGGACAGCGCCGCCTCCAGCGCCTCCCGAAGCGCCTTGGGGTTCGCGCGACCGCCGCTCTCGCGCATCGCGATGCCGAGCAGCGCGCCGAGCACGTTGGCATTCCCTGCCCTGAACCGCCCCGAGAGCTCCGGATTTCCCGCCACCACCCTGGAAGCCACCGCCGCGAGTGCCGACGAATCGGTAATCACCGTCAGCCCGCGCTGCTCGATGATTTCGCGCGGCGTTCCCTTGCCAGCGAGCATCTCGCCGAGGACCTCTTTCGCCAGCCGCGACGAGAGCGTCCCTTTCTGCAGCAGCCCGACCAGCTCCGCGAGCTGCGCTCCGCCGAACGGTGGCCGTGAGAGCTTGCGCGCGCGCAGCTCGCCGAGCAGGTCGTTGCAGATCACCGCCGCCGACTCCCGGGCGGGCGCGCCCGCGGCGATCGCTTCTTCCAGCAGCCCGCGCAGCGCCGGCTCGGCGTCGAGCGTGCGCGCCTCGTCCGCGCTGACGCCCAGCTTCTGCTGCAGCGTGCTCGCCGCGGCGGTCAGCTCGTGGGCGGGCGCGGCCACTTGCTGTTTCGGAGCGGGCTTCCCGCGAGAGGGCCCGGACGCGGCGGGCTTCGCTGTGCGCGCCCAGGAGTCCTTGAGCGTCACCGTGCGGCCCAGCACCAGGGCATTGGAGGTCGAGTCCTGATCGACGACGAAGTATCCCAGCCGCTCGAGCTGGAAGCGCGCGCCGTGCCCCGCGTGCGCGAGGCCTGGCTCGACGCGCGCCTGCACCACCTCCAGCGAGGCAGGGTTCAGGTCGGCGCGGAAGTCGCCGTCCTCACCCGGCGATTCTTTCAGGAAGAGCCGGTCGAAGAGCCGCACCTCCGCCGGAATCGACTTCGCGGCGCTCACCCAGTGAATGGTGCCGTCCACCTTCTGCCCGGCGCCAGCGTCGCCGCCGCGCGTGGCAGAATCGTGCGCGACTCTCACCTCGACGAGATTGCCGTCCCGGTCCTTGACCACCCCCGTGCAGGTCACGATGAACGCGTGCCGCAGCCGCACGGTGCGCCCCGGCGCGAGGCGATAGAAGTCCTTCGGCGGCTGCTCGGCGAAGTCGTCCTGCTCGATGAAGAGCTCGCGCGTGAAGGGCAGCTTGCGCGAGCCTTCGCGGCCGTCAGGCCAGTGGGGCGCGTCGAGCTCGTCGACGGCGTTCGCAGGGAAGGTCTCGACCACCAGCTTGAGCGGGCGCAGCACGCCCATCGCGCGCGGCGAGCGCCCGTCGAGATCCTCGCGCAGCGTGTGCTCGAAGAGCGCGAGGTCCACCGTGCTCAGGTTCTTCGAGACGCCGATGAGGGCGCAGAACTCACGGATGGCCTCGGGCGTGCAGCCGCGGCGGCGCAGTCCCGCGAGCGTGGGCAGGCGCGGATCGTCCCAGCCGCTCACGTCCTTGTGCTGCACCAGCTCGAGCAGCTTGCGTTTGCTCAGCACCGTATAAGAGAGGTTGAGTCGCGCAAACTCCGTCTGCCGCGGCACCCACGGCATCCCGGCCGCCGCCACCACCCAGTCGTAGAGCTCGCGCGCGCTCTCGAACTCGGTGGTGCAGAGCGAGTGCGTGATGCCTTCGAACGAGTCCGACAGGCAATGCGCGTAATCATAAAGCGGATAGATGCACCACGCGTCGCCGGTCCGGTAATGATGGCTGCGCTTGATCCGGTAGAGCGGCGGGTCGCGCATCTTCATGTTCGGCGAAGCCATATCGATCTTCGCGCGCAGCGTCTTCGCCCCCTCGTTATATTCGCCCTGGCGCATGCGCCGGAAGAGGTCCACGCTCTCGGCCGCGGTGCGGGAGCGGTGGGCGCAGTCGAGGCCCGGCTGCGTGACGGTGCCGCGGTCACGGCCCATCTCGTCCTCATGGCAATCGCAGACATAAGCGTGGCCCAGGCCAATCAGCTTCTCTCCGATGGCGTAGAGCCGCTCGAAGTAATCGGACGCATAGAACATCTTGTCCTGCCAGTCGAACCCGAGCCAGCGGACGTCGCGCTGGATGGCCTCGACGTACTCCTGGTCCTCGGTGGTCGGGTTGGTGTCGTCCATGCGCAGGTGGCAGACGCCCTGGAACTCGCTGGCCAGGCCGAAGTTGAGGCAGATCGACTTGGCGTGACCGATGTGCAGATACCCGTTCGGCTCGGGCGGAAAACGCGTGCAGACCTTGCCGCCCTGCTTTCCCGCCGCCACGTCGCGGGCGACCAGCTCGCGGATGAAGTCGGAAGGGCGCGTCTCTCTCTCGGACATCGGTGGCCTCGCTCGAAGGTCGCGCAACATACCCCAGAGCGAGCGCCGAAAATCGCCGCACACGGAGGTGGTTGGGAGACAAGGCGCAGGTGGCCGCGGATGCGCACGGGTGCCCGTCGTGCCCGCACCCCGCGGTCGGCCCGATCACGGTCGGCTCGCCGGACGTGAACATCAACAAGAAGCCCGCCGCCCGACTCGACGACATCGGCGCGCACGCGGTCTGTTGTGGCCCGAACAACTTCAGCATCGTCAAGGGCACGCTGAAGATCGTGGATGGCAAGGGCAACACGGTCTCCATCGGCGCTCCGCGCAACGGCGCCGCCAACACCACGTTGCATGACGTGGGCGCGAGTTACCGGGTCAAGAAGCTGGTCAGTAACGAGCCGCATTGGTCCGACAATGGGCACTAACCGCGCCGCGGTCCTGCTGGGCCTCCTGCTGCTGGCGGCAAGCGCGCGCGCGGAGCAGGTCTCGCTCCTCTGCATCGATCAGGGGCAGCTGGTCACCGAGCGCGAGGACGGCTCGGCGCGCGCGCCGTTCACGCCCGCGCCCGCGGCGCCGCTCAGGGCCGTCGTCAGCGCCGGCAAGACGCTGGCCGCCCTCACCGACGAGAGGCGGATCTTGCTCAAGCAGGGCAAGGGCTGGCGCGATCTTGGCAGGCTCACACAGAAGGGCGGCAGCGGCTTTCTCCGCGCGACCTCCGACGCGAGCGGCGCGCACTTCTTTCTGGCGGGAGGCGAGGACGACCAGGTGGCCGGCGCCCTCGACGTCTCGGCCGCGGGCAAGCTGGGCTTCCGCCGCCATCCCCACGACTCCGCTCGGGTGGCACCAATGAGCTTCGGCGCCATCGGCGAGCCGGAGCAGCGGCAGGCCCTGCGCGATCGACTCAAGGACCAGATCCCGAAAGGCACGCAGCCGGAGGAAGCGCTCGTCTGGGCCGAGCCGAGCCCGTGGGGCGGAACACTCGTGGCAGTGGCCACCGGCGAGGTGGAAGGGGAAACCGACAACGGGGACCTCAGGTTCGTCCCCGAAGCAGGCGCGCCCGCGTCGCTGCGCTATCAGGGCAAGCCGCTCGGGTACCGCGGGCTGCTCGGCTATGTCGGCGCCGCGCTCGCGCTCGACGGGCGCTTCTCCGCGGCCGGCAAAGGCACGCTGCTCCTACGCAAGGACGGCGCGGTCACCGCGGTGCCGGGAGTCGACGGACTCTGCATCTTGCGTCCCGACTGAGCGGAAATGGATACAGTTCACCTGTAATCGTGAGAGCAGCGCTCGCGGGCGGCCCGGCTTGACATCTGGGTGGCCCGAAGAGCAGCGTGCGGGCGATTCTGACCAGGAGTGCCCAATGGACCGGCGTACGTTCCTCAAGGGGTCTGCTGCAGTCGTTGGCGGCTCGCTCGCTCTCGGCTTCGATCTATCGAAGGCGCGGGCCGAGATGCGCGAGCTGAAGATCTCGCGCACCACCGAAACGCGCAGCACCTGCCCGTATTGCGCGGTGGCGTGCGGGGTCATCATCCATACCCTGGGAGACAAGGCGAAGAACGTCACTTCGCACGTCGTCCACGTCGAGGGCGATCCCGATCATCCCGTCAATCGCGGAACGCTCTGCCCCAAGGGCGCCACGCTGCGCGACGACATCAACAACCCGAGCCGCCTGCTCGAGCCCAAGGTGCGCCGCCCCGGGTCCGACCACTGGGACTCCATCTCCTGGGACGACGCCATCGCGCGGATCGCGCGCCACATCAAGGACACCCGCGACCGCACCTTCGTGGCCAAGAATGCCAAGGGCCAGGTGGTCAATCGCGCGCCGGGCCTGGCGATGATTGGCGGCTGCACCGACACCAACGAATTCAACTTCCTGCAGTGGAAGTTCATCACCGCGCTGGGAATCCCTTATCGAGACAGCCAGGCCAGAGTTTGACACGGTCCCACGGTGGCCAGTTTGGCCGCCACGTTTGGCCGCGGGGCGATGACCAACAGCTGGAATGACATCAAGAACGCCGATGTCATCCTCGCCATGGGCGCCAATCCCGCCGAGAATCATCCCTGCGGGTTCAAATGGACCATTGAAGCGAAGAAGACGCGCAACGCGAAGCTGGTGGTGGTGGATCCGCGCTTCACCCGAACCGCGGCCGTCGCCGATGTCTACGCGCCCATCCGCCCCGGCACCGATATCGCGTTCCTCAACGGCATCATCCGCTACGCGCTCACCACCGGCCGTTACCACGACGATTACGTCAAGCTGCATACCAGCGGCCCCTATCTCATCACCGAGAAGTTTGACTTCAAGGACGGCCTCTTCTCCGGGTTCGACGAGGCGCAAGGCACCTACGACAAGAGCAGCTGGGCCTACCAGGCCGACCCCAAGACCAACGCGTACATGGTCGATCCGACCATGCAGGACCCGCGCTGCATCTTCCAGCTGCTCAAGAAGCACGTCGACCGCTACACGCCCGAGATGGTCGAGCGCATCTGCGGCACGCCCAAGGACCAGTTCCTCAAGGTCGCCGA
>JAYWBT010000211.1:0-24354 GCA_043781235.1 Deltaproteobacteria bacterium
TCCACCGTCACGTCGGGGTTGAGCGCCTTGATGGTCTTGCGCGCCGACTCCGTCTTGGCCATCCCGACACGGTCGGTGGCATGGATCACCTGCCGCTGCAGGTTCGAGGCGTCGACCACGTCGTCGTCGATGAGACCCAGCCGGCCAACGCCTGCGGCCGCCAGGTACAGCGCGGAGGGCGAGCCGAGCCCGCCGGCGCCGATGAGAAGCACCTTCGCGGCCAGGAGCTTTGCCTGGCCGAGCTCGCCGACCTCGGGGATCAGCAGGTGGCGCGAGTAGCGGCTGCGCTGCGCGTCCGTCAGCCGAGCCGGCACCTCCACCGGGTGCCCGGCGTCCTTCCACGCGCCGAATCCGCCCGCCAGACTGCGCACGCGCAGGTAGCCCATCTCCAGCAGCGTGCGCGCCGCCAGCAGCGAGCGGGTGCCGCCGGCGCAGTAGAGAACCACGTCCGTGCCGCGGTCCGGCACCGTCTCTTCGATGCGCAGCTCGAGAAACCCACGCGGGACATGGCGGGCGCCCGGCAGCATGCCTGCCTCCGTCTCCTGCTTCTCGCGAACGTCGATCAGCACCGGCGCCGTGCGGTCGCGCGCCAGCTCGGCAGGCGAGAGCTCGGGTACCTGCGTGCGTGCCTGCTTGAGGAGTTGGGCCTTGGTCTGCATGGCACTCGAGTGTAACGGGGTTGGCTTGTCTACAGGGGAACCACGCCCCACCCTTCAGGGAAGCGCCGCTGTCCGATGCCAAGCGCGGGGGGCCGATGCAGCACACCAGCATCTTGCGCAGGGCGGGCCCGCTGATGCTGGCGCGCCTGGCGGTGGCGGCGCTGACGTTCGCGATCCCGATGGTGCTCGCGCGCACGCTCCTGCCAGAGTCCTACGGCACCTTCAAGCAGGCTTGGCTGCTCTCCAACACGCTCTTCCTGGTGCTGCCTCTCGGCCTGACGCCGAGCCTCGTTTACTTCATCCCACGCGAGCCGGCGCGCAAGAGCCACTTCATCTCGCAGGTTCTGCTGCTCACCACCGTCGTGGGCGCGCTCGCCGCGCTGGTCCTGCTCTGGGCGGGACCCATGGTCGCGCGTCTCTTCCACAACGACGAGCTCCGCCAGCTGATGGGCTGGGTTGCCGCGTATACCGGCTTCCGCCTCGCCGGCACCTCGTTCGACGTCGTCTACATGAGTCAGGGCCGCATCAAGCAGGCGGCGCTCATCCGCGTGGCGAGCGAAGCGCTTTACACGGTCTGCCTGATCGCCGGAGCGCTCTGGACCCGCTCGGTCGCCGGCGCTTTCGCAGGCGTCACGCTCGCGACCTTCGCGCGCGCGCTCGCCTGCTGGGTCGCGCTGGTCCGCGAGCACGGGTTGAAGATCTCGCTGCCTGACCTGCGGCGCCAGCTCACCTATGCGCTGCCGTTCGGCGCCGCGTTCATGGTGATCATCCCGCAGCAGCAGTTCCACTCGTACCTGGTCTCGGCCACCGTCACCGCCGCCGCGTACGCGGTCTACAGCGTGGGCTGCTTCCAGCTGCCGATCGTGGACATGCTCTACTCGCCGGTCTCCGAGATCCTCCAGCTCGGCATCGCCGAGCACGACGCGCGCGGCGACCACGCGGCGCCGCTCCAGCTCTTCCGCGAGGCCGTCTCCCGGCTGTCGTTCGTCTTCATCCCGACCATGGCGGTGCTCTTCGTCTGCGCGCGCTCGCTGATCCTCTTTCTCTTCACCGCGCGCTACCTCGAGGCGGTGCCCCTCTTCCGGCTCGCGCTGCTCTCCATCCCGATGGCCGCGCTGCCGCTCGACGGCGTGATGCGCGCCCGGGCGGAGAACAAGTTTGTGCTCAAAATATCGGTGTTCAAGCTCGCGCTGACGGTGCCGCTGGTGTGGTCCGGATTGCGCGCCTTCGGGACCATCGGCGCGCTCGGCGGCTGGATCTGCGCCGAGGAGACTTGCCGCATGCTGCTCCTCTGGAAGACGAGCCGCGTCTTCGGTGCAACGGTGCTGGAGATGCTGCCCACGCGCGAGCTCTGCTTCCAGGCGCTGGCAGCGCTGGTGGCTGCGCCGGTCGCGGCGCTGGTGCTGCGCGCTGCGGAGGGGCCGCTCTTCCTGCAACTCGCGCTCTGCGGGCTCTCGTTCGCCGGCACCTATCTCGGGATGCTGCGCGCCACCGGGCGGCTCCCTCCCATTCGTCAATGGATTCCCCGCCGCACTCCCGCGGCGGTCGCGGCATGAGGCAGTCATGCGCATCGCGTACCTGAACTACGGCGCCCAGAGCGGAGTGACGACCAACATCACCAACGGCCTGCAGCGGCTCGGCCACTCGGTCGAACACCTCGACGCGTCCGACGCGCTCGCTTTGAGGTTCCCCGGCACGCGACTGCCGCGGCCGACCCCGCGCGTGCTGCTCAGCCTGGCGGCCAGCCTCGCGCAGTACCCCAGGCAGGCCCTTTTTCACCGCTGGAACACGGCCTACGCCTTCGACGTCCACTCGGCGCGCGCGGGCCAGCTGCTGCGAGGCTTGAGCGATCCGCCGCAGGTGGTGCTGCAGAATGGCGCGCTCTTCGCTCCCGGCCGCCCGCCACCGCTCCCGTACGTCCTGCTGCTCGACAACACCTGCGCGCTCGCGATGCGGCAGCCGGCCATTCCCGAAGCGGGCCTGGGCGCGCACGTCAGCTTCGGGCGGCGCTGGGCGCGTCGGGAGCGCGACACCTATCTCGGCGCGCACGCCATCGCGACGTTCTCCAGCCGGGTGAAGCTTTCGCTGGTGGCTGACTACGACGTCGAGCCGGACCGGGTGCAGGTGGTGGGCGCGGGCGCGAACGTCTTCCCCGATCGCGTCGAGCGGCGGCACGACGGCGACACCTTGCTCTTCGTCGGCAAGGGCGACTTCCGTGGCAAGGGCGGCGAGGTCCTCCTGCGCGCGTTCGAGCTGCTCCGTGCGCGGCGGCCCAAGGCGCGGCTCCTGCTCGCGGGGCCGACCGAGCCGCTCGCGGTGCCCGAGGGCGTGACCTGCCTGGGCCTGGTCCCCTTCAGCGCGCTGCCCGATCTCTTCGCGCAGGCGACGGCGTTCGTGCTGCCGACGCTGCGCGAGCCGTTCGGCATCGCCTTCCTCGACGCGATGGCGTGCGGCGTTCCCTGCGTAGGCACGCGAGCCGGCGCGGTGCCCGAGATCCTCGACGAGGGGCGCCTCGGTGTGCTGGTGCCGCCCGGCGACGAGCATGCGCTGGCGGACGCGTTGGCGGACCTTTTGGAGGATCCCCAGCGCGCCTGCGAGTTTGGCGCGCTGGGGCGGGAGTCGATCGTCCAGCGCGGCCTGCTCTGGCCCGAGGTGAGCCAGCGCGTGGCTGCGCTGCTCGACGGCGCGGCCCGGCAGGGCGCGCGCCGCGCGGCGTAGGCGCCCCGACCCTACTCGCGGCAGCGCAGCAGCGCGAGCTGGCGGCGGCGGCGCAGCGCCATCAACGCCATGAAGGGCAGGGCGAGCCACGCGCTCTGCGCGCCGCCGCTGGAGCAGCCGCCAGCGCTGGCCTTGGCGATCGGCGCGACGGGGACCGGCGTGCCGGTTGGGCTCGAGCCAGTGTCGACGGTGCCGCCGTCGGTGCCAGTGCCGCCGGTGGCAATGCCGTTGCCGCCGTCAGTGCCAGTGCCGCCAGTGCCAGTGCCGCCGTCGGTGCCAGTGCCACCGGTGCCAGTGCCGCCGTCGGTGCCAGTGCCGCCGGAGCCGCTGCCCGAGCCGCCGGTCGTCGTGTCCTTGCCGAGAGCGTGGAGGATGAGCCCCGCGAGCTGGGCGCGCGCCGCGTCGAGGGCGTCGGCGGTGATGGTCGACAGGTAGGTGTGCGTGAAGAGGGCCTGCGCGATCTGCATCGCCTGCGCGCCCGCGCCCAGCTTGGTGGCGAGCGCGAGCAGCTCGTAGTCCTCCATGCCGTCGCGGATGCCCTTCATGCGCAGCGACTCGACCGGGATCTCGGTGGTGCCGCCGATTTTCGCCGGCGTGCCCGGGTAGAAGAGGTTGCCGTCACCGGTGCCGCCGAAGTTCCACTGGTTCGTCCACGGGTCGCCATTGAAGTAGCCCTGCGTGGTCTCGTAGTAGAGCTCGCCCTGCAGGTTGTACGCGAACGACATCCACTCCTGGGCGCGGTTGCGGGTGCCGTCGGTGTCGATGGCGTAGGAGGGCCAGCCGGTCTCGCCCGTGCCGTTGCGCCCGCCGCCCACGCTGGAGCAGCCGAACGACATACACGACTGGTACCACCAAGCGGTCGCCGGGTACTTCGAGCGCTGGTTGCCGGCGTACTGGCCGCTCTTGCCGTCCATGAAGTTCACCACCGGCACGAAGAGGTCGATGCCCGTCGCGCCCTGCGCCGCGGCCTCGCTGGTGGTGGTGGTCACGAGCGTCGGCACCGAGGCGTCGGCTGCGTGCGAAGCGGCGGTGCGGCTCGCGATGTCCGACCACTGGCAGGTCAACGGCGGCTCGTCGCAGACGTAGCTGAAGAGCTGCGGCCAGCCGTGCTGCTTGAAGTGCTTCGCCCAGGCGCCGACGATCGGCTGGGTGATGGGACCGTTCACCTGGACCGCGGTGAGCTTCGCGCCCTGCAGGCGGGTGGGCGCGGTGCCGTCGAGGAACGGACCGGCGTACTGATCGAAGGCGGCCCAGTTGGTGTCGTTGCCGCTCGCGTCCACGGTCGAGGTGTAGAAGGGCGCGTAGATCGAGATGTGGTTGTCGAGCGCGGCCTGCACATAGCGGGCGCGCAGCGCCATCTCGGAGGCGTAGTTCGAGCAGCTCCCGTCGCCGTGGCCCATGCAGGGGCCGTTCCACGCCATGCCGTAAGCGCTCTTCAGCGTGGATGTCGAGGGCACCGCGAAGTCCCAGACCGTGAGCGTCACGGGGATGTTCGCGGCGACGCTGCCGGTGACCACCACGTTGCCGTGGTAGACGCCGGCCGGCGTCGCGGCCGGGGCGTGGATGTCCACCAGCACGGCGCGGCTCTCGCCGGCCGGCACGTCGAACGGGAACGCGTTGCGCTTCTCGCCCACGATCGGATCGACGTTGGGGATGAGCGCGTCGGGCCAGGTGCCCGCAGCGCCGTCGCCGCCGCTGGGGAACTGCACGTTGATGATCGCCTCGCGGTAGAGCACCAGCTCGCGGCCCGAGATGCTGTGGCCCGCGCCGTCCGTGAGGGACTCAAGCGCCATTGAAACCCCGGCGGCCTGTCCACTCACCACGACCTGAAAAGCTTCGAATTCGTTCTGCGCAGCGGCGAGCGTCGCGCTGGTGGAGGCGCTCGCGGCCGGCTGCGTCGCCGGGCGGACCTTCACCGAAGAGGGAGCGACCCAAACCTGCGCTGCGGATGCCGAGCCTGCGACCGTCAGAGCTGCTGCGATGCCGAGGATGAAAGACTTCAAATTGCCTCCTTGGTTGGCTGCTGATCGAAACGCCTGGTGCTTCGCGTTTCGGTTGACCAACTCAGGGGGCTTGCGCCGTATTGCATGAATTGTTAGCGGGCAGGTGCTGCCTTCAGCGCGTCCCTCGGGTGGACGAGGCCCGAATCGGACGTCTGACTACCGAGACACACCCGCAGCGCCGGTGGACGCACCTGGCTCGGAACGAGCCTCAGCACGCCCAGGAGGCCTATTTATCGCTCTCCGGGCGAACCGGGGCTTTTCGAGTCGATCAGGAGGGGAACGTGCAGGCGCTTTGGTGGCCGGCGCCTGGACGACGGCAGGCGTCGTGTAGCCGCGCGCCTGTACAGGTGGGCAAACGCATTACGGCTCGTCTGCTCAGCATCGAACAGGGGTGCTCCTGCCGGGCAGGAGCAGGCGGCTTCTCGCCGGCAGGGCAGTGCTTATGTTGCGGCGGTGCGCGGGTTGCCCGCGGTGGAGGACCTCGTGCAGATGGCCGCGACGCAGGACCTGGTGATCTCCGGAAGCAGCGACTCAGCGCGCCGCTGGCAGGCCTCGACCATCGCGAAGGTGGGCTTCTGGGCCGTCGCGCTGTTCACCCTGCAGCTCTATCTGTCGATCGCGCAGTGGCAGCCGGCGCTTGAGCCGTTCCATCTGCCGCTGGTGCTGTCGCTGGTGGGTCTCACGTCGATCTTTCTGCACCGCGTGCTCACCAACCAGCCGCTCTGGCTGGGCTGGCGCACCGCGCTCCTCGCGGTCTACGCGGGCACGGCGATTCTCTCGCCGATGTGGGCGCTCGATCGCCCGACCACGGTCACCGGCGCAATGGAGGTCGCGAAGCACTTCATCTTCTTCATCTCGGTGGTGAATACCGCTACGACGCCCGGCCGGATCCGGACGTCCCTGTTCCTCTACTGCGCCGCCGCCATCATCCCCGCCTGGGGAACCTGGTGGAACTACAGCCACGACCTGTTGCTGGTAGAGGGCTTCCGCGGGCGCTGGCTGGGCGTGCTCGCGGATCCAAACCACGACTCCATGGCGCTGGTCGGCGTGGTGCCCATCCTCCTCTTTTTCGCCATTGCCAAAGACCAGCACTGGTTCAAGCGGCTCGTCGGCGCCGTCGGCGTGGTGGTCTGCCTGATGGGCGTCATCGCCACCCACTCGCGAGGCGGGTCGCTGGGCCTCGCCACCAGCGTGGTGGTCTTCGCGCTGATGTCGCGCCGCAAGGCGCTCGCCAGCATCGCGGTGCTGGTGGCCGCGGCCGGCGTGCTCATCCTGGCGCCGGCGAGCTTCTGGGAGCGCAACGAGACCATCGCGGGCTACGCCGAGGACGCCAGCGTCCAGGGCCGCATCAACGCCTGGCACGTCGCCTTCCGCATCGCCCGCGAGCGTCCGCTCCTCGGCGTCGGCGAGGCCGGCTTTCTCGCCGCCTGGAAGCAGTACGCCGCCATCGATGCGCCGATCGATCACCCCTACGTCGCGCACAACCTCTTCCTCGAGGTGCTCGGCGAACTGGGCCTCGTCGGCCTCTTCGGGATGGTGGGGCTGCTGTTGTGCGCTCTCTGGTCGGGCTGGCGCGCGCGCAACGGCGAGCTCGGCGGCGAGGCGCGCGCCATCTTCGCTGCGCTGGTCGGTTACCTCGTCTGTCAGCAATTCTCGGGGTACTCCCTGAGCTGGTTCCTCTATGCGCTCTGCGCGTTCGCGACCTGCTGCGACGTCTGGGCGCCGAGGCCCGCCCGGCAGCAGATCGCTTTGCCGCTCGCGGCCGGCGCGCTGCAGGGAAATCCGGGTCTCGCGGGATAAGGGGGTCGCGTGGCCGCAAAAGAGGAAATTCCGGTTCTGCAGCTCATCAACCAGTTCGCGGTCGGCGGCGCCGAGGGGCAGTTCATCGCGCGCCTCCGCGGCCATCCCGCGGGCTTCCGGCCCGTGGTGGCCTGCCTCAACAAGGCGGGCCCGAACCTCGCCCAGGTGGCGAAGCTGGGGCTCTCCGTCGAGGAGTTCGGCCTCAAGGGCAAGCTCGCGCAGCTGAACACCGGGCACCAGATCTTCAAGCTCGCCGCGTTCCTCGAGCGCGAAGGCGTGAAGCTCATCCACGCCAACGACTTCTACGCCAACCTGCTCGCGGTCCCGGCTGCGCGGCTGGTGGGGGCGCGGGTGATCTGCAGCCGCTTCGATCTCGGCCACTGGTACACGCGCGCGCACCACCTGGTGGAGGCCGTGGCGTGCAAGACGGCGGACGCGGTGTACGTCAACGCCGAAGCCGTCCGCGCGCTCTGCGTGGACGAGGAAGGCGTGCCGGCGGAGCGCGTCTGCGTCGTGCGCAACGGCATCGATCTGCCCGCCTTCGACGCCGCGGCGAAGGGAGAGCTGAGCTCGGCGATCCCGCTGGGCCGGCCCACGGTGGTGGTGGTGGGCAACCTCCACCCGGTCAAGGGTCACCTCGATCTGATCGAGGCCGTCGAGCGCGTCCGGCACGCCGTGCCGGAGGTGCTGGTGCTCTGCGCCGGCGAAGGACCGATGCGCGCCACGCTCGAGCAGCAGATTGCCGAGCGCGGCCTGCGAGAAAATCTAATGCTGCTCGGGCACCGCTTCGATGTGCCTGCGCTGCTGGCGAGATCCAATGTCGCGTGCCTTGCGTCGCACGCCGAGGGGCTGTCGAACGCGCTGATGGAGGCGATGGCCGCGTCGCTCCCGGTGGTGGCAACTGCCGTGGGCGGCAACGTGGAGCTGGTGCGCGACGGCGGGCCCGAGGCGTGCGGCCACCTGGTCGCGGCACACAAGCCCGAGCAGCTCGCTGAGCGGCTCGTCGATCTGCTGCGCGATCCGGTGCGGGCGCGAGCGTTGGGCGCGGCCGGTCGCCGGCGCGTCGAGGCGGAGCTCACGCTGCCGGCCATGCGCCAGAAAACCGGCGAGCTGTACCGCAGGGTGCTCGCCGGCGAGCTCGCCCAGCCGGTTCCCAAGGCGGCCTGAAGAACGTTTGACATCCCCTACCCGGTCGGGCTACATCCGCGCGGCTTTACGGGGCGTTAGCTCAGCTGGGAGAGCGCCGCAATGGCATTGCGGAGGTCGCCGGTTCGATCCCGGCACGCTCCACTCCCGTATTCGGGGCCTATATCCGACCAAGGATATAGGCCCCTTTTTTATGACCCGTCGGGCGGGGGGATCGGGTGCTGCGGTGGGAGGCAGATTCTCGCCAGCGCTTCAGGCCTGCTGGTAGCTTTGCGGCACTTATAAGAATTCATTTGCTGGCCGCGCTGCTTGCCTGGGCTGCTGCCCCGGCTCATGCGCTCATCCCGCCGCACCGGCGGACCGGGCCGCGAATCGCTGGCGCGGCGGGGCATCCAACCACCATGCGCATCGCAATCATCGGTGTGGGCGGGCTCGGCGGAATCGTGGCGGCGATGCTCTCGCGCGGCGGCCACGAGGTGGTGGCCATCGCGCGCGGCGAGCACCTCGCGGCGATCAAGCGCGACGGGCTGCGCGTCGAGAGCGAGAAGCTCGGCTCCTTCACCGCGCGCGTGCACGCAACCGACGACCTCTCGCGCGCGTCGGGCGCCGAGGCGATCATCGTCGCGGTCAAGACCTGGCAGCTGCCCGAGCTGGCGGCGCGGATGCCCAAGGCCCGCATCGTGCTGCCGCTCGAGAACGGGGTCGACGCGGCCGAAGTGTTGCCCGGCTCCATCCCCGGCGCCTGCTTCGTCTTCAGCTGGATCGCAGGGCCCGGCGCCATCCAGCACCAGGGCGCGGCGCCGCGCGTGCTGGCGGGGCCGGGCGCCGAGAAGCTGTGCGAGGCGCTGCGCTCGGCGGGCGTCGATGCGCAGGTGGTGCCGGACATCCGCGCGGCGCTCTGGGAGAAGCTGCTCTTCGTCGAGCCGCTCGGCGCGGTGGGCGCGGCGTCGCGATCGCCAGCGGGCGTGATCCGCGCGGTTCCCGAGACGCGCGACCTGCTCGAGCGCGCGATGCGCGAGGTGGAAGCGGTCGCGCGGGGCCTCAACGTCGCCGTGGCGCGCGAGGCGGTGGCCTCGGCCCTCGCCCGCGTGGACTCGCTGCCGCCGGACTCGACCTCATCGATGCAGCGCGACCTGCGCGATGGCCGCCGCAGCGAGCTGCACGAGCTGACGGGGGCCGTCGTCCGCCACGGCCGTGCCGCCGGCGTGGCCACTCCCGTCCACGACTTCCTCTATGCCTGCCTGCTCCCGCAGCACCGCGGCTGAGCAATGCTGAAACTTCGACCGCAGAGACGCAGAGGGCGCTGGCCCCCGGTGCCGCTGCGGTCGAAGTGAGCTCTTCTAGGCGGTTGGAGCGGCGACGATGGTGTGATCGTCCTCGAGGTTGGCGTGCATCTTGGTGTTGCGCAAAGTGAGCGTTCCGATGACGACGGTAATGAGCGCGATGATCACCGGATACCAGAGGCCGTAATAGATATCGCCGCTCGACGCGACCATGGCCGTGGCCAAGAGTGGCAGCATGCCGCCGAACCAGCCATTGCCGATATGGTATGGCAGCGACATCGACGTATAGCGGATGTTGGTGGGGAACAGCTCGACCAGGAAGGCCGCGATCGGCCCGTACACCATGGTCACGTAGAGGAGCATGATGACGAGCAGGAGCTCGGCCATGAACCAGTTGACGCGGTTCAGGTCGGCCTTGGGCGGATAGTTGGTCGCTTTGAGCGCCGCTCCGTACTTGGCCGCGTCGAAGCCGCGCAGTTCGGTGCTGCCGATCTTCGTGACCACGTCCTGGCCCGGCTCCGCCGCCACCGAGGTGAACGACAGGCCTGCCTTGCCGAGGAAGTCCTTCGCCTTGTCGCACGGGCTCTGCGTGGACCACGGGCCGAGGAAGATGTGGAAGTTGCAGGTCGCAGGGTCGGCAGCCACCGAGATGGGCGTGCTCTGCTGGTACTCCTCGAGCGCGGGATTGACGAAGTGCGTGAGGCCCCTGAAGAGCGGGAAGTAGGTCACCGCGGCGATGAGGCAGCCGGCGAGAATGATCTTCAGGCGGCCGATGCGATCCGACAGCGCGCCGAAGACGAGGAAGAACGGCGTGCCGATGACCAGGGCGATGCCGACCAGGATATAGGTCTGCAGGTAATCGAGCTTGAGATAGATCTGCAGGAAGAAGAGCGCATAGAACTGGCCGGTGTACCAGACCACTCCCTGGCCCATCGCCGCGCCGAAGAGCGCGAGCGCCACGTACTTGTTGTTGGGATAGCGCAGGAAGCTGTCGGTGAGCGGCGACTTCGAGCGCTTGCCCGACGACTTCATGCGCTGGAAGACCGGCGACTCGTTGAGCTTGAGCCGGATGTACATCGAGATCAAGAGCAACGGCAACGAGAGCCAGAAGGCGATGCGCCAGCCCCAGGCGTTGAACGCGACCGGGTCCATCACCTTGCGGGAGACGGCGATGATGACCAGCGCGACCAGCATTCCCACCGTCGCGGTGGTCTGGATCCACGCCGTCGAGTAGCCGCGCTTGTTGTCGGCCGCGTGCTCGGCCACGTAGGTCGCGGCGCCGCCATACTCGCCGCCGAGCGCCAGGCCCTGCGCGAGGCGCAGGAGGATGAGGATGAGCGGCGCGGCAAAGCCGATGCTCTTGTAGGTCGGCAGGAAGCCGACGATGACGGTCGAGAGGCCCATCACCGTGATGGTGACGAGGAAGGTGTACTTGCGGCCGACCAGGTCGCCGATGCGGCCGAAGATCAGCGCGCCGAAGGGCCGCACCAGGAAGCCGGCTGCATAGGCGCCGAAAGCGCCCAGCAACGCCGCGGTCTGGTTACCGGGCGGAAAGAAAAGGGTGGCGAAGAAGGGCGCCAGGATTGCGTAGAGATAGAAGTCGTACCATTCGAAGATGGTGCCGAGGGACGAGGCGATAATGACGCGGCGCTCCTCAGCCGCCGTCGTCGCCGTGATGTTTCGATTGGGAGACACTTCGATCGCACCGCTCATCGGGAAACCTCCAGGGGTTATCGAAATCGATAAAGGCGATGCAAACTGCGGAAAAAGTCCGTATCACAAAATTGCAAATTGCAAAAACGCCGGTAATGCCCGGGTCAGGCGCCGAGGAATGCCTTCTTCACCTCGGGGTTCTCCAGCAGCGCCTTTCCCGCGCCGCTGAGCACGACGCGGCCGCGCTCCAGCACATAGGCGCGCTGCGCGATGTGCAGCGATTGGTAGACGTTCTGCTCGACGAGCAGGATCGAGATGCCCTGCTGGTTGATGGCGACGATGGTGTCGAAGATCTGCTTGACGATGATGGGCGCGAGGCCCAGCGACGGCTCGTCGAGCAGCAGCAGCCGCGGATTCGCCATCAGGCCGCGCGCGAGCGCCAGCATCTGCTGTTCACCGCCCGACAGTGTCCCGCCCAGCTGCGCCTCGCGCTCGAGCAGGCGGGGAAAGAGGGCGAACGCGCGCTCGAGGTTGCGCGCGCGGTCGTTGCGCGTGGTGAAGGAGCCGAGGCGCAGGTTCTCGCGTACGGTCATCTCAGGGAAGATGCGGCGCCCCTCGGGCACGTGGACCAATCCCCGCCGAACGACCTGGTCGGCGCGCAGCGCGATCAAATCATCGCCCTCGAACTCGAGCTTGCCCTTGCCGGGCTTCAAAAGCCGCGAGACGTTGCGCAACAGCGTGCTCTTGCCGGCGCCGTTCGCGCCCACCAGCGCCACGATCTCGCCCTTGCCGACCTCGAGCGAGACAGAGTCGAGCACCTGCGCGTCGCCATAGGCGAAGCTCAATGAATCAACCCGCAGCAATGGGCTCTCCCAGATAGGCGGAAATCACCGCGGGGTCGCGCACCACGTCGGCGGGCGGGCCGTCGGCGAGCTTCATTCCCGAGCCCAGCACCACCAGCCGGTCCGAGACGCGCAGGATGGCCTTCATGTCGTGCTCGATGACGATCTGCGTGAGCCCCTTCTTGCGCAGCTCGACGATCAGCTCGGACAGCTCTTCCTTCTCGAGGGTGTTGAGCCCGCCCATCACCTCGTCGAAGAGCACCAGCCGCGGCTGGGTGGCGAGCACGCGCGCGACCTCCAGCTTCTTGCGCTCGCCGATGGGCAGCGAGCCGGCGATCGCGGAGCTGCGTGCGTCGAGCCGCACCAGCCGCAGCTGCTCGTGCGCGATCTCGCGTGCCTTCGCCACCGAGCCCGTGCGGCAAAGCGCGCCCACCACCACGTTGTCCAGCACCGACAGCTTCGCCAGCGGCCGCACCTTCTGCCAGGTGCGCACCACGCCCAGCTTGCAGACGCGCTCGGGAGACAGGCCGCTCAAGGACCGCCCCTCGAAGCGCGCCTCGCCTTTCGTCGGCTTCAGATAGCCGGTCAGGCAGCTGAACAGGGTGGTCTTCCCGGAGCCGTTGGGGCCCACCAGGCCCAGCACCGTGCCAGGCTCGACCGAGAACGAGACGTCATTGAGCGCCTTCACCCCGCCGAAGTGCTTGCTGAGCCCGACGACCTCGAGGAGCGCCGTCATGCGCGCGCCCTGCGCCGCCGCACAGCCAGGCCCGCGAGGCCGTCCGGGAGGAAGAGGATGGCCGCGACGAGCAGCACGCCCAGCCCGAGCAGGTGGCTCTGCGTGAGGTAGCGCAACAGCGCTTCATCGAGCAGCGCGAAGACGATGGCTCCGGCCACCGGGCCCCAGACCGTGCCCACGCCGCCGAGGATGCAGACCAGCACCGCGCGCACCGAGACGTCGAGGCCGAACATGGCGTTCGGGTCCATGAAGGCCACATAGGTCGCCGTGAGCGCCCCGACCTGCGCCGTTAGCGCCGCCGAGATGAGCAGCGCGGCGTTCTTGTAGAGCGCGAGCGGAATCCCCAGAGACCAGGCCGCGTCCTGATCCTCGCGGATGGCCTGCAGGTAATAGCCGAGCTTGGTGCGGGCAATCACCGCATTGACCGCGATGCAGAAGAGGGCCAGCCCGAGCGCCATATAGAAGAAGGGCAGCTTGCCGGTGAAGTCGGTGACGGTGTGGCCGAAGAGGGTGAAGGGCGGGAACTCGCCGACCAGGATTCCTTCGGCGCCGTTGGTGAGCGACTTTGCCCAGAGCGCGAGCAGCCGGAGGATCTCGGCGACGGCGATGGAGGCGAGCACGAAGTAGGCGCCGCGCAGCCGCAGGCAGATGGAGCCGATCACCAGCGCCACGGCGGCGGCGATGGCCGAGCCCGCCAGCGCGCCCCACCACGGCGCGATTCCGCGACCGAGCAGGATCACGATGGTATAGGCGCCGACACCGAAGTAGGCCGAATGGCCCACCGAGTATTGCCCCGCGAAGCCGCCGATGACGTTCCAGGCCGAGCCCAGCGCCACGGCGAGCAGCACGCCAATGATGACGCCCAGCGGATAATCGGACTTGACGAAGACCGGCAGGAGCGCGACCGCGGCCACCCCGGCCGCGATGCTGGCTGCGGCGCCAACGCGCTTCATTCCGCCTTGCCGAGCAGCCCGCCCGGCTTGGCGAGCAGCACGATGAGGAAGAGCGAATAGACGCAGACGTCTTTCAGTTCGGTGGAGATGTAGGTCGCGGAGAGCGATTCGGTGATGCCGATGATGAGCCCGCCCAGCATGGCGCCGACCACGCTGCCGAGGCCGCCCAGCACCACCACCACGAACGCTTTCAAAGTGAACGAGCCGCCGACCTGGGGGAAGATGTAATAGGTGGGCGCGACCAGTGCGCCGGCCGCGCCCGCGAGCGCCGCGCCAATCCCGAAGGCGAGGCGCGAGACGCGGCGAACATCGATGCCCATCAATTGAGCGGCGTCGCGGTCCTGCGCGGTGGCGCGAATGGCCATCCCGGTATCGGTGCGGGCGAGGAAGAACCACAGCGCGGTGGCGATGGTGGCGGTGAGCACGAACGAGACCGCGAGCGGTTGGCTCAGCGCCACGCCCGCGAGCAGGAAGCTGCTCGACGAGTAGCTGGTGCTGACCAGCCGGTAGTCGGAAGTAAAGGCCAGCATGGCGCCGTTCGAGAGCACCAGGCCGAGGCCCATGGTCAGCAGGATCTGGTTCTGCGGCAGCGCGCCGTGCATGCGGTCGAGCACGAACGCCTCGAGCGCCCAGCCCACCATCCACAGCACGGGCATGACGATCACGAGCGAGAGGAACGGGTCCAGGTGCAGGAAGGTGAAGAGCAGCCAGGTGAGGTACATGCCCAGCATGACCAGCTCACCCTGCGCGAAGTTGATCACGCGAAGCACGCCGAAGATGATCGAGAGCCCCGCGCCGATCAGCGCGTAGACGCCTCCAGTCAGGAGCCCCCCCAGCACCGCCTGCAGAAAGCGAATCACCTATTTGAATCCGGGGAACGGCCAGACCACCTTGCCCTTGGCGAACTCTTCGGGGAAGACGGTGATGAACTCGCCGTTCTTGATCTGCACCACCAGCATCTGGTGCTTGTTCTGGTTGGTGAAGCCGTCGAAGTCGGCGAACTTCACCTCGCCGAGGATTCCGTTCCATTTCCCTTCGTGCAGGGCGGCGCGGATCTTCTCGCGGTCGCCGCCGGCCTTCGCCGCCACCTCGCCCATGATGAGCAGCGATTCATAGGCACAGGCGGCGTGATAGGTCGCGGTCTTGCCGAACTTCTTCTTGTAGCGCGCGCCCCATTCGCCGGCGCCCGGCCAGCTCACGTCCTCGGTCCACTGCGTGCTGGAGAGGACGCTCTCGGAGATGGTCTTCTCCGAGGCGAACTGGCTGGTGGTGAAGCCGGCCCCGCCGCCGAGGAAGGCCATCGGCTTGAGGCCCAGCTCGCGCGACTGGCGCATCAGGAGAATCGCGTCGGCGACATAGGAGACCAGGAGCACCAGGTCGGGATTGGCCGCCTTCACCTTCGACAGGGTGGGGCGGAAGTCGGGCGACCCGGCCGAGTACGCTTCCGTCCCCAGCACCTCGAGCTTCATCTGCTTCGCGATCTCGGTGGCGCCGCGCGCGGCCGAGGTGCCGAAGTCGGTGTTCTCGTGGACGATGAAGACGCTCTTCGGCTTCCCGAACTTGGCTGCGGCATCGAACAGCACCTGCGCATACCAGCTCACCACCGCGCTGGTGCGGAAGACCCATTTGTACTTCTGCTTGGTGATCTCGTCCTTGGAGGCGGCGGGGATCAGCAGCGGGATCTTCGAGCGCTCGGCCAGGCGCGCGGCGGCGTTGGAGGAGGCGGACGTGTAAGGCCCGACGATACCGGCGACGCCATCGCGGGTGGCGAGCTTCTCCAGGCCGCCCATGGCGGTCTGCGGCTTTCCCGCGTCATCCTCGGTGACGAGCTCGACGTCGATGCCCTTCGCCTTCAGATCCTCGACGGCCATTTCATAGCCGTGGGTCATGTTTTCGCCGATGGGCGATTCCGGTCCGGTGACCGAGTTGATCACGCCTATCTTGATGGCCGCCACGAGCAGAAGTGCGAGCATGAGGGGGTCCTTTCATCACGCCGCGTCGAGCGCAGGCGCTGCTTTCTGAGGGAGCGGAACTGAACCATCCGGCAGTTCAAATTGCAAGCCGCGCCACGCCTGAACGGCCGCGCTAAGTTTGCCAGGCGCGCTAAGTTTGCGTCGGTATCGTCACGCTACCGGGATTTGCAATTCGTTCCCTAATGAGTAGAGTGCGCGCCAGCTTGGCTGCTGCTGTACGACAGCGCTCTCGCACAGCTGGTCCCCCCTGGCCCTCCCCGAGGAAACGACAGATGAAAGTTACAAAAGCAATCTCCGTCGCTTTGGCGACTCTCCTGATTCCGGCCGCCGCGTATGCGGTCAAGATCCCCATTCCCGTCGAGGGCGCGACGCTGAACCTGAGCTTCCAGCTCCAGGCGCAGTCCCTGATGCAGGAGAACGGCGCCCCCAACGGGACCGACAACAGCTACGACTTCTTCATTCGCCGCTCGCGCATCATCGTCAACGGCGACATCAGCCAGAACTTCAGCTACTTCGTCCAGGTCGATAACCCGAACTTCGGCAAGTACGGAAACTACACCGGCCGCGCCATCGTCCAGGACGCCTGGGTTGGCTGGGCGCCGACCGGCATCACCGGCGGCACTGTCCTCTACATCGACGCCGGCATCCTGCTCGTCCCCTTTTCGCATACCGGGCTCGAGAGCACGACGAACTTCGTCACCGCCGACATCTCGCTCGACACCTTCCGCATGCCGGGCAACGCGCTGCCGGCGTTCCGCGACACCGGCATACAGCTGCGCGGCTGGGCGCTGAACAAGAAGATCGGCTTCCGCGGCGGCTTCTACGAGGGATACCAGCCCGCGACCCCCGCGCTCGGAGGCGCGCCGGCGAACGCGACCACGCCGGCCGGCGCTCTCTGCGCGACCGCCACGCCCGGCAGCTGCGTGAACCCCAAGCGCAACCCGGCGATCCGCGGCTTCGTCAACTTCGACATCATCGGCAGCGAGGAAGGCGGCTGGCTCTACGGCGCGTATAAATGGGGCAAGGAGCCCATCCTCAGCGTGAACGTGGCGGGGAGCTACCAATCCCAGGCGATCAAGACTCCGTTCGGCGACCTCACCGATCACAGGTACATTAGCGCTGGCATGTACCTGAACCTGCCGATGACCGAGCAGGCCGAGCTGGTCCTCGAGGCCACCGGGACTCTCAATGGCAACGGCTCCGGTTCCGGGAACACCGGCACGGGCCTGGAGGTCAACCTTGGCTATCGTTTCGGCGCCTTCGCGCCGTACGTCTCCTACGACTACTTCCAGTCGGGCGACTGCGGCGGGCTGACGCTCGATCCGGGGCAGGCAACCACCTGCGCCAACGCCATCGACTCCGCCGACAGCCGCAACTTCAGGGCGGGCCTGAACTTCTTCTTCAACAAGAACCTGAATCATCTCAACATCGAGTTCGCCGCCAACCACGGCGCAGCCGGGTATGGCCCTGCCACGATCAACAACGCGACCGCGGGCTACGCCCCGCTCGCGCTCGACCCGTTCGTGGCGGGCGGGCCGCGGCGGACCTTCACCGCGAACCTCAGGAACCCGACCTTCAAGTCGCTGCTGCTGCACTGGAACGTGCTCTTCTAGGTCGCGCTTCCAAAGCAGAGCATCGCTGAATGCAAGGCCGCCGCGCGCGATGAGCGCCGGCGGCCTTCTTTCGCTTCGCGCTCGCCGCTGGAAGCGGCCTGTCGGGTTACTTGTTGTTGTCTGGAGCCGGAGCCGGCATGGCCATCGGCTTCGCGTCGCCGTTCTTCTTGTGGTGGCGCTTGTGCAGGTCCTTGTTCTTCACGCTGTGCGGGCTGCCCGCCTCGGCGTCCCCGGTGGCGCTCACGCCCGGGCCCGGGGTTACCGCGCGATCCTTGTTGTCGGTGCTGTGCACGTTCGCGTCCTCGGCACCCCGCACCTGCGCGTCGGTCTCGGCGCGCGGTACCTCGTTGGCGGGCCGCTTGGCGTTGTCGGTGCTGTGCGGGTTGTCGACCTCGGCCGCGTTGTTAGCCGGGGTCTGCGCCGTGGCTGCTCCTGCGCCGAGCAGACCGGCGAGCGCGAGTCCGAGTGAAAGGGAAGGGAAGCTTCTGGCCATGGGTCGTCTCCTCTGGCGGCGGGGCCGCCGACCCATTCATGCTGGACACGGTGCGCAGATGAGGCTCGCCTGCCCGCCCGGAGGGCTCGACCGTTGAACTCCCCTCCCGCTGCCGAGGGACTTCAAAGGAAACGCGAGATCACCCTCGCCGTGACGAACACCGCAGCGGCCACCGCCGCCGAGGCGGGGATGGTGAAGATCCAAGCCCAGACGATGCGGCCCGCGACGCCCCAGCGCACCGCGCGGTTGCCGCGCGTGGCGCCCACGCCGACGATGGCGCCCGTAATGGTGTGCGTGGTCGAGACGGGGATGCCCGCCGCCGCGACCGCGAGGATGGTGACGCCTCCGCCGGCCTCGGCGCAGAAGCCGCCGATGGGCTGTAGCTTGGTGAGGCTGTGGCCCATGGTGCGGACGATGCGCCAGCCACCGAAGGCAGTGCCGAGCGCCATTGCCGCGTGGCAAAGCAGGATGACCCAGAAGGGCACCTCGAAGGCGCGGTTGCTCCAGATGGTGCCGTAGAGCACCACCGCGATGATGCCCATGGTCTTCTGCGCATCGTTGGTGCCGTGCGCGTAGGAAAAGATGCCGGACGAGACGAGCTGCAGGCGGCGGAACCACTTGTCCACCTGCCACGGGGACGACCTGCGCACGATCCAGCTGGTCGCGATCCTGAAGACCATGCCGAGGATCATGCCGGCCACCGGCGAGACGACGATGAAGATGGCGATCTTGATGATGCCGTCGGCGACCAGGCCCTTGAGGCCCAGCGCCGGCAGCATCGCGCCGATCAGCCCGCCCGCGAGCGCGTGGGACGACGACGACGGCAGTCCCCACCACCACGTCAACAGGTTCCAAAGGATGGCGCCGAGCAGCGCGGAGAAGATCACCGTCAGCACCATCGTGGTGCCCTGGTGCTTGAGCATCCCGAACTGGATGATGCCGGTGCCCATGGTGTTGGCGACCTTCACGCCGCCGCCGAACGCGGCGACGAAGTTGAAGAACGCCGCCCAGGCGACCGCCAGCCCGGGCGAGAGCACGCGCGTGGAGACCACGGTGGCGATCGAGTTCGCCGAGTCGTGGAAGCCGTTGATGAAGTCGAAGAGGAGGGCGAGGGCGATCAGCGCGACCACGACCGGGAGCATCTACGCGTGCTCCAGCACGACGCCCTCGATCACGTTCGAGACGTCCTCGCAGCGGTCGGTCGCCTTCTCGATGAGATCGTAGATCTCCTTCCACTTGATGATGGTGAGCACGTCAGCGCCGCTCTTGAAGAGCGCCGCGATGGCCGAGCGGCCGACGGCGTCCGCCTGGCTCTCCAGCGCCTTGATCTCACGGCAGGCGGTGAGGATCTGCTCGGGGTGCTTGATGTGCCGCAGGCCGCGCACCGCCTCGAGCATCTTCCTCGTCATCGGCACCAGCACCGCGACCAGATCCTTGGCGGCCTGCGGGACCGTGCCCACCTCGTAAAGCAGCATCCGCTCGGCGGTCGCGTCGGTGAGGTCGAGCACGTCGTCGATGCGCGAGAGCAGCCGGTGGATCTCGGCGCGGTCGAAGGGCGTGATGAACTGGCGGTGCAGGCGTTCGAACGCGCGGTGAGTGACGTCGTCCCCCTTGTGCTCGAGATCCTTGATGGCCGAGACCTTGCGCTCGACATCGGTGAAGTTTTCGATCAGCGCTTGAAGCGCCTCGGCCCCCTGCACGGTGGTGACCGCCTGCTCCTCGAAATCGTCGAAGAACTCGTCGGACTTCGGCATCAGCTTCTCGAGCACGGTCGCCTCCGGGGGAAAGCGGTGCCCATACCGCGACTGAGTGGCGGGAAGGCGTCGGCAAGGTGACAGCTGTGTGACGACGACCGGGCGCCTGGGCTTCAGCCCGCCTGCAGCCGCAGCCAGAAGCGACTGCCGGCGCCGCTGCTCTCGACCCCGACCTCGCCGCCCTGCAGCTGGGCCAGGTGCTTGACGATGGCGAGGCCCAGGCCGGTGCCGCCCGCCGCGCGCGATCGGCCCGGGTCGGCGCGGTAGAAGCGCTCAAAGAGCCGCTGCTGGTGGCGAGGCTCGATGCCCGGCCCGGTGTCCGTCACCGAGAGCACGACTTTCCCGCCGTGCGATTCGGCCGCCAGTGTGACCCGGCCCTGCGCCGGCGTGTACTTGACCGCGTTGTCGAGCAGGTTGACGAAAATCTGCTCCAGCGCGCGTGGGTCGGCGAGGACACGCAGCCCCGGCGCGCCCTCGATGCGCAGCTCGATTCCCTTCTCGGACGCCTTGGTGCGTACCAGTTCCAGCGCGACGCCCATCGCCATTCTCGCGTCGAGCGGCTCCATCTCCGGACGAAAGTCGCCCGACTCGAGCCGCGAAAGGTCGAGCAGGTCGCTGCTCAGATTGCCGAGCCGCTCGGCGTGGCGCGCGATCATCTCCACGAACGGCCGCGCCTCTTCCGCGAGCGGCAGGCCCGAGAGCAGCGTCTCGACCGCGCCGCTGATCGCGCTCACCGGCGTGCGCAGCTCGTGGCTCGCGTTCGCGATGAAGTCGCGCCGGACCAACTCCTGCCGCTTCTGCTCGGTGAGGTCGCGTAGCACCAGCAGCGCGCGCGCCTGCGAGAGCGGGGCGAGCAGCGCGCCGACGACCTTGCCGGGCCCGGGCAGCGTCATCTCGCGGCTCGCGGGCCAGCCGGCCAGCGCGCGCCAGGCCGCGTCCGAGAGCTCGCGGCTGCGCGTCGCCTCCAGCAGGCCGCGGCCCAGCACGGGCGCGCCGAGCAGCGCCTCGAGCGGGCGGTTGGCCGCGATGAAGCGTCCGGCGCCGTCGATCACCGCCGCCGCGTCGGGCATGGCCGCGACCATCTCGGGGAGGCTCGGATCGCCGCCCAGCCGCGGCGACTCGCGCTGCGCGATGCGCTGCCCCAGCTCGAGCAATTCTTTTGGCAGCGGCCCCTTCTCGTCGAGGCGCCGGCGCACCAAGGCGAGCGCCTCCGCGAGCGTCGGCTCGCGGCCGAAGATCGCCATCACCCGTCCGCAGGGTCGATCATCCGGTAGCCGATGCCGCGCACCGTCTCGAGCAAATCGCGTCCGCTGCCCAGCTTCTCGCGCAGCCGCTTGACGTGCGTATCCACCGTGCGGGTCTGTAAATCGCCCGACATGCCCCAGACCTCGCGCAGCAATTGATCGCGCGTCTGCACGCGGCCCAGCCGCGAGAGGAAGGTGCCGAGCAGCTTGAACTCCAGCGCGGTGAGCGCCACTTCCTCGCCGTCCACGAAGGCGCGGTGAGAGTCGGCCTCGATGCGAAGCGGCCCGACGCTCAGGCGCGTCTCGTCGTCGGAGCCGGGGCCGCCTGCGCCGCGGCGCAGGATGGCGCGGATGCGAAGCAAGAGCTCGCGCACGCTGAAGGGCTTGGTGACGAAGTCGTCCGCGCCCAACTCGAAGCCGACCACCCGATCGACCTCATCGCCGCGCGCCGTCAGCATGATGACCGGCACGGCCTGCGTGCGCGGCGCGGCGCGAAGCTGCCTGCACACCTCGGTGCCTGGGAGGTCGGGCAGCATCAAATCGAGCACAATCAGGTCGGGGACGCGCTGCCGGATCTTCGCCAGCGCCGACTCACCGTCCGGAGCAGTCGCCGTCTCGAAGCCGGCCTGCTGCAGGCTGTATTCGAGCACCCGGACGAGGTCGGGCTCGTCGTCGACGATGAGGATCTGCTGCTTCAATTCAGCTTGCCCGGCTGGGTGAGCGGGAAGGCGGCGATCTCCGCGTCAAACTGCCGGCCCTCCTCGGTGACCATGCGGTAGGTGCCGTGCATCGAGCCGTGCGGGGTCAGCAGCACCGCGCCGCTGGTGTACTCGAATTTCTCGCCGGGCTTGAGCACGGGCTGGTTGCCCACCACCCCGTCGCCCCTGACCTCCTCGCGCTTGCCGTTGCCGTCGGTGATGATCCAGTGGCGGCTCTTGAGCTGCGCGGTGAAGCTGCCGATGTTCTCGATGCGCACGGTATAGGCAAAGGCGTATTTGCCTCCCCCCGATTGGTCGGAGAGGAAGCGGCTCTTCACCGTGATGCGGATGCCCTGCGTGATGGCGGTCGACACGGGCGGGAGGTTGCCATAAGCCTCTGCGCGGTGGAACCGGCGCGGAAGAAATACATCACGAAAGCGGGCTTCGAGCGGCTGCACGCTGTTTTGAAACAGCTGCTCTACAAGGACCGGCCTCGCGTGACCGCCGAGGTCTCGGTGGCTGCGGCGCACGGCGACCGCAGCGAGAACTACGAGTACAAGCTGGGCAAGAAGAAGCTGCGCGAGATCGACGCACGCATCTACCGGCTGCAGAAACAGCTGGAGAAGTATGAGGTGGTCGATCCGGCGGCGCGGCCTCCGACCTCGCGCGCTTTCTTCGGCGCCACGGTGACGGTCGAGGATCAGGACGGCGGCGCGCACACGTACCAGATCGTCGGCGGCGACGAGTTGGAGGACTCGCTGGGGCCGGGGCGCATCTCCTATGAGGCGCCGCTGGGGCGCGCGCTGCTGGGCAAGGAGGCGGGCGACACCGTGCGCGTGCGTCGCCCGGCGGGCGAGGTGGAGCTGACGGTCTTGCGCGTGGTGTGGCAGTGAAGTGGCAAGTGATGAACATCCAGGACCCGCGCGTGGTCGGCGCTAGGCGGTCGCCCCGCCGTCGAGGAGCGAGAGCACCGTGGCTGAGAATGTTTTCCAGCGGATAGGCTTGATCAAGTAGGCGTTCGCGCCCACCTCCTCAGCCTGGGCGCGGTCGGCCGGCAGCGATCGGGCGCTGATCACCAGCACCCGCGCTGTGCTGATTCCGGGTGTCCTGCGTATGTACTCGCAGATGTCGTAGCCGCTCGTCTCGGGAAGCATCAGGTCGAGGCAGACCAGCGCCGGCGCCATGACCGCGAGCTCGACGAGCGCGGCCTTGCCGGTACAGGCTTCGTGTACCTCGAGGCCAAGCTTCTCGAGAAACTTGCGAATGAGCTTGCGGATATCGGGGTCGTCCTCGACGACCAGCGCAGTGCGAGGCATGCCATGTCTTATATCAGCTCGCGCCCCGCCCTGTGATCACCACCGGCACGGTGCGGAAGATCAGGTTGAAGTCCTGCGCCAGGCTCCAGTGATCGATGTACTGCATGTCCAAATACATCCAGTCCTCGAAGGATATCTGGTTCCTGCCGGAGACCTGCCAGATGCAGGTGAGGCCGGGCCGCACGGAGAGGCGGCGCCGCTGCCAGGCTTCGTACTTCGCCACTTCCACGGGCACCGGCGGGCGCGGGCCTACCACGCTCATGTCGCCCCGCAGCACGTTGATGAGCTGGGGGAGCTCGTCGATGGAGTACTTGCGCAGGAAGCGGCCGAGGGGGCTGACGCGCGGATCATTGCGCATCTTGAAGACCGGGCCGCTCTGCTCGTTGATGAGCTGGGCCTTCAGCGCCTCGGCGTTGACCACCATCGAGCGGAACTTGAGCATGTTGAAGGTGCGCCCGTTCAACCCGACGCGTTCCTGGCGAAAGAATATGGGTCCGCGCGTGGTGAGCTTGATGAGCGCGATCACCACCAGCAGCAGAGGAAGCATGAGCCACAGCGCCAAGCCCGAGGCGACGATGTCGAAGAGGCGCTTGAGCGCCATCTGCTGCGGCTTGGACTCGGTCTGGTGATAGTGCAGGTAGCCATCCGAGACGGCCTTGCGATCGGTCGGCTGCGCGCGCTCGAGGCGGAAGGAATACGCGGGCAGCGCGAAGGGAATCCCGAACCTCTCGCACACCCGGATGATGTGCTGCATCTCGTCGTCGTTCTTGCGAGCGGTGCCCGCGAGGTAGACCTCCTCGACGGGGATACGGCGCAAGATGTCCTCGATCTCGCTCGCGTTGCCGAGGTGCTGCAAGTCGAACCTCTCGGCTGCGTAGGTGCGCCGGAGCAGCTCGAGATCCTTGTCGCTCTCGTCGCTGAAGCGCAGGTGCCCGACCACCTGGCGCCGTCCGCGGCGGAGCAGGTCCTGCGCGGTGAGGCGGGCGATGGGGTTGATGCCGACCACCAGGACATCGTGGTCGGGCGGCTCGCGCATCGCGACCTGGCGGAAGAGGCCGAGGCGCAGCAGGATGGTCAGGGACCAGAGAAAGACGAGGAGGTGCGGAATGCGCGGCAGCGGAGTTCCGGCTGGCGCAAGCAGGTGGAGCAGGGCGAGCACCGTGATGACCGCGAACACCATGATGGTGATCATGGCCGTCTCGTCCATGAGCTCGCGCTCGTAGGCGAACGAGGCGTAATGGCGCAGCGAGGCCGAAGTGATGATCCAGGCCGAGACAAGCGCGCCCGTCACCCAGGCGAGGAGACGAAGTTGTGCCGGAAGCAGCGAGCCGCTCCACCAGATGGGAACGACGACCGCCGCAACCAGCACCGTCAGGTCGACTGCGAGGTTCAGCCGCGAGGTGAAACCAGGAGCAAGCCCGGCCCTCAGCGCGCGCGGCGCGCCCAGCAGTTCGTCGGCGATGAACACAG
>JAYWBT010000212.1:0-8882 GCA_043781235.1 Deltaproteobacteria bacterium
TCTCGAGCGCCCCGCGCACGACCAATAGATCCGCATCCTGCGCCACGCCGGCCACGCGCAGCTCGCGCCGCGCCGAGCGCTGGATCTTGGTTCCGGCGCCCGAGCCAAAGGTAGACCGTGCGTGGATGGTGATGCCGCGGTCGCGCGCGAACTCGACCGCCTGCGCGTTGAGCACGCGCGCTCCGCTCTGGGCCAGCTCCTGCATCTCCTCGTGCGACAGCTCGGCGAGCTTGCGGTGCGAAGGCACCACCCGCGGGTCGGCGGTGTAGACGCCGTCCACGTCGGAGCAGATCTCGCAGACCTCGGCGTCGAGCGCCGCCGCCAGCGCCACCGCGGTGGTGTCGCTGCCCCCGCGGCCGAGCGTGGTGACCTCCTTCTCGCGCGAGACGCCCTGGTAGCCGGCGACGATGACCACCCGGCCCTTCTCCAGCTCCTCGAAGATGCGCACCGGCCGCACTTCCAGAATGCGCGCGTTGGTGTGCGCGCCGTCGGTGATGATGCCGCTCTGCGAGCCGGTGAAGCTCACCGCCGGCACGCCGCGCGCGTGCAGGGCCATGCTCAGGAGCGCCATCGAGATGCGCTCCCCCGCGGTGAGCAGCATGTCCAGCTCGCGGCGGTGCGGGTCCGCCGAGACCTTGCGGGCGAGCGCGAGCAGCTCGTCGGTGGTGTGGCCCATGGCGCTCACCACCACCACCACGCGGTGCCCCTGCGCGCGCGTCGCGGCCACGCGCTCGGCCACGCGCTGGATCTTCTCGGCGTCGGCCACCGAGGAGCCCCCATACTTTTGCACGATGACGCCCACGGGCGCGCAGTCTATAGCGCGCTTCGCGCCGAGGTCAGCGAACGTTCTCGACAGCTTCCGGGACCCCATCGCGCGCTACCGGGAGGCCACGCCAAAACCTTTATGGCGCAGCGCGTTGACGATTGATAACATCCCCGGATGGATGGAATCATCACGATCAAACCCGAGACTCTCCAGCGGCCCGTAGTGGCGCTGGTCGCCCACGACGGACGCAAGGAAGAGATGGCCCAGTGGGCCGCCTTCAACCGCGACACGCTCGAGCGCTGCACGCTCTACGCGACCCGCACCACCGGCCGCACCGTCGCGACCTCGATGCCCAAGGCGAGCATCCACTTCCTGCTCTCCGGCCCGCTCGGCGGCGACGCGCAGCTCGGCTCGCTGATCGCCGAGGGCCGCATCGACGTGGTGTTCTTCTTCTGGGACCCGCTCACCTCGCAGCCGCACGACGTTGACGTCAAGGCGCTCTTGCGGCTGGCGGTGCTGCACGACGTGCCGATCGCCTGCAACCGCAGCTCGGCTGATTACCTGATCTCCTCGCCGCTCTTCGCCGTGCCCGAGCAGTACCGCGGCGACCGCAAGCGGGCGCTCTGATCGCGGCCGACGTCTCTCAGACAAGGACCGGTCCCGGACCCCGGCGCGCCAGTCCTTGACAGCCCGTGGCACTGCTCTAGATTGCGCCGGCTTTCGGGAGGCAAGCGGCCGGTTGCGCTGATTTGCCGCCGCCCGGAGACCTGGCAAGGGGTTGACGACGATGATCGAAGTTTCGCATCTGGTGAAGAGCTATCGCGAGCTCAAGGCAGTCCAGGACATCAGCTTCACGGTCGAGAAAGGCGAGATCCTCGGCTTCCTCGGGCCGAACGGCGCCGGCAAGACCACCACCATGCGCATACTCACCGGCGTGATGCCGCCGACGAGCGGCACCGCCAAGGTCGCCGGGTTCGACGTCTTCGAGCAGCCGATGGAGGTCAAGCGGCGTATCGGCTACCTGCCCGAGACGCCGCCGCTCTATGTGGACATGACGGTGCGCGCGTACCTGCGCTTCGTCGCCGAGATCAAGGGGCTCGCCGGCCCGGCCCGCACTCGCGATGTCGCGCGGGTCGCGGCGCAGACCAATTGCGACAAGTACATCGAGCGCGTGATCGGGAATCTCTCGAAAGGCCAGCGGCAGCGGGTCGGCATCGCGCAGGCGCTGCTCGGCGACCCCGAGGTGCTCATCCTGGATGAGCCGACCAGCGGCCTCGACCCCGCGCAGCAGCGCGAAGTCCGCGACCTGATCAAGGGACTCGCAGGCAAGCACACCATTATCCTCTCAACTCATATCCTTCCCGAGGTGCAGGCCACCTGCCAGAAAGTGCTGATCATCTCTTCCGGCCGCATCGTCGCGAACGACACGCTCGAGGGCCTGCAGAAGGCCCACGCGGGCGCCGCCACTGCCGACGGCCAGCCCGGCCCAGCGCCATCGCTCGAGGAAATCTTCCTCAAGCTCACTTCAGCTTAAGGCTCGAGAGAACATCCATGGGCAACGCATTCGCCATCGCCAAGAAGGAGCTGAACATCTACTTCGCGACCCCCATCGCGTACGTGATGTTCATGCTCTTCGTCGTCATCGGGTCCTACTTCTTCCTCCGGCTGCTGGGCGCCTATGAGCAGGCGTCGCTGCAGTACATGCGCTTCAACGCGCCGGAGATGATGAACCGGCTCAACTTCCAGGACGCCATCTTCCGCAACCTCTTCGGCAACCTGGGCGTGATCCTGATCTTCATCGTGCCCTTCCTCACCATGCGGCTCGTGGCCGAGGAGAAGAAGCAGAAGACCATCGAGCTGCTCTACACGACGCCCATCACCTCGGGGCAAATCGTCTGGGGCAAGTACCTCGCCGCGCTGGTCATCCTCTTCTGCACGCTGCTCTTGACCCTCACCTATCCGGTGCTGGTGCAGATCGTCGCGCGCGACCAGAACGGCGTCGAGTGGCGCTCGGTGCTGCTCGGCTATGCCGGCCTCTTCCTGCTGGGCGCGGCATATATGGCGCTCGGGCTCTTCATCAGCGCGTGCACCGAGTCGCAGGTGGTGGCGGCGCTGATCACCTTCGTGCTGCTCTTGATGACCTGGATCATCGGCTGGTCAGCGCAGGAGGCCGAAGGCTGGGTCCGCGACCTGGTCACCTACCTCGCGACCGTCAGCCACCTCGACAGCTTCAGCCGCGGCACGCTGGAGCTGAAGGACCTCGTCTACTTCCTGAGCATCATCACGCTCGGCCTGTTCGCCACGCACCGCGCGGTCGAAGCGCATCGTTGGAGCTAATGCAATGATGACCACCAAGCAGCGAGGCCAGGCGGCCGGTTTGTTCGGCGCCGTCGCCCTCTTCAGCGCGCTCTTCTCCTGGTTCTTCATCACCGGCCGCTTCGCCGACCCCTACGTGGTCGTGCAGGTGGTGCTCGGCACCGCCGGGGTCGCCTTCTGGCTCGCGACCAACCGGCACGACCTCTCCGATCAGGTGCTCGGCCGCGGGACCTTCTACGGCACGGTGAGCACCATCGCGGGCGTGGTGCTGCTCGCCGCGCTGGTGGCCGCGAACTACCTCGCGGTGAAGAAGCCGAAGAGCTGGGACCTGACCAAGGACAAGATCTTCACGCTCTCGGACCAGACGACGGGCGTGCTCAGGGGCCTCAAGGACGAGGTCAAGGTCCAGGCCTTCTACGCGCCCGCGGATCCGGAGTACGGCGAGCTCGATCAGCGGCTCAAGCAGTACCAGGCCCAGACCGACAAGCTCTCCGTCGAGCTGCTCGACCCGGCCAGGCACCTCGCCGAGGTGAAGCAACTCAACATCAGCCAGACCGGGCCGCGCGTGATCGTGAAGAGCGGAGCCAAGGAAGCGCGCGCCAAGGAGACGACGGAGGAGGCGCTCACCAACGCCATCGCCGAGGTGACCCGCGGCGCCTCGAAGAAGATCTACTTCACCAAGGGCCACGGCGAGCATTCGTTAACCGACGCCACCGAACGCGGCATGAAGCTCTTTATCGACAATTTGAAATCGGAGGGTTTCCAGACCGACGAGATCACCCTGGCCGAGCACAAGGAGATGCCCAAAGACGCGCAGGCGGTGGTGGTCGCCGGGCCGGTGGCGATGCTCAGCCAGGGCGAGGCGGACCTGCTGCAGAAGTGGGTGGACGGCGCGGGCGGCAAGGCGGTGGTGCTGGTGGATCCGACGGTGACCACCGGACTCGAAAAAGCATTCGTCGCCTGGGGCATCAAAATCGGCGCGGACGAGGTGATCGATCCCGACGCGCAGAACCCTGAGTACGCCATCGCGCAGCAGTACACCGAGCACCCCATCACCACGCCGCGCAACTCGGCGTTCCAGCTCGCCACCATCTTCCCGCTGGCGCGCTCGGTCTCGAGGGCGGAGAACCCGCCCGCCGGCTGGACCGACGTCGAGCTGGCCCGGACCGGGCCGCGCGCCTGGGGCGAGACCTCGGCCATCGCCGACGGCAAAGTGAAGTTCGACGAGGGCCAGGACCTCAAGGGCCCGGTGCCCTTGGCGGTGGCCGCCTCGCACGGCAGCGGTGACGCCGAGTCGCGCGTGGTGGTGGTGGGGAATTCCGCGTTCGTCTCGAACGGCTTCTTCCGGCTCTCGGGCAACCGCGACTTCGCGCTGAACACGGTGTCGTGGGTGGCGCACGAGGAGGCGAAGATCTCCATCCGGCCCAAGTCGAGGCAATCGAACCATCTCTTCCTCTCGGCCGAGCAGAAGCACACCATGACGCTCTTCGCGTTCGACCTGCTGCCCTTCTCTCTTTTGTTCGCGGGCCTGCTCGTGTGGCAGACGCGCAAGAGCCGCTGAGATGAAGCAGACCACGAAGTCGCTGGTGACGGTGCTGGCGCTGGTCGTCGGGGCGGGAGCCATCGGCACCGCGGCGCTTTGGGCCGGCCGGGCCGAGGAGAAGAAGGCCGCCCAGAAGGAGAGGACCGAAAAGATCTTCGACATCGACAAGGCGAAGGTGCGCTCGCTGCGGGTAGAAAAGGCCGGCAAGCTCGTCGCGGCGCTGGTGCGCAAGGATGCGACCGCGGGATGGGACCTGATCGAGCCCGTCAAGGCGGAGGGCGATGACACGACGATCAACGCGCTGGTCGATGCGCTCGCGGCGCTGAAGCAGAAGAAGGATCTCGGCGACGAGAAGGACGGCAAGCCGTACGGGCTGGAGACGCCTGCCGCGGTGGTGAGCGTCAAGACTGACGACGGGAAGGAATCGCGGCTCGAGATCGGCGCCGACAATCCCTTCGACAATACGGTCTATGTCCGCAAGAGCGGCGACGCGACCATTCGAATGATCGACTCCTCCGCGAAGGCACCGTTCGCCCCGGAGCTTTTCGGGCTGCGCGACAAGAGCGTGGCGCACCTCGACCCCACCGCAGAGGTGCGACGCATCGAGATGACCGGCACCAAGGTGCCTTACACGCTGGAGAAGGACGGCGCGGCGTGGAAGCTCGCCTCGCCCGCGGGCGCCGCTGATTCCGCGACGGCCGACCGCATCGCGAGCGCGGTCAAGGGACTCAAGGCGACCGCCATCGCCGCCGAGACCGCGCCAGTGCCCGCCACCTTCGGGCTCGCGCCGCCGAAGCTCACCGTCAAGCTCGGCGTCTCGCAAGGCGGCAAGGATCTGCTGACGCGCACGCTTCGGTTCGGCGAGGTGCGCGCGGCGTTGACCGCCAAGGCCTACGCGAAGCGCGACGACAGCCCCACGGTGTTCGAGGTGGACGGGCAGATCCTCAAGGACCTCGACAAGGATCTCTTCGACTTGCAGGACAAGCAGCTCACCCACGCCTCGCGCGAGGACGTGCGCAAGCTCGTGCTGGAGACGCCGGGCGCGGCGAAGATCGAGATCGCGCGGACCAAGCCTGCGCTGCCGGACGGCGGCACGGCTGAAGAGGAGTTCGCGCTGCTGGCACCGCAGAAAGGGCCGGCGAAGAAGTGGAAGATCTCCAGCGCGCTCTACTCCATTACGGGGCTGCGGGCGGCGCGCCTGATAGCGAAAGACCTCTCAAAGCAGGGCCTCGACAAGCCGCGCACCGTCACGCTGCTGGGAGACGGCGACAAGGTGCTGGCGCGCCTCCGGGTCGGCGCTGAGACGCCGGAGCATCGCCGCTACGTGCTGGCCGACGGAATGGACCGCGTCGCCGAGGTCGAGAAGGGCGCGGTGGACGAGCTGCCGTGGAAGCTCGACGAGGTGCTCGACACGCCCGCGCCCCCGGCCGCGTCGCTGCCCGACGGCGGCGTGGCTGCGTCGCACTGACAGCCCTGCGACCCGAAATCCTTGCAGCGAGGGGGTGAATCGAGTATTCACCCCCGTTCTTCTCAGGAGCATTCATGGCCCGGGTCACCGTCGAAGACTGCCTCCCTCTCGTCGACAACCGCTTCGCGCTCGTGCTGCTCGCGACCAAGCGGGCGCGGCAGCTCATGGCGGGAGCGCGACCGCTGATCGAGGCCAACGACAAGCCGCCCGTCCTCGCGCTGCGCGAGGTGGCCACCGGCAAGGTGCGCTTCGACCGCTCGGTGCGCGCCGCCCTGAAGGGTGACTTCAACGGCGAGAAGCTCCCGCCTGGCAAGAAGTAGCTTTTAGTCGCAAACGCAGCCGAGGCCGGTGAGATCCCGCGGCTGGCCCGGTCGCTCCAGCACTCGACAGTTCGGACCTTGCGTCGCGCAGAGCTTCGCGGCGCGCGAGCGGCGCCCCGTCTGGCGTGCGCTGTACGCGCGGCCCTGCGGACGCAGCTTCGAGCCCGCCGCGAAAGCGCCCACAGCCAACGCGATCCCCATCAAGGCCACGCGCCACAGCTTCATGGAGGAGCGACCCACCTCAGGCCGCCCAGGCCACCTGGCCTTGTGCGAGCGCCGAGAGCTTCTCGCCGCCCGACAGCCGATAGAGCCGGCGCACCTCGCGCAGCAGGCCTTCGAGCCGGCCCGCCATCACGTACCGGGCCTCCAGCGCGCGAGCGCAGGCCGACGCGAGCGCGCTCGCGAGACGGTAGCGATCGCGCTCGGGGGCGTTGAGACCCTCGCGCAAGGTGGCGCGATGGAAGAGCCTGCGGCGCAGCTCGGGCGAGGCCTTGCGGCGGCCCGTCGCCCAGAGCTGCAGCAGCACGCTCAGGTACTTGTCCAGCTCGGCCTGCGCCTCGAGCTCGAGCTGGGAGACCGAGCCGCTCTGCTGCACGCGGTGCGCGAGGTAAAGAAAGTGCGAGACGCCCTCGGCAGCGGCGCAGAAGCCGGAGAGCCGCGCGTGCGTCCAGGGCGCGCCCGCCGCGACGCCCAGCTGCGCGAGCACGCTATCGTCGAGGAAGAGGGCGACGTGCAGCTCCTCTCCGCCCTCGAGAACAAGCAGCGCCTCATCGGGGCTGGCGTGAGGTGCGAGCCGCGCGCGCACCGCCTTGCCGACGAGGAAGTCCGCGACCGGCGCGGCGGAGACACCGTTGATCGACATCAGCAAGCGCTGCAGCTCGAGCAGCGCCGGCACGCTCATTGGACGAATCCGCCGCGGACCTTCGACGCGAGGATCCCCTGCGCCCCGAGCAGGCCCTGCACGCGGGTGCTGCCGGTCTTGAGGAACCGCTCGTAGAGCCGGACCAGGCCGGTGTTGGTGGAGCTGAGCGTGCGCTCGCTGACCTCGTTGAGCAGATCGACGAGCAGCGCGAACTTTTCGGACAGCTCTCCCCAGAGCGAACGCTCGCGCGACATGCCGCCGAGCGCGTCGTACGCCCGCCCGCCCATGGCGATGTAGTAATCGACGTCCACCAGATTGGAGCGGCGCGCCAGCGAATCGGGGAAGAACCCGCTCACGAAGAGCGAAGTGTCGCCGAGACGGCGCAGGAGCTTCACGCGCGCGGGCCCGCGCTCCTCGAGCGCCTCTTTGAGCAGGAACGCGAGTGGCTTCTGCTGCCAGGTGCCGTCATCCGACTGGACATAGAGCGCTTCGGCGCTCAGGTACTCATGGAGGAGGTTGACGAGGTAGAGCTCGGTGAACGGCTGGACAGCCGCCCGCTGGTTGGCGATGGCTTTAGAGACGAGCTCCCGGAGGAAACCCCTCAGATCTTGCGGAGACAGGATCCCCTTCCCGTCGGACAAGCGCACCTCCTGCTGTTGATCATGAGGCCGGGTCGGGCGGGTGGCAAGTTTGCCCAACCTACGCAACCCCCTTGACACCCCGCCGCGCGCGGTTACATTCGCGCCCGCTTTGGCACTCTCCCGTGCCGAGTGCCAAGTTCCCCGTCACCAAGCTGAAGGAGAAAACGTCATGAAGATTCGGCCTCTGCAGGACCGCGTGATCGTCAAGCGCGTGCAGGAAGAAGAGAAGACCAAGGGCGGCATCATCATCCCCGATTCGGCCAAGGAGAAGCCGATCGAGGGTGAGGTCATCGCCGTGGGCAACGGCAAGATCCTCGAGGACGGCAAGGTCCGCGCGCTGGACATCAAGGTCGGGGACCGCGTCCTCTTTTCCAAGTACGCCGGGACGGAAATCAAGATCGACGGCGAAGAGAATCTCATGATGCGCGAGGAAGACATCCTCGGCGTGGTGGAGAAGTAAATGGCCAAGGAAATCCTGTTCGACGTCCGCGCGCGTGAAGCCATCCTCAAGGGTGTCAACACGCTCGCCGACGCGGTGAAGGTCACGCTGGGGCCCAAGGGCCGCAACGTCGTGATCGAGAAGTCGTTCGGCTCCCCCACGATCACCAAGGACGGCGTCACCGTCGCCAAGGAGATCGAGCTCGAGAACAAGTTCGAGAACATGGGTGCGCAGATGGTCAAGGAGGTTGCCTCCCGGACCTCCGACGTCGCTGGTGATGGGACGACGACTGCGACTGTTCTTGCCCAGGCGATCTTCCGCGAGGGCAGCAAGCTGGTCGCGGCGGGCAACAACCCGATGGAGATCAAGCGCGGCATCGAGAAGGCTGTCACCGCGGTGGTGGAAGAGCTGAAGAAGCTCTCGAAGCCGACCAAGGACCACAAGGAGATCGCCCAGGTCGGCATCATCTCGGCCAACGGCGACCAGACCATCGGCAACATCATCGCCGAGGCCATGGAGAAGGTCGG
>JAYWBT010000213.1:0-24293 GCA_043781235.1 Deltaproteobacteria bacterium
CCGCCCTTCGCGCTCATCGCCTGCAGCGCGTTGAGGCAGATGTTGAGGAACACCTGCTCGATCTGCCCCGGGTCGCCGTAGAGCGCGGGCAGCGACGGATCGGGCTCGAAGCGGATGGCGACCGGCGCGCCGCTGCGCTGCTGCCGCACCAGGAAGAGGACGTTTTCGATCACCGGGGTCACCTCCATCCGGCGCATGTGCGCGCGCGGCGGGCGGGCGAAGTTGAGCAGGCCCTCCATGGTGCGGGTCAGCCGCTGCACTTGATGCTGCATCTCGCCGACCACCTCGGCCTTGCCGGTGCCGGCCAGGTCCTCTGCCAAAAGCTCGAGGGCGCCGGAGAGTCCGGCGAGCGGGTTCTTGATCTCATGGGCGAGGCCGGTGGCCATCTCGCCCACCGCCGCGAAGCGATCCGCGCGCACCATCCTCTCGGCATAGACCAGCTCCAGCTCGCGCGTGCTGCGCTTGAGCGCCGCGAAGGTCGCGTCGAAGCCGCGGGCGGCCACGCCCAGCTCGTCGGGCCGCCCTTCGTCGGCGACGATGCTGGTGTTGCCTTCTTCGGCCAGCCGCATCGCCCGCACCAGGCGCTGCAGCGGATTGACGACTTCACGCCCCAGCAGCCACCACGCGCTGGCGAGCAGGATGACCAGCGAAGGCACCGCCGCAATCACCAGCTCGCCGGCCAGCAGCTTCTTGGCGGACCGGACCGGCTCGCGCGAGAAGCGGGCGTCGAGCCAGCCGTTGACCTTGGAGACGGGACCGTGGCACCCGGCGCAGCTCGGGGCGTTTTGGATCGGCCGCAGCACCGCGAACTCGTTCGGGTCGACCGGCAGCACCACCGTCTTCTCGCCGCCGGGAAGGTGCGGCCAGGGATGGGCGTCGAGCAACCGCGGATTCGAGGAGGAGACCACGGTTCCGTCGGCGCGCATCAGGCTGACCGAGATGACCTCGCCGCGGTGCTCCTCGACCATGGTGAGGATCAGCGGCAGCGCGTTGCGCCCGGAGTGGAGCATTTCCGCGCTGAGTCCGTCGGCGGCGGCGTTGACGAAGAGATCGGCGCGGTGCTCCACGTTGGTCTCGAGGTCGCGGCCGAGCATCTCGACGGCGGCCAGCACCATCAGCGCGAGCGTGAGCGTGAAGAGCAGGGCGGACGGCAGGAAGACGCGCGCTCGAAGGCTGGCGTCGAGTTTTCTGAAGCCGAACAGCCGCAACGCCAAAGCGCACCTCGCTCCCTCCCTGAGGAGCAAGCTCCGGACCAACGCTCCACGTCTGCTGCGCGCGAGGAGGTTTGCAGGAATTGCGCGGCTGGCGCATCGGCGCGCAAGCGATGCGCGCGGCGGCTGAGAATGCGTCATCGATGATCAGGTGAAAACCCCCAAGCTGGGTGTGGTGGCTCACCCCAATTGAGGCCGCACAACAAAAAAGTCAGCAAAATCAACACTGTATTCGTGGCCTCTCGCTTGCTCATGCGTCAAGCGGGAGTCGATATGAAGACGGTCGTCCAACACCTCATGCTTTCGCTTCTGGCCGCCGCGGCCTTTGCCCGCCCGGCGACGGCAGGCATGCGGACCGCCTTCGCCTACCGGCTCTCGGACAGCACCGGCGAATTGCCGCTCAACTGGGCGGCGCTGAACTGGGACGCGCTGGCGGGCGAGCTCTACGTCATCGATTCGAGCAACGGCGTCGTCGACGTCTTCAACGACAACGGGATGCAGGTCTTTGCCTTCGGCGACGACTCGAACCTGGGCGCGGTGATGGGAGTCGCTGCGCTTCCGGGCGGCGACCTGGCGGTGCTCTCGCAGAAAGCGGGCGGCTGGTCGCTGTCGCGCTGCAACTTCCGCGGCGAGCCGCGCGGCGAGATCGCCGTGCACGGCCTGCCGGCGGACTTCGGCGCTTTCTCGCCGGGCGCGCTGCGGCTCTCGGGCTTCAAGCTCTATCTGGCCGACAAGGGCGCGATGAAGGTGGTCGCGGTCGGCTTCGACGGCGCGGTGGCCGGCACCTGGGATATCAGCGCGCTGCTCAAGCTCGATCCCAAGAAGGCCATGGGCGCCGACCTGCGCGGGTTCAACGTCGACCGCGAAGGCAACCTGCTCGGCACCATTCCCGGCTTGTTCCAGGCGTTCCTCATGACGCCCGAGGGCGAAGTCCGCTCGTTTGGTACCCGCGGGAGCTCGCCCGGCAAGTTCAACATCGTCGCGGGAATCGCCGCCGACGAGTCCGGAAACATCTTCGTCGCCGACACCCTCAAGTGCGCGGTGCTCGTCTTCGACAAGGACCTCAAGTTCATCGACCAGCTCGGCTACCGCGGCGAGGACGATGAGGAGGGATTGATCGCACCTCAGGAGATCGCGGTCGCGCAGGGCCGGCTCTACGTGTCGCAGAGCCGGGGTGGAGTGAAGGCGTTCGATTTTCTTTTGAAATGAAGCGGAGAGGAGTCCACAAATGAAGGTATCCAATCTGATCGCAGTGGCCGCGATCGCCACATTCGGGTTCGCCCCGAAGGCGTTCGCGTTCCATGACGGCGGCGTGGCGTATTGCGATGGTTGCCACACCATGCACAACTCTGCAGTTTCGAACGGAGGGACCGGAGTTGACGGAGCGGTGGCAAAGAAAGGCGCATCGACGCGGTTCCAGGGCGTGGTCATGAACCTGCTGCAGGGTTCGGACGACAGCTCGACCTGCCTCAACTGCCACGCCAGCGCGGCGACTGGCGGCTACCACATCATGACCTTCCCCGCACCGACAGGACTCACTGCGCCAGTCAACCGGACCCCTGGCGGTGACTTTGCCTGGCTGACGCAGACGTTCACCGGCGTGACGACCTACGGCGCGCCCTACACCAGCAAGGGCGAGCGGCACGGCCACAACATCGTCGCCGCCGACTACGGCCTCATTGCCGACACTATTTTGAACACCACCTCGCCGGGAGGCTCGTACCCCGCCGGCAGCCTGTCGTGCGCGAGCTGCCATGACCCGCACAGCCGGGCCCGCATCGTCGACGCGAACGGGACCATCGCCTACAACCAGTTAGGCGCGAAGACGCTGCCCATCTCCGGCTCCGGCTCTTACGGAGCGACCCCGACGGCGACTGAAGCAGTGGGCGTGTACCGCCTGCTCGCCGGCCTGAACTACACCCAGGACACGACCGGCTTCGTGTTCACCCAGGCCGGTCCGCCCGTGGCCGTTGCCCCGGCGGTCTACAACCGCACCGAGTTGGCGACCGACACGCGCGTCGCTTACGGGACCGGGATGTCGCAGTGGTGCGCGAACTGCCACGCTGCCATTCACAACAACGTGGCGGACACCGGGACGGCCTTCATCCACCCGAACGGACCGCTGGCCGTTCTGACACAGGCGACCACGGTCAACGGCGTCGGGACCACCCAGGCCGGGATCTACAACGCCTACGTGAAGTCGGGCGACCTCACCAACACCCAGGCCACCTCCTACACCTCGCTGGTTCCCTTCGAGGAGGGCACCGCGGTGATCGCTACGCTGCTCACCCACTCGACGTCGACGGGCGGCCCGACGACCGGCACCGAGAACGTCATGTGCCTCACTTGCCACCGCGCGCACGCGGGTGGCTTCGACTCGATGACCCGCTGGCAGAACCGCGGCGAGTTCCTCACCATCGCGGGCGCCTGGCCGGGCAGCGATGCGGCGGCGACAGAGGGCAAGGGCGCCCAGTACTCGAACGGCATGACCCAGGGCCAGTACTCGGCCGCGATGTACGACCGCCCGGCGACGAACTTCGCCACCTACCAGCGGTCGCTCTGCAACAAGTGCCACGCCAAGGACTAAGACGGCGGCACCGGATGTGATGGACGAGGGGCCGCATTCGTGCGGCCCCTCGCTTTTGCTTGCAGGGCATGCGGCGTGCACAACCCGCCGGTATGAGCCCCGACCCCGCAGGCGCGGTACCCAGCGAGCGCGCAGCAATTGCGTTCGCCCGCATCGTTTGCGCCGCGCTCCTCTGCGGTTGCGCAACCTTCGGCCACGGCGCGGCCGCCTTGCCGCCGCTCGAATCGGAAGGCGAGCTGTACGTCGAGCTGAAGCCCGGCGCCTCGTTGCCGCTCGAATCGATCTCCGCCCTGCGCGCCGACGGCACAGCGATCCAGCTGCAGCCCAATACAACCGGTACCGATTCGATTCGTTACCAGCACCTGATCGCTACGGGCCGACTCGAGGCCGGCCAGTACGCGGGGCTCCTTGCGGTCAACGGCAAGACCGAGCAGCGCATCGAGGCGCCGTTCTCCATCTCGCGCCAAGCCGCGACCGTTCTCGGGATCGACGGGAAGACTGGTGTGATCCCGCCAAAGACCCTGCTCTCGCTGCTGGGCTTTTGCACCAACTCGGCCTGGCAATCGCTCTCCATCTTCGACAAGCGCGCGCGCGAAATCACCGGCGTCATCCCCACCGGCCGCGCGCCCTGGGGCATCGCGCTCGATTCCGTCTCGAACCGCGCCTACCTCTCGCTGGCCGAAGACGACCAGGTCGCGGTGGTCGATCTCCTCTCCGGACACGAGCTGGCCCGCATCCGTCTCAACGCCGGCGACTCGCCGCGCGAGCTGGTGCTCACGCCCGATCGGCGCTTCGTCATCTCGGCCAACGCCGGCTCCAACACCGTCAGTTTCCTCGACCTGCGCGGGCTGGTCGAAACGGCGCGCGTACAGGTGGGCGAGGAGCCCGTCTTCCTCCTGCCCGACCGCGGCGGCCGCCGCCTCTTCGTCTTCAACCAGCGCTCGAATTCGATCTCGGTCCTCGATCTCTCGACGCGCGCGATCATCGCAACCCTGTCGACCGATAATTCGCCGCTCCGTGCGCAGATCGATCGCGCCAACGCGCGCCTGTATGTCGCAACGGGCCGGGCCGCATATCTGACGGTCTATTCGCTCGCCGATTTCTCTGCCCAGCAGCGCGTCTATGTCGGCATGGGTACGACCGCGCTCAAAGTCGATTCCGATACTGACCTCCTTTATGTCGCGAACGCCGACGGCCATGTCTCGGTCTTCGATCCCTTCTCTTTGATCCCTATCGACCAGCTCGACCTGCCGGAGGGTGCCACCTCGTTGGCCATCGACGCCGCCGAAAACGTGCTCTTTGCGTTGATGCCGGAGCGCGGCGCCGTCGCGGCCATTCAATTGACGACCAAGAGCACGCTGGCACTGTTCGACGTAGGCAAGGCGCCCCGCGTGCTCGCTCTGATCGGGGAGCGGAACTGAGGCGCCGATGCGGGCCCGCGCGCACATCGCCGTCTTGCTCGCCGCCGGCGCGGCTTATGGAGAAGGGATCACTGGATACGTGGAAGAGGATTACTCCCATACCGATGTACGCACTGACGTGAACGGCCTCGAGACGCGCTCCGCACAGGACGCAGTCCTGGAGCGCTATCATTTGAACCTGGAGCGCACCTTCTACCCACGGTTGCGCTTCAGCGGTGGCGGCATCTTCGAGCAGCAGAACGCCTGGAGCGGCCAGCTCGGCAACGGCTGGTCGCGCACGCTCGGCGGATTTGGCCTGCTCACCGCGGGGAGCCCGATCCTCAGCAGTTCCGCAGCGTACAACTACCGCACCGAGCGGCAATCCAGCAGCACCGACCGCCTCATTCTCGAGGAGCCGAGCCTCACGGTAGGCTGGCGCCCGAGCCTCTTGCCGCAGTTCTCGCTGCGCGTGGCGCGCACGCACAGCTGGGACGTCGATCGGCAGATCGAAGACCTCGCTGTCTGGACTGCGCTCTTCAACGCCCGATACGACGTCAGCTCCGATCTCACGCTGCAGTATTCGGTTTTCTATGCCAACCCCAGCGACCGTCTCAGCGACACCGACACGAGGTCCATCTCGCAGACCGGCCGTGCCGACTACCGGCGCAACTTATGGGAGGGGCGCGCCAGCGTGAACGCGGGCTTGACGCTAAGCGACCGCCGCACCGAGGTCACCAGCGCCGGCCCCGGGGGCACGATCACAACTCCCCAGACGCCGCTCGCCACCCAGTCGCTGGTCGAGAAGTTCCCCGCCATCGTGCAGCTCGACACCTTGGCCGACAATGCCGCGCTCTCGGACGGCAATACGACCCAGGGCATCGCCGGGCTGGACATCGGATACTCGCAATCCGCTGGAACGGAGATCGATCCGCGCGACATCGGCGCGCGATTCGCCGACATCCTCTCGCCGGTCAATACCCTCTATGTCTATCTCGATCGAAAGCTCCCCGCGCCGATCGCGGCGTCGTTCGAGTGGACGGCCTGGCAGAGCGACGACAACCTGCACTGGACGCAAGTCGCGATCACCGCTCCGGTCGTGTTCGGGACCTTCCAGAATCGATTCGAGATCACCATCCGCACCACCGCTGCGCATTACCTCAAACTGGTGACAAGCCCGCTCGCCCAGTCGGTGACGACCGACGGGCGCTTCGCCACCATCCTCGTCACCGAGTTGCAGCTCTTCCTCGTCACGCCCGCCGTGCAGACCAGCGGCTGGAACGCAGCGACCCGCACGCTCTTCAACTCGGCGGCGCGCATGCAGATCACCAAGACCCTGGCCTACGATTTCACCGGTCTCATCGGGCACGCGACGCAGACCAGCGGTGCTTCGCAGAACACGTACCTGATCGGCCACGGGCTTTCGTATGCGCGGAGACTCAATCCGACCTTCTTCGCCAACGCACGCGTCGCCCGGCAGGATCAGGATCAATCGACCGGCCACCAGGGACTGTTCCTTTACAGCGCATCGCTCGCCGCCACGCCGCTCGCCACGCTGAGCCACAACCTGGTCTACAGCGGTCAGCTGCTCTCGGATGCGCGCGGGAATACGGTCACCAACTCGCTCTCGTTCCTCAATCGGGCGACGCCTTACCGCGGGATCGGGCTGCTTGCGGGCGCTGGATACAACCTGGCAAGGCAGCCAACGGGCGTGCTGCTCCGCAGCGCGCAGCTCACCTTCAATGCCAGCGCGCAGCCGCACCGCACGCTCACGCTCTCCGGTACGTTCGCTCACTCCGATTCAGTCTCGGAAGGCGGCGGCTCGCCACGCCTGGTGCAGGCCACCAACCGCGTCGACGGCAGTCTCAGCTTCAATCCGGTCCCGGCGCTCTACCTGGCGAGCACCGTCTCCCACCTGGTGACCAACGGCGCTGGTCGCACGCTGGCGAACGGCACGGGAAGCTTTTCACCCTTTCCGGGCGGCGCTCTTCAATTCGCGGTCAGCTATACCGAGACCTACCAGGACCCGAATCTGCTCTCGAAGATCTTCGCGCCCACCGTGCGGTGGAACCTGCGCCCCGGTACGCTGATCACGGTCTCGTACACCGTACTCGACAGCACCGGGACCGGAACGGGCACGCACGCGCGGACTTTTGACGCCAGTTTTCAGACGACATTGTGAAAGGACGGACCACATGCGCAAAAGCCAGCTCTCGCGATTCTGCCTGGTAGCGCTCCTCGCCGGATGCGCGGCGGGGCGCAGGTACCAGGACAAGAGCATGGACTTCGCCGCGGTGCGCACGGTGGCGGTGGTTCCCTTCCAGAACCTCTCGCAGTTGACCACCGCAGGCGAGCGCGTGCGCGATGTGTTCTCCAACATGTTGCTCTCGACCGGCGCGCTCTACGTGCTGCCATCGGGTGAGGTGGGGCGCGGAATCAACCGGGCCGGCCTGGCGAACCCCACGGCGCCGTCGAAGGAAGAGGTGGTGAACCTGGGCAAGCTGCTTGCCGCCGACGCGGTGGTGACCGGCGTGCTCAAAGAATACGGCGAGGTGCGCTCGGGCAACTCGAGCGCCAACGCCATCTCGGTCAGCGTGCAGATGATCGAGACAGCGACCGGCAAAGTCGTGTGGGCGGCCTCCACCACGCAAGGCGGTGTGGGCTTCTGGGATCGCCTGTTCGGAGGAGGCGGCGAACCGATGAACAAGGTGACCGAGGATGCGGTCCGTGACCTGCTCAAGCAGCTCTTTCGCTAGCGCCGCGGCTGCGGTGTTGATTGCGGCCTGCGCCGGCCCGCGAGCCGCAGCGCTGCGCGCGCCGCCGTCGCCGAAGGGGCCGCTCGCGCTCCTGCCTCTCGTGAACCTGAGCGGCGTCAGCATTCCCGTGCAGGAGATCCAGGGCGCGGTCGAGGCGGCGCTGCGCGGGCGCGGCGTCGCGCTGGTGAGCGGCGAGCGGATCGATGCGTTCCTCGCCCTGCACCGCATGCGCTACACGGGCGGCATCGATCGCGTCGACGCCCGCGCCGCAGGGGAAGAGCTGGGCGTCTCCGGGGTGCTGATCACCACCGTCGAGACCTATGCCGCCGGCTCGCCGCCTCGAGCGGGCATCGCCATGCGCCTCGTCTCGGCCGACGATGCGGCGCAGATCCGCTGGATCGCGGAGGCCGCCCGCGCCGGCGACGACGCGCCGGGCCTGCTCGATCTCGGCATCGTCCGCGACTACCCGACTCTCCAGGCCGACGTGCTGGGCCACATCTCCGCGTCGCTCGCGCTCTATCTGGACGGCAAGGGTCCACCCGCGGCCGCCTGTCCGGGCGGAGGGCGATTCGGGCCCAAGGAGCTGTTCCGCTCGCCGCAGCTCGACGTGGGCCGCACGTATTCGGTGGCCGTGCTGCCCTTCGTCAACGAGACGCAGCGGCGCAACGCGGGCGACCTGATGGCGCTGCAGTTCGTCCGGCAGCTCGAGGCCTCCGGCCGCTTTCATGCCGTCGAGCCCGGTGTCCTGCGCGACGAGTTGCTGCGCTTTCGCATCGTGATGGAGGGCGGCGTGTCGCTCGACAGCGCCCGCATCGTCCTCGATCTGGTGCAGGCCGACCTGGTGCTCGCGGGTTACCTCCGCGAGTACGACGACCCGGCCGGGTCCGGCGCGGCGCCGCGGCTCCAGTTCACGGCGCTGCTGCTCGAGCGCAAGAACAACGAGGTGGTCTGGGAATCAACCTCCTACAGCCAGGGAGACGACGGGGTTTTCTTCTTCGACGCCGGCCTGGTCCGCACCATGCCCGGCCTCGCCTGCCGCATGGTGCGCAGCGCGGTCGAGGCGATGCTCGAGCCGGGTCGCGCAAGAAGGTGAGCCGAGCGCAAGCGTTGCGCTCTGAAGGGTGCCCCGTCGAGCGAGCCGAGTGGTGCAGGGCTTGCACAAGCAGCAGGGACAAACCCGAGGAACGCAAATGAACCGACCCGCCTTGCTCTCGATGGTCCTCGCCTGCGGCCTCGTGGCCGGATCCGCGCCCGCCTCGGCCGGTGAACCGTACGCGGTGGTGAAGGGTCCGGGCGGCACGGTCAAGACCGCGCTCTTCTCGGAGGAGAACGCCGCGCTTCCAGTCGCGCAGGTCGAAGACCAGGTGGTCACGCTCCACGAGTTCGCGGAAGCGCTGGCCGAGGTGCACGGCGCCCAGGGCGACCAGACCACCGGCGGCAAGAAGGACTTCAAGCCGGTGCTCGACCGCCTCATCGGGGTACGCCTGATCGCGGTCGAGGCGCACGCGATGGGCATCGACGAGCTGCCCGCCATCAAGAAGGCGGTGGCCGATTTCTCGGTGGCGCAGCTTCGCGAGACGTTGAGCCAGCTGCTGAACAGGGGCGTCCGGCCGGACGAGGCGCAGGTCGAGTCGTATTTCCGAGATGCCATGCGGGAGTGGAAGCTCGAGGAGGTCCTTTTTGCCAAGGAAGCCGACGCGAAGGAGTTCTCGGCCGCGGTCAAGGCGGGCAAGAGCTACGGCGAGCTGGCGGTGCAGGGCACGTCGGCGAAGAAGGCCACGGTGGGACCGGCTGGCGACTACGTCTCCGCCAAGAAGATGCTTCCGCAAGTCGCGGCCGCGGTGGACGGTCTGTTCGTCGGGCAGGTGAGCGATTTGGTCCAGGTGCAGGATGGCTGGGCCGTGATCAAGGTCGCGGACATCCGGTACCCCGAAGATGCCAAGGCCCGCGGCGCCGCCGAGGAGCGCTCGCTTTCGGAGCAGCGCGATGCGCGCCTCAAGAAAATCTACGAGGGGCTGGTCAAGAAATATGCGGTCATCAACCAGAGGCGCCTCTCGAAGCTCGACTTGGAGGCGAAGAAGCCGGGATTCAATGCGCTGCTCAAAGACAAGCGCGTCGTTGCGCGCGTCCAGGATAGCAAGGACATCACAGTGCGGGACATCGCCGAGGCCGTCCGGATGACCTTCTTCCACGGCATCGAAGAGGCCATCAAGCTGAAGCGCGTCAACGAGGCGAAGTACCCGGCCTTCAACAAAATGCTCTACCACCGGATCTTCGATGCCGAGGCGGTGCGGCAGAAGACCGCTGAGTCCGGCGAGTACAAGCGCGCCGTTGCCGAGTACAGAGAGGGCATTGTCTTCGACGAGTTCGTCCGGCGCGCGGTGCTGCCAAGTCTGCAAGTGTCCGAGGATGAAGGCCGCAAATACTACGAGCAGCACAAGCCGGAGTTCACCTATCCCGCCTTCTACGCGCTCTACAGCATCTCGTTCTCGACGGCGAAGGCAGCCGAGAAGGCGAACGAGAAACTCAGGGCCGGCACCGACTTCAAGTGGCTGAAGGCGAACGCGGACGGCCAGATCGCCGAGGACAAGCGCGCCATAGATTTCGACGGCGCCACCCTGAGCGCCAACGCATTGCCGGAGGAGTTGGCGGCGAAGCTCAAGGGCACGAAACCGGGCGACTATCGCCTCTACGCTTCCGGCGGCCAGAACCACCTCGTCGTCGTGAAGGCAGTCACCGCCGAGCAGCAGCAGCCTTATCTCTCGGTGCGCCCGGCCATCGCCAAGAAGCTCTCCGGCGAGATGGTCAACAAGGCAGTCGCGGAGTGGGTCGGGAAGCTGCGCAAGGCCCACGACGTCAAGGTCTACCTCAGCCAGATCGGAAGCTGACGCCATGCGCGCAGTGGTCCTCCTCGCCTTCGCGCTGATCGCCTCGGCCGCGCGGGGCGAGGCTTTTGCGCGCAAGAGCTGCCTCGACTGCCACACCAGGTTCGCGGCCAAGGTCCACGAGCTCAAGAACGTCCACGCGCCGGTCAAGCAGGAGAAGTGCGAGGACTGCCATCTGCGCCACGGCATCATCCCCAAGCTCCTGCTCAAGGAGAGCGGCAACACGCTCTGCCTCACCTGCCACAAGAAGGAGAGCATCGGGCTCGACAAGAAGAACGTGCACCAGGCGCTCAAGACCGGCACCTGCACGCAGTGCCACGACGCGCACGGTTCGAACGTGAAGTTCCTGCTCAAGAGCGAGGGAAAGCAGGAGTGCTACTCCTGCCACAAGCCCGGGCCGTTCGAGCGCAAGAACGTCCACAAGGTGCTGGCGGCCGACGGCTGCATGGCCTGCCACGCCGCGCACGCCTCCGCGCAGCCAAATCTCCTGGTCCAGAGCGAGGCCCAGCTCTGCGCAAAGTGCCACTCGGCGACTTCGGACACCTTCATGAGAGCGCACGGCGACCTGCCCGTGAGCAGCGCGAGCTGCAGCAGCTGCCACGATCCGCACTCGTCCGATCGGCCGAAGTTGCTCAAGGCGTCGCTGCACAAGCCGGTCGCCACCCGCGACTGCGCCTCCTGCCATGTGCCCGCGCCCGGCAAGCCATTCGCGGTGAAGGCCCAGGGCAGCAAGCTCTGCTACGGCTGCCATCTCGCCGAGGGCGTCGTCGACAAGGGCCAGATCGCGCACGCGCCGGTCGCCAAGGGTGACTGCCTCGGATGCCACGACCCGCACACCTCGGCGAACAAGGGGCTGCTCAAGGCGGCTGGCAACGACCTCTGCTTCTCCTGCCACAAGGGCATGAACCAGATCGTCACGGCGAAGCACGCCGCGGTGACGCAAGGCTGCACCACCTGCCACCAGCCGCATGCGGCGGCGAACAAGGCGCTGCTCGACGAAAAGGTCGACGTCCTCTGCGCGAAGTGCCACGCGGCCCTGACTTCCGATCAGCTCAAGGACAAGGCCGTCCACGGGCCGTTCAAGGACGGCAAGTGCACCACCTGCCACAACCCCCACGGCTCGAACGTCCCGGCGATGCTCAAGGCGCCGGAGCAGACGCTCTGCTACGGCTGCCACAAAGAGGCGGAGACGAAGTTCGTCAAGTCGCACACGCACAAGCCGGTGCAGAACGGGCAGTGCATGGGGTGCCACCAGGGCCACTCGTCGGATGCCCGGAACTTGCTGAAGGCGGAGGGCGCCGCGCTCTGCGCCACCTGCCACGGCGAGCTGATGAAGGAATCGCCGCTGGGCGGCTCGCGCCACAAGCCTTTTGCCGCGGGCGAGTGCCTGACCTGCCACGACCCGCACGGCTCCAACGTCGCCGGCATGATCGTCGCGCCGCAGTTGAACCTCTGCGTCCGCTGCCACGCACAGCAGATGAAGCAGGCGGAAGGCGCAAAGAGCGTGCACCCGCCGTTCGCCAAGGCGGACTGCACCGCTTGCCACAATCCGCACAAGTCGGGGCTTCCGGCGCTGCAGCTCACCAAGGGAGCCGACGCGTGCCTCACCTGTCACATCGTGCTGAAAGAGAAGATGGCTGCGGGCACGACCCACTCGCCGGCGACGGAGGACTGCCTGCAGTGCCACAAGCCGCACGCGTCGGCGTTGCCGAAGCTGGTGTCGGCGGACAATGCCAGGCTCTGCTCCCGCTGCCATGCCCAGCGCGAGGAGGATTTCAAGGAAGCCCACCTCGGCGTGGCCACCGCCAACTGCACGAGCTGCCACAACCCGCATGTCGGCGCCGACGAGCGCCTGCTCAACAGCGTCGCGCACGCGCCGTTCGAGCAGGGCAAGTGCGAAGCCTGCCACACGGTCGGAGGGTCGCCATGATCTGGCTCGTGCTCCTGCTCGCGGCCGCGCCCGCTCCGAACTTGAAGCTCCTGCCGGGAGCGCAGGGCAAGCTCTGCCTCGGCTGCCACAAGGACTTCGATGCCAAGCTGAAGAAGCCGTTCGTGCACACGCCGGTGAAGGGCATGGACTGCACGGGCTGCCACAACCCGCACGCGTCCGAGCACGGCAAGCTCCTCTCCGTCGAGGCGGCGCAGATCTGCACCAGCTGCCACAAGGGCATCGTTCCTGCGCAGGCGAAGAGCACCCACCAGCCGGCGGCCGAGGGGAACTGCACCGCCTGCCACGATCCGCACGCATCGGCGACCAAGTTCGAGCTGGTGAAGTCCGGTATCGAGGCGTGCGCGACCTGCCATGCCACCGTGACCGACGCCTGGAAGCGGGCGCGGCACAAGCACCAGGTCGGCAGCGCAGCGAGCGCGTGCACCGCCTGCCACGACCCGCATGCTTCGGCGAACGGCGAAAAGCTGTTGAAAGGCGCCGATCCGGGCCTCTGCCTCTCCTGCCACAAGCCGGACAAGAAGTTCGCCGCGCGCCATCTCGGCTACCCGGTGCAGAAGGCCCGCTGCGCGAGCTGCCACGATCCGCACGGCTCCGACCAGCCGGGCATGCTCTACGACACCGTGCACAAGCCGGTCGCGAATCGGCAGTGCGCCGAGTGCCACGTACCGGGCTCGCTCGCGACGAAAGTCACGGGCACCGCGCTCTGCACCAACTGCCACAAGCAGCAGATCTCGCAGATGCTCGACAAGGCGCATGTGCACCAGGCCGTCGCGGGCGAGAAGGGCTGCCTCAACTGCCACACGCCCCATGCTTCGCGGCAGCGTGGGCTCCTGGGCGGAACCATGACCCAGGTGTGCGGGTCCTGCCACGCAGACACGATCGCGCGCCAGGAGCGCTCGCCCACCAAGCACAAGCCGGTCGTCGAGGGCGACTGTACGGCCTGCCACAGCCCGCACTCCTCCGAGGTGGCCCTCTTGATGAAGAAGCCCGACACCCTCCAGCTCTGCGGCACCTGCCACGACTGGCAGAAGCACTCGACGCATCCCATCGGCGCGAAGCTGGTCGATCCGCGCAACAAGAATCTCTCGCTCAATTGCCTGAGCTGCCACCGTGCCCACGGAACCGAGTACAAGCACATGAATCCCTATCCGACGACCACCGAGCTGTGCACGAAGTGCCACAAGCAGTTCAAGCGATGAGGCGGCTCGCGCTCCTCTGCCTGCTGGTCGCGTCGGCCGTGCGCGCCGACGCCGTTGCCTATGGCGATGCGACAGGCGACGCGCTCAAGAGCCCCGAAGGCGTCGCCTGTACCGCGGAGGGCCGGGTGGTGCTCGCCGACTCCGGCAACGGACGGCTGCTCACCTACACATTCACGGACGGTTCGCTCGTCGCCGGCAATGCGATCAAGTTCCCCGAGCTTGGCGTTCCGGTGCGCCTGCAGATCGACTCGCGCGGCAACCTGCTCTCGCTCGACGCGAAGACGCGCCGGATCGTGCGCGTCGGCGAAGAGGGAAAGTTCGGCGGCTTCGTGGTGCCGACAGGCGTGCCGCCCGCGGCCGGCTTCTTCCCGGTCTCGTTCAAGCTCGACAAGGCGGACAATCTCTACCTGCTCGACGTCGCCTCGGCGCGGGTGGTGGTGCTCGATCGGGACGGCGCCTTCGTCCGGCAGCTTGCAGAGCCGAAGGGCGCGACCTTCAGCGACATCGCCATCGATGCGAAGGGCACCGTGCTGGCGGTGGATGGCCCGCACGGCGTGGTCTACGCGGGCGACGCGCTGCTTTCACGCGTGAAGGAGTACGCCAGCTTCCCCAGCTACCTCACCGTCACCGAGCAGGGGCTGATCGTGCTGGTGGACAACCACGGGAACGGCCTCGTCGTCCTCGGCGCCGACGGAGCCTTCCTGGGTCGGCGCCTGAGCATCGGCTGGACCGAGGGGCTGATCTACTACCCGGAGCAGATCTGCATCGACGCGAAGGGCAACACCTTCGTGGCCGACCGTGGCAACAACAGGATCCAGGCCTTCACCGCGAGCAAGTGACGAGCCGTGGACCGTCGGGGACACAGCGCAACCGCCTGGCTCGCGCTGGCGATCGGGTTTGCGGCGCTGGCGGCCTACCTTCCCGCGCTCTGGGGCGGGTTCGTCTTCGACGATCACCTGCTCATCGAGGACAACGAGCTCCTGCGCGGTCCGCTCTGGGCCATCTGGCGCAGCCGCGACTCCCCCGATTACTGGCCGCTGACGATGACTGCCTTCTGGCTGCAGTGGCACCTGTGGGGGGCTGCTACGGCCGGATACCACGTGGTCAATCTGGCGCTGCACATCGGGACCGCGCTCTTGCTCTGGCGAGTCCTGCGCGAACTCTCCGTTCCGGGAGCGTGGCTCGCGGGGCTGCTGTTCGCCGTGCATCCCGTCGCAGTTGAGTCGGTGGCGTGGATCTCGGAACAAAAGAACACCTTCTCCGCGGCCCTGTTCCTCGGCGCTGTCCTCGTCTGGCTGCGGCCCGACCCGATCCGCCCGAGGCGAACCGCCGTGGCTGCGCTGCTCCTCTTCGCGCTCGCGCTCCTCGCCAAAGCCTCGGTCGTCATGCTGCCGTTCGTTCTTCTCGGGACCGCGCTCTACCGGAGGGGTAAGCTTCAGCGCGCCGACTGGATCGCAACCGCTCCGTTCTTCTCTCTGGCTTTGATCGCCGGCGCGGTGAACGTCTGGTTCCAGCGGCAGAATGCGATGGCGGGCGGCTGGTCGGTCTCGCGCGGCGCCCTCGAGCGCGCAGGCCGCTCCGGATGGGCGCTAGCTTCGTATCTCCAGAAGGCGCTGGTGCCGGTCCGGCTTGCGTTCGCGTATCCCGAATGGCCGGTGGATGCCGGCTCCCCTCTCTTCTACCTACCGCTCGCCGCGGCGCTGCTGGCTGTGGTGGCGCTCTGGCGGATGCGCGCGCGCGCGCTGTCGTTTGCCTTCGGCTATCACGCGCTCATGGTCCTGCCCGTGCTGGGGTTCGTCGAGATCGCGTATTTCAACGTGGCACCGGTCGCCGATCACCTCCAGTACCTGGCGCTGATGGGTCCGGCGGCGCTCGTGGCCGCGGCACTTTCCAGCGCATCCACTCGATGGCGTCCCGCGGCCCGTTTGGCCTCCGCCGGGTTGGTGATCGCGTTCGGCGCCTCGACCGCGTCGCGCGCGGCGGCGCTCGATTCCGACCTTTCGCTTTGGAGCGCGGCGGTACGCGACGCGCCGGGCAGCGGCTATGCGCACCTTCAGTTGAGCACCGTGCTGTTCGAGGAGAAGCGCGTCTCCGAAGCGCTTGAGCACCTGGACGCGACGGCCCAACTCGCGCGCGCTCCCGGCGACGCACATCGCTATCGAGCCCTGTGGCTAATCCAGTCCGGCCGCCCGGCCGAGGCGATCGCCGAGGCGATCACGGCACTAGGCGAGGGCCGCGATCCGGAGTTGAGGCGCGATGCTGCGTACGTACTGATTGTTGCCGGCAGCAGCGAGGCTGCGGTCCCGGTGCTTCAAGCGCTGGTCAAGGAGGCTCCCGCAAGCTCCGACTACTCGTATTGGCTCGCAGCCGCGCTGTCGCGCCAAGGCCGATTCCCGGAGGCGGTGGAGGTGCTCCGCGCCTTCTGCCGCAGGCGGCCTGGCAACTCCAATATGGAACAGGCCACCGCGTTTCTGCTCACCCGGCTCGGTTCGCGGGCGGAAGCGCTGGAGCACGCCGCGGCGTTCCTCCGCGTCAGCCCGGAAGATCCGCGCGCGGCGGCGCAGCTCTCCGAATGGCTGGCGCGGGACAGCCGGAGGTTGCGATGAGAACCAGGATACCGGGACGCAATGGCTCCGTGCAGCCGTGGGATCTCGCTTCTGGACTCATAGCGCTGGCGGCCGTGTTGATCGCTTTCGCGCTGGCCGCTTCGTGGGGAACCCTCGACCCAACAGCGCTCGGGCTGGTCACGCTGGCCACCGCCGCTGGGCTTGCGGCGGCGCGCCACCATCTCGGAGGAGGAGGCGCGCAGCGGCGAGCCACTGCGTTGGTCCCGCTCAGTCTCGGGCTGGTGCTTGCTTTGGCGCACGACGTCGCGTACCTGCCCGGCGTCGACGTGGATCCCTCCAGGTTGGGTGCCTTCCGCCCGACCTTGGCCCTGGTGGCGGTCCTGCTGGCCACGCACTTCTGGCGTTCCGCGCCGGTGTGGTTCCAGCGGGTCCGCTTTGCGGGAGTGACACTCGGCGGCGTGGTCTTGGGGGGACTTGTCATCCGGGCTTCGCCAGAGCCAGGCATCGACGTGTGGCAGTCACAGCAAAGCGGCGCGCTGGCCCTCCTCTCCGGCCTCAATCCCTACCGGCTGACCTATTTCAACGTCTACGGGCCAGGGACGCCCCTGATCGATCCGCGGCTCCTCAGCCCGGATGGCCAGTATGTCCTGGCCTTCCCCTACCCGCCGCTGTCATTGATCTTGGACGTTCCCTCGGCGTGGCTCGGCGACATCCGCTGGACCCTACTGCTGGCGGTGGCGGCGGCGGCCGTCCTCATCCAGCGACTGGGCCGTGGTTCGCTCGAGTCGGAGTTGTCGGCGGCCTTCCTGCTCCTGCAGCCGCGAGCGTTCTTCCAGTTGGAGATGGCCTGGACCGAGCCCGTGGTCTTGGCTTTCTTCCTGGCTGCAGTGCTGGCGGTCGACCGCTCGGCGCATGCTGAAGCGACGGCCGCTCCCCGAGGCTGTTGGCGAATCTGGCTCCTGCCGGGTCTCACCATCGGCCTGGCGATCTCCAGCAAGCAGTACGCGGTGGCGCTGCTGATACCGTTGCTCCTGGCGATCGACTCAAGAGTACGCCGGAGGGTGTTGTCCATCGCTGCGTCGGTCGCCACGGTCATCGCCCTCCCTTTCCTCGTCGCCGGACCCACCGCGTTCGTTCGAGGCGTCGTGGAATTTCAATTCCTGCAGCCATTCAGGGAGGACGCGCTCTCGTGGCCTGCGCAGCTCGCGGCGCTCGGCGGACCCAGGCTTCCTTCCTGGCCTGCCTTCCTTCTGGCGGGCGCAACCTATCTGGTCACTGTCCGCCGAGCCATTGCGCCAGCACAGGCCGTCCTGGCGGCCGCCAGCTTCTGGCTGGTCTTCGTGCTCTTCAACAAGCAGGCTTTCTGCAATTATTACTGGCTCGCCATTGGGCTCCTCTGCGCGACGGTGGCACTGATGACCGCGCGGCACCCGTGCGAAGCAGGTACCGAGGCGGGGGCCGTCACGGCCGCCGGTGCCTGCTAGCGTGCCGCGCATGAGCAAGAGGATGAGAGTGGCTCAGGTTCTACGCCTCGCCGCCCCGGCCTTGCTTCTCTCCTCGCTCGTGCTTCTTCCGTTTCTTAACAAGGCCTTCACCATCGACGATCCGGTTTTTCTTTTCGAAGCGCAACACGCCCTAACGGATCCGCTGCACCCCACCGCGTTCGAGATGACCTGGTATGCGAATCCCGAGAGGCTATCCGCGATCGTTCCCACCGGACCGCTGATGGCGTGGCTCCTCGCTCCGTCCGTGCTGGCTGGCGGCGCGGAGTGGCTGGCTCATGCGATTCAGCTGGCGATGTTCTGGATCGCTATCGCTGCCACGGTTTCCCTGTCGTTGAAACTGGGGCTGTCTCCGACCTGCGCGGTGGCGTCGGGCCTCCTCCTTTCTTCGATGCCGGCGGTGCTCGCGATGACCGGGACGGCGATGCCGGACACCCCGGCAATGGCTCTGGGCGTCGCCGGGCTCGATCGACTGGTCGCCTGGCGCGACGACCAGAGACGCTGTGATGGCGTGATGGCCGCGATTCTTCTGGGCGCCGCGCCACTCGCACGCTCCCACCTCGTGCTCTTGCTCGGCGTGGGGGCGCTTTTCACGGTCGGGGACTTGTTCTCCGCGGCTGCGTGGCTGCGAGGCGCTTGGATGCGCTGGCTTCCACTCGCAGGGGCATTGGTCATCACGGCTGGCATTAGCGCGGCCACACAGGACCCGTCTCCGAAGGCCTTGACAGTTGCAGGTATTGCTTTGCGCTTGGCTTCGTTAGAGATGCTTCCCAGCAACACCGTGGCGTTTGCAGCCCACTGGGTACTTGCCCTGGCCTTTGCGCTGCCGTGGTTCGTGCTCCGTTGGCGCGCTCTCCTGGCCCGATTCTGGGTTGTCGTCTTGACGACTGGAGTGGCTGCGATCCTGCTCCGGGAATTCCACGGGGAGATGGCTCCCTATTTCATCGCTCCCATCGCGGGACTGGGAGCGGCAGCGGTCGCGGATGCGATCGCGGTCGCCCTCCGCCACCACGACGCCGTCGGGCTGACTTTGGCAGCCTGGCTGCTTCTTCCGTTGTCGACGGTGGTCTATGTTCACCTGCCGCCAAAGTACCTTCTCGCGTCGGCACCAGCGGCTGCGATTCTCATCGCGCGACGCGTTTCGCAGCATCCGCGCCTGGGTAAGGTCGTCGTTGCGGTGACAGTGGCGGCGGGGGTCGCGGGCGGCATAGCCATCCTGCGCGCTGACGAAGCGTTCGCGGGTGCGGCTCGAGCCGCTACCGAGTTGCTCATCCGGCCCCGGGTTCTAGCCGGCAAGAGCGTTTGGTACGCCGGGCATTGGGGCTTTCAGTGGTACGCCGAGCGGGCAGGAGCACGCTGCCTGTCAGCGACACCGCCCTTCCCAAGAGTGGGCGACATCATCGTCTCGAGTGCCGCGAGCAACCCTTTCATCGACGTCTGGTCCAACTCGAACCTGGGCCATCTCGGAACATGGGCAGACATTCATCCGGGGGGGCGAATCATGAGCCGGGACGCGGGGGCCGGGTTCTATTCCAACGACTGGGGATACTTGCCCTGGAGTTGGGGAAGCGAGCCCGTTGACACGTTCGACGCCTGGATTGTGAATCCGCCGCCCTGATCATGATCGACTCGAAGGGCGAGGACGAAGTTGCCGACCGCAACAACAATCGTGGTGCAGGCGTTCACCGCCGAGAAGTAGCCACGATGTGCACGGTCGCACCGCAACGCGCGGCCGTCTCGGCGGCAGTGAGCAGGAGCGCGAGCGGTGCCCATAAGAGCGCCGCGAGCGTGAGGCGCAGCCGCGTTGCCGGATCGAAGGGCGTAGTCTGGCCGGGAGCGCGTTGGTGGAGCAGCGCATACATCCCGTTGCGCGGCAGGCCGGGGCGCCGGTTCAGCGCGCTCTGGATCCAGCCGAAGGGATTCTGCCGCAGCGAGAAGTGGTGCTCGGACTGCAGGACGAAGCCGGCGCGGACCACCAGCGCGCGCAGCGCGGAGGCGGAGAAGTGGAAGAGGTGCCGCGGCGGATCGAGGTGGAACCACGCCTCCTTCGCCCACGCCGCCTGCAGGCTTGCGAAGTTGGGTACGGCCACGATCAGCCGGCCGCCGGGGCGGAGGATGCGGCGCGCCTCCTCCAGCGTCTCGCGCGGTTCGGGCAGGTGCTCCAGCACGTGCCAGAAGATCACCTCGTCGAAATGACCGGCCTCGTAGCGCGCCTCGGCGAGCCGCGGGGCGATGCGGATCTGCGCGCGGGGATCGGCGCCCCAGCAGGCAGCTTCGCTGACCTCGACGCCGTGCGCCTCGAAGCCGTGGTCGGCGAGGACGGAGAGCAGGACGCCGCGTCCGCACCCCACGTCGAGGATCCGGGCGCCGGGGCGCAGGCCGCGGGTGAGAGAGCGAACATGGCGAGTGCCGACCATGCGCACCAGCCACTCGATCAGAGGGTGGAACTTCGCGCCCGGCGCGCCGTAGTACACCGGCGGATAGAAGCTCTCGACCTCGCGCTCGCCGGGGGTTACGGCGAAGCGGCCCAGTCCGCAGCCGCAGCGCACGATCGGAGGCCTGACGCCTTCGACGGCGAGGATCGGCACTGCGATCCTCGCGTCGCAGATGGGGCAAGGAGCGACCGCGATTGCGAGCGCCCCTTCGATCGGCGTGACGGCGCGTCCTTGCACCAGGCGCTCCGGCGGAAGCTCCGCGGGTGGTGCGGGAGAGAGCTCGACGAGGGCCGCCTGTTCGGCGGAGCTCATGACGCCGCGGCTGCAAGGCCGGGCTGCCCGCGCCGCTGCGAGAGAAAGCCCCACCCGAGAAACACCGCCTCCGCCACCGCGACCGCGATCATCCAGCTCACCACCGGCGAGTCGCCCGTTGCGTAGCTGTGCATCCCGCTGGTGAGCACGAAGTTCACGCCCAGGTACGTCATGAGGATCGTCTGGAAGGCCACGATGCTCATGGCGGCCACGCCGAACTTGCCGATGATCTTGTCCCAGCGCGCGTGCAGGATGCCGACGTAGGCGAGGAAGGCGACCAGCGACCAGACTTCCTTGGGATCCCAGCCCCAGTAGCGGCCCCACGACGAGGCGGCCCAGATCGAGCCGGTCATGATGCCGGTGACGAGCAGGATCGCGCCCACGTGCATGTACCAATAGAGCAGGTCGTTCATGCGGTCGATTAATTCGGTGCGCCGCGGAGCGAAGATGGTGAAGCCGACCTGCATGTGCGCGATGACGACGCCGAGCGCGAGCACCGAGTAGCTGATCATGATGATCGGCACGTGGATGGCGAGCCAGGGCGTGCCGGAGAGCACCGGCATGACCGGGTGGATGAAGGCGTCGATGGGCAACAGATCGGTCAGCGCCATGGTCAGCGCGGACATCGCGCAGGCGTTCAGCACCACCAGGCGGCTGCGCAGGACGGCGAAGGCGACCACTGCGAAGAGGCCGACGCCCCAGGCGAGGAAGAGCAGCGACTCGTACATGTTGGCCGCGGGAATGCGGCCGGCGATGGCCCAGCGGGTGCCGATGCCCCAGGTCATCACCGCGAAGCCTGCGACGAGGCCTGCCAGCGCAAGCCGGTCGAGCCACTTGCGCTTGCCGTTCCAGCCGATGATCGAGAGCACCAGCGAGGCGAGTAGGACCATCCACGCCACGCGCGTCGGCCGCACCTGGTTGTAGGTGATCTCGCGATCGATCGCGGCTGGCGTAGGCCAGCCTTCCAGTCGCGGACCGTCGGCCAGCGCGGCCGGATCGGCCGACACTTCCCATTTCTCCTTGGCCGGGTTGGCGCGGATGATCTGGTGGGTGAGGAACTGCTCCATCAACTCCATCCGCTCGGCGAGCTTCGCGGCGGCGGGGTTCTTCTCGGTGTCCTGCAGGAGCTGCGCGATGGCCGGATTCTGGGCCAGTTGGACGAAGGACGCGTGGGTGGTGCCGGCAGGCCAGCCCGCCGCCATCGCCAGCGCCGGGCTGCCGATCTTGAGGTAGGGACGGTTCGCCGCCGCCTGCGGTTCGTTGGACCACCGCATCACCGTCGCGAGCGCGTCCTCACCCTCCCAGTCCCGCGCGCCGGTGACGTTCCAGATCGCCTCGCGCGCCACGGTATCGAGCGGCATCACGCGGCCATCGTGCTGCACCGGCAGCCGCCGCAGCGACGCGAGCGGTTCGGCCCGCGCGCTCCCGGGCATCAGCGCGAAGACGATGCCGGCGGCGATGGCCATCTTCTGGCGCTTCGTCGTCTCGGCGACGTACGCCTGCCGCGCGCGGGTGGCGAGGATGCGCGTGGTCAGCACCGCGCACATTCCGAGGACCAGAAGCCCGTAGCCGAAGAAGACGATGGGCTGCCCCGGGTCTTTGGAGGCGGCAAGGATGGTCGCGCTTCTCCCTTCTTCCTGCTTGTAGCTCGACTGGAACAGCGTCCACCCGTTGTGCTCGAGCGGGTGGTTCATCCAGATCGCGTGCTTGACGCCGTCGATTTCCACGTCGCTGCGGAAGTTCGCCGGCATCGTCGTGCCCTGGTAGCGCTCGATGGTGAAGCGATCGAGCTTGATGGCGAAGGGCAGCTCGTTGGAGGTCGCGCCTTCCCACATCTCGACGTGCGCTTCCTGCTTGAAGAAGTACGAGACGCTCGCGCCGATCAGGATGACCAGCAGCGCGGTGTGGGTGGTGAGGAAGCCGGCCCGCGCCTTTCCCCAGGGGAAGTGCACCCCGATGGAGCAGGCCACGTTGACGGCGAAGACCGCCTCCAGCGCGATGAACCACCACGCGTAGTAGACGAGTCGTCCGGCCGCCTCCGTACCCTGCGACGACTCGACGATGGTGCCGGCGGCGAGGCCGACCAGCAGGAGCGCGAGCATCGCGACCGCAAGCTTGAGGGAGCCGAGATTCTGGAACAGGTTCTTCATCGGAAGACCTCCGTATTCTTGTGGCAACCCTTGCAAGATTCCTGCGCGGTGCTGCCGGAGCGAAAGAGCTTCGGGTTGTCCGACCCGTGCGGGTCGTGGCAGCTGATGCAGGAGAACGGCTGGCCTGGCCGGCGTGGATCGGGGCCGCCCGCAACCTTGTGCCCGGCGCCGGTGTGCGCGCCGTCGGACTGCGCCTGGTGGCACGAGCTGCACAACTCGTTGGTCGCCTTCACCAGGCCCTTGGCGTTGTTCGACGCGTGCGGGTCATGGCAGGCGACGCAGCCGTAGCGGTCGAGCACTTTGTGCGGCACCTTCGACTTGAGCTTCGCACCCATGGCCGCGTGGCACTTGAGGCAGAGGTCGTTGCCCTCGGCGTCGGCGAGGTTGAAGCGGAAGTCGCCGCCGTGCGCGTCGTGGCAGGCGGTGCAGCCCTTTTCCTGGATGGGCTTGTGCACCCACTTGCGAGAGGTGGTGTCGTCCTGGTGGCAGGTGAAGCAGAGGTCGTTGATCTTCGCCGCGGTGAGCAGCCCCGGGTTGTTCGAGGAGTGCGGGTCGTGGCAGACGGCGCAGTCGCCCAGCCTGGCGGCGCCGTGCTGGAACTTGTAGAGCTCGTCGAACTTCGTGTGGCACTTGAAGCAGACCTCGGCGACGGGCTTCGTCAGCGGGCCCGCGGCTGAGTGGCAGTCCTGGCAGTCGCCGTTGACCAGCGCCTTGTGGACGACCTTCTTGCCCAGGTCGATGCGGAACTTCATCGAGGCGGTGGCCGGTCCCGGCTTGGCCTGGAGATCATGGCAGGCGAGGCAGAGCTTCTTGCCCTTCTCGACCAGCTGACCCTTCACGTCGGCGCGGTGCGGGTCGTGGCAGGAGAGGCACTGGCCCTCGAGGAAGGGCGCGTGCTTCCCGTGGACTTTGGTGAGGTCGGCCGTCTTGTGGCAGGAAGCGCAGAGCACCTGGCGCTTGTCGATGAGCAGCGGCTTGTCGTCGCCGGCGTGCGGGCTGTGGCAGCCGAGACACTTGCCCTGCTTCACCGCGGTGTGGATGAACTCGGCGTCGTCGTACTTCGCGTGGCACTTGTAGCAGAGAGCCTCGACCGGCCAGATCTTCGTCAGCGACGGATTCTTCGAGGCATGCGGGTCGTGGCAGGCGGTGCAGCCCTGCGACTTGATCACCGGATGCGGCGGGGCGGCGCCGCTGGTGTCGTGGCACCTGGCGCAGAGCGCCGGCTGCTCCGCCACCAACTTCCAGGCGGAGCCCGCGGGGCTCTTGCACTTGCCCACCGCGCCGGGATTGGCGGTGTGGCAGGCGGAGCAACTGCCGTCCTTGAGCGGACTGTGCGGCTTG
>JAYWBT010000214.1:0-8829 GCA_043781235.1 Deltaproteobacteria bacterium
GGTGGGCGGCCACTGTGCACGTGACCTCCCTCTGAGAGCGTGCTCCAAGGGCGCCCGAACGGTGCGCTGGCACCGCTGTTGCGATGCAGCTCCCCGACGGCCGCAAGCGTCAGAGGAGCCGACCGATGAGCGCAGCCCTGAAGCAGACCGCCCCGCCTTCGAAGCCGCTCGCAGCCGAGCGCGATTCCCGCATCCAGAGCGCCCTGCCGCTCGTCCGCCGGCTCGCCCTGCGCCGCGCGGGTCTCTTGCCCGCGAGCGTCGACCTGGACGATCTGATCGGTGCCGGCATGCTGGGCCTGATCGACGCGGCCGACCGGTTCGACGAGGCGCGCGGCATCCCCTTCGAGTGCTACGCGCGGGTCCGGGTCGAGGGCGCGATGATCGACGCGCTGCGGGCCGGCGACCACCTCACCCGCAAGGATCGCCGCGAGCAGCGCGACGCTGGCAAGGCCGAGCTGAAATTGCGCAGTCAGCTGCGCCGTGCGCCCACCAGCGACGAATTGAGCCACGCCCGTGGCGGGGTGCAGGAGACCCTCTCGCAGGCCGGGACCTTCGTTTCGCTCGAGGAGTGGAACGAGCCCACCGCGGACGAGGAGGCGAGCCCCTTTGCCAAGGTCGCGACCTATCAGACCCACGCGGCGCTGCGCGACGCAGTCGAGGAGCTTCCCGAGCGCGAGCAGCTCATCCTCTCCCTCTACTACGAGCGGGAGCTGACCTACCGCGAGATCGGCCAGGTGCTGGGCGTCACCGAGTCGCGCATCTGCCAGATCCTGCGCGCGGTCCAGAAAGAGCTGCGTGAATTGCTCGAAGGCAAGCTCTAGACGTCTCAAGTTTCATCGGGGTCGTGCCGAACCTTTGGGACATGACCCAGGCCGAGCATCCCGACCCCGCATCGCGCGCAGGTCTCATCAAGCGGCTGCGCGAGGCGATCCAGGCCGAGAGTTACCGGGTCGACCCCGCGGCCATCGCCAATGCCATGTTCCTGCGCGCGCGCACCGCGCCCTGCAAGTCCGCGCCGACGATCGAGGGCAACCCATCGCTCCCGATGGCCCTGTGGAAGTCAAACCGGAGCAAGCGATGAACAGACAGCGAGTTGCAGTGACCATGGGCGGGGGCCGCGCGGAACAGGCGCTCCTGCGATTTTTCCTCGCCCGGACCGGTGTCTCCCTCGAGGTGTTCGAGCCGGACGCGCCGCTCGGCCTGCTCGCCATGCTGAACCCCGAGCTGGCGATTTTCGACGCCGGGATGGATTCGCAGCGGCTGCAGGCGCTGCGCGAGGCGCTCCCCGGCGCCCACCTGGTGCAGCTGAGAAGCTCGCTGGACGAGCTCTCGGCGGCTGCGAACGCGGTGCTGGATCGGCCGCTTTCGCACCAGCAGCTGGAAACGGTGATCACCCCGCTCTTCCCCTCCCTCGCACCCAAGAAGCGCATTCTGGTCGTCGACGACGATCCCGACGTCCTCCTGCTGGCCCGCAAGGTCCTGGGCGGCGCCGGCTGCACGGTGACCTGCATCGAGGACAGCCGCCAGCTGCTCGACGACCCGCCCACCGAGCCATTCGACCTGGCGCTGCTCGACGTGATGATGCCGGGTTTCGACGGCCTCGAGGTGTGCCGGCTCCTGCGCGACCGGCACGGCGACGAGTTGCGCATCTGCATGATGACCGCAGCCAACGAGCCCGAGTGGGTGCTGCTCGCGGACGGCTCGGGCGCAGACGGCTACCTGCACAAGCCGCTCCGCTGCGTGGACCTGCTGACGCTCGCGGGCGTAGCCAAGCGGACGCTCGATGATCCCAAGCCGCCCGAATCGAGCAAGCGGAGCTGGCTGGCAAAGCCCGTGCCGAAGCCGCGGAAGCGGGTGCTCGTCGTCGACGACGACGGCGACATCCTTCACTACTGCCGCGAAGTCTTCGCCGCCGCGGGCGTGCAGGTCGACACGGTGCAGGACGCGGGCAAGCTCAGCGAACAGATGCCCCCGGGCGGCAGCTACGAATTGGTGCTGCTCGATCTCTACATGCCCGGCGCCGACGGAATCGGCCTGCTGCGCCGCTTCTGCCAGGACGTCCGCAACGTCTCCTCGCGCTTCTACGTCATCAGCGCCGACGAGGACGCAAGCCTGCGCGCGATGGCTCGCTGGAGCGGCGCCGACGGATACCTGCGCAAGCCGCTGCACCAGGAGGAGCTCTTGAGCCTGCTGGTCGCTGCCGCGTGAGCGCCCGAACCCAAGGAGCGCCCATGCCCAGAATCCTCCTCGTCGACGACGACGCAGACATCCGTTTCGTGACCCGGCTCGCGCTCAAGCGCGGGGGCTACCAGGTCACCGTAGCCGAGGGCGGTGACGCGGCCCTCGAATTGCTCGACGACGCTTTGCCCTTCGACCTCATCATCTGCGATCGGATGATGCCGCAGAAGAGTGGCCTCGAGACCCTGCAAGAGCTTCGCAAACGGCCCGCGCATGCGCACACGCCCTTCATGTTCCTCACCGCCAAGGCGCTGCAGAACGAGCGCGAGGAAGGCATCTCGATGGGCGCCTGCCGCTACCTGACCAAGCCCTTCGAGCCGCGCGAATTGGTCGAAGAGGTGGCGCGCGTGCTCGCCGAATCGCCCGCGCTGCCGAGATGAGATTGCCCCTGGCGAGCGATGCAAGCTCTGCGGGCCTCGACGATCTGGCTGCCGAGGCCGAGCTGATCGCCGGCAACCTGCTCGAGGGAGACAACGCCCGCGAGCGGCTGCGCGCTGCGCTGCAGGCGTTGCGCGCGCGTGCCGACGCCGCCGAGAAAGCTCTGCACAAGGAGGAGGAGGTCCAGGTCCAGCTCGAAAGGACCATCCGCGCACTCCGTGCCACTTCCCGCGTGCTCGAGGGCGTCACCAGCGCGTTCCAGCGCAAGCGTATCTTGCGGCTGATCCCTGAGGCGCTCGAGCGGACCTTCGGCGCCGCTGCTGCGCGGGTCTGGATGATCGGTCCTGGCGACCGCTGCGGCACCTGCCCCCAGGTCACCAACTGCAAGAACCGCTCGAGCTGCCTGCACCTGGTCGGCTCGGACGAGATGGGGCCGATCGATCTGGCTCTGCAGCGGGTGCCGATCGGCGAGTGGTCGGTGGGCCGCGTGGCGGCACTGGGCGGAATGGTCGCGACCAACGAGCTCGCCACCGAGCCCCGCCTCGCCGACCCCGACTGGGCACGGGTCGAGGGGCTGACCGCATTTGCCGGACACCCGCTGGTGCACGAGGGCCGGCTGCTCGGGGTGGTGGCGATGTGGAGCCGCAAGCCGATTCTCGACGAGGTGCTCGAGGCCTTGCGCATCCTCGCCCGCCAGGCCGCAACCGCCATCGCCGGCTCGGAGTTGATCGACGAGGTGCGCGACGAGGGCCAGAAGGCGCGCTCGGCGACCCGCCGCCTCGAGGCGCTCTTGGAATCGACCCGCAGCGGCGTCATCATGTTCGATCCGCAGGCGCGCATCACCTACGCGAACGGCGCCTTCCGCCGGCTCTTCGGGCTGCCGCCGGCAGAGGAGGAGGAGCCGCTGATCGGGATGACCCGCGTGGAACTCGAGAATGCGCTGCATCCCCTGCTCGCCCCCGGCGGCCCGGACGAGAGCGGGCCGGTGCTCACCGACGCCGAAGGGCCGGACACCGACCGCGAGATCCGGCTCTTGCTTCCGGGCCTGGAGAAGCCGCGCCTGCTCAATCGATATCGGGCGCTGGTGAAGGACGACGCAGCAAAGACGGTGGGCTGGATCTGCGTCTTTGATGACGTGACCCTGGCGCGCGAGCTGGATCGGCTCAAGTCGGAGTTCATCTCGACCGTGAGCCACGAACTGCGCACGCCCCTGACCAGCATCAAGGGCTCGCTCGCGCTGATGCTCGAGGAGGAGCTGGAGCCCGAGCAGACCGAGCTTCTGGATGTCTCGAAGCGCAATGCCGACCGCCTGGTGCGGCTGGTGAACGACATCCTCGACATGAGCAAGATCGAGGCAGGCAAGCTCGAGCTTCTGCCGCAGCCGCTCGCGCCTCAGGCGATCTGCAGCGAGGCTGTCTCCGGCATCGAGGGGTTCGCGCGCAAGGTCTCGGTGACGGTGCGCTGCGAGGTGAAGGCGGCCCTCCTGCCGGTGCGCGCCGATCCCGATCGCATCGTGCAGGTCTTGACCAACCTGCTCTCCAACGCGCTCAAATTCTCGCCGCGCGGCGCGGAGGTGGTGCTCTCGGCCTCAGCCTCGGGCGAGCAGCTGGTCCTCTTCCAGGTCAAGGATTCGGGGCCGGGCATCCCGCCCGAGTTCCGCGACAAGCTCTTCACGCCGTTTGCCCAGGCCGACCGCGCCCGCCGCGAACAGGCCGGCACCGGTCTCGGCCTCGCCATCACCCGCGCGCTCGTCGTCAAGCACGGCGGCGACATCTGGGTCGAGAGCGAGCCGGGCCAGGGCACCAGCTTCTTCTTTACGCTGCCGACGCAGCAGGAACCGGAGCAATCATGATCGACGGGGACGCAGAGCTGCGGGCGTATTACCTGGCCACTGCCGATGCCCGCGTCGCGCGGCTCGAGGAGGCCATCGAGGACGCTCGCAAGGACCAGGGTGACAGCGCCCGCGACGGGCTTCGCCAGGTGGTCCACCGCGTGGCCGGCAGCGCGGGCACCTACGGGTTTGCCGCCTTGACCAAGACCTCGCGCGCGCTCGAGTCGCGGCTCGGGCCCGGCAAACAGCTCGACGACGGGACGATGAGCGCGGCCGAGTCGCTGCTCGACGACATGAAGCGAGCCTTCGCGGCAGCGCGGCGCGAGGTGCAGAGCGCAGCGAATGCGATCGAGCTTGCGCCCGAATCGGAGGCGGCGAGCGAAGTGGAGATCGCCGCGAGCGCGGACGACGATCCACCTGCTCGGTCTGCCGCGCCTGCCCGGCCGGTGCCGGTCATCGTCACCCCACCGCCGCTGCCGTTGCCGAGCCAGCCGCCTGCGCAGGAGGCGCCCTTGGTGGCCCTCTTCGTCGGCAATGGCTCTGCGACTTCAGCCCAGGCGGCTGCGCGCTCGGTCGCCTCGGCGCTGGCGCAGGCCGGCGTGCGGCTCCTCTGCTGCGGCGAGGGCCCTTGCCTCTCGGCTGCGGCACAAGGCTTTGCGGAAAGCGGCGGCAACGCCTTCCAACTCGAGGGCCGCGAGGACCGCGCCTACGCGGAGGCAGACGGTGTGGTGCTGTTGCGCGGCACCTCGTTTGAGCCGGTTCCGAGCCTGCGGGCGCGCGGCAAGCCGGTCGTACGCGCCAGCACCAAGCCACAGGAAGCGGTGATCGAGCTGCTCGAATTGCTGGTGCGGGCGGAGGTCGAGGCTGCGGCCTAGCCGCTCCTCGTCGCCAGCCCCGCTCGCAGCCTGTCCCTAACTCGGATCGAGCTGCGGCGGCTTGAGCGCGGGGAGCACGACGCGGAACAGGGTGCCCTGCCCCAGCTTGCTCTTCACCTCGATGTGGCCGCCGTGCGCCGTGATCAGCGTATGGCAGATCGAGAGGCCGAGGCCGGTGCCCAGGCCCACCGGCTTGGTGGTGAAGAAAGGATCGAAGATCCGCGCCAGATTCTCGGGCGCGATGCCCGAGCCGGTGTCGCGCACCTCGAGCACCGCCCGGCCCTCTTGGTCGGTCAGGGTGCTGATGCTGATCCGGTTCTGCTCGAAGCGATCGGCCGGCAGGGCCTGCGCCGCGTTGACCAACAGATTGATGCAAACCTGTCCGAGCCGCCCCTCGTTGCCGGTGACGAGCGGCACCTCGCCCAGGTCCTTGACCAGCGTGGCGCGGTGGCGAATGTCGGCGCCCGCAAGCCGCAGCGCCGACTCGGCGACGCGGCGCAGATCGACCGGAGAGCGCTGGTCCTCGTCGGGGCGCGAGAAGGTCTTCATGTCGCGGACGATGTCGCGCATGCGCTCCGAGCCTTCGCGCGCCTCCACCACCGCCTGGATCATCTCGTCGATCAGCCGCGCGTTTCCACCCACGCGCGGCAGCACTTCGGCCAGATAGCCCAGGTTGGCAGAGATATAGGCCAGTGGGTTATTCAGCTCGTGCGCCACCCCGGCCGCGAGCGTGCCCACCGAGGCGAGGCGGTCGCTCAATTGAAGCCGCGCCTGCAGCGCCCGCCGCTCGGTCACGTCGCGCCCCGAAGTGAGCACCGCCGGCTGCCCGCCCACGTTGACGCGGATGGCGCGGCACTCGACGTGGATCTCGGCGCCGTTCGCCCGCAGCATGCGGAACTCCTGCAGAGGCGCAGCGAGGCCGTTCTGCGCGTCGCGGATGCGCTCGACCATCTCCTGCCGCTCGTCGGAATGCACCAGGTCCAGGATCAAGACGGCGCGCGCGGTGAGCGACTCGACTCCGAGCGCGGCGAGCGCGGCTTGGTTTGCGTAGATGATGCGGCCACCGCGGTGCACCAGCACCAGGTCGGGCGCGTTCTCGATCATGTTGCGGAAGCTGCGCTCCGATTCTTGAAGCGCCTCCGCGGCTCGCAGCCGGTCGGCAGCCGCGCCGATCAGATTGCCGGCGGCGGCGATGAATTCCAGCTCGCCGGGGTGGAAAATGCGGAAGGTGCGCTCGTGCACGCTCAGCGTACCGAAGGGCCCGTGCAGGCCGCGGATGGGCAGCGTGGCCGAGCTGCGCACCTCCTCCGAGATGAGCAAGGGCGCCGAGGAGAGCGCGCGCTCGCTGCGCACGTCGGCAACCACCAGCGGGCCGTCGGACATCATCGCCTGGCCGATCTCCGTTTCCGCACCGGCGGGGATCCGCTGCTCGGCGGCGGCGAGGCGAAAGCCCGCGCCCGCACGCACCACCACCGACTGACCGTCGGGCAAGAGCTCGGTCAACATGCAGAGATCGACGCCGAGCGTCTCCAGCATGTCGGAGACCACTTCCTCGATGAGCGGGACCAGGTCGGTGGCGCGCAGCGCACGCTGGCTCAGCTTGGTCAAGACGCCCTGCCTGCGGGCCTGCGCCTGCATCTTGCGCTCGGCGCCGCGGCGCGCGGAGACGTCGCGGAAGGTGACCAAGCGGCCGCGCAGCTCGCCTTTCTCTCCGACCATCGGCGCCCAGGAGCACTCGAGTACAGCCCCGTCGAGCAGCTCCATCGCAACCGTGGTCGAGGCATAGGGGTTGCTGCGCATCGTCAGGAGGTCGTGGCCGAAGCGCTCTGGGTCGGTGCAGCGCAGCGCCACCTCCTCGAGCGCCTGCTCGATCGGCATGCCAGAGGCGAGCATCTCGGACGGGCAGCCGCACAATTCCGCAAGGCGGCGGTTGGCGAAGACTATCTTCCCCTCGGGCGACACGGCCACCGAGCCGTCGGGCGAAGCCTCGCTCAGCTCCTTCTGCAGGGCGAGCCGCAGCGCCACCTCCTCGGCGGCGCGATCACGGCTGTTTGAGAGCAGCTTGGTCCAGCTGTTCGCCATTTGCTTCCGAACTCCCCGCTTCACTCTTCGACACAGCCGCTGAAATCTGAACGTGGGACCGAGTGGGTAAATTGCGAGCGCTTTTGGGTCAACGCAGAAGCGCCTTCTTCGCCGCCTGGACGATCTGCGCGCGCCCCTGGCTCTTGGCAAGCAAGCGGAGCTCGGTGATGGGCAAGCGCGCAAGCAGCTTGAGCGCAAGCGGCACCGGCGTTTTTGCATTTCGCACCAGCGCGGTCGCCACCGCCGGGTTCTGGCTCCACTCGGCGTGCTCGGCGATGACTTTGAGGGCCTCGGGCAAGAGCGTGCTCTGCCGCGCGGCCCAGTGAACCTCTTCGAGCGTGATGCGCGGGTTCTTCAGCACCAGCGCCTGGAGCTGCTTGTTGGGGTCGCGCAAGAGCTGGAACCTGAGCTCCCGATCGCAGCTGCCGGCGAGCCGCAGCTTTTCTTGTGGACCGAGGAGCTGGTGCTTTGCGGGCAGTGGCGCGGGGGCCGGAAGGCGCAGCCGGGCCGCGAGCTGCACCAGCGCCACGGGCTCGACCGGAAAGATCACCGTCACTCCCACTCCCGGCGTCGCGGCTGCGAGCCGGGCGGGCAGCGCCGCCACCTCGTCTCCGGCGATACAGACGACGAGCGTGCAGTCCGAGAGCGGCGCGCCCTCTGGCAGCTCGGCGCCGCGGATCACCATTCCGCCCGCGGAAACCTCCTGGTCGTAGATCTCGAGATAGTCGTCGGGCGTCGCGAAGTCGGCGAGGAGGCGCGGACCGGTCATTCCCCGAGCATCGCGCGCTTCCTGCCGCTTGGCCAATCAGCTCGCCTTTTTCTGTTCAGCCAGGTTCGGGAGCACGAGCTGCCCGCGAGGGGTAAAGAGCAAGCGGCGCGCGAAAGCCACCGCGACCAGCCCCGCCACCGCGGCCACCGCCACCAACTGGTAGAGGATCACGATCTGGTAGCGGACGGCTTGCTCGGGCGCGGTGCCGCTGACGATCTGGCCGGTCATCATCCCCGGCAGCGCTACCAGGCCGACGGTCAAGAGGCCGTTGATCGTCGGCAGGAGCGCCGCGCGCAGAGTGGCGCGCACCTGCCGCTCGAGAGCCTGCCGCGGCGTCGCGCCGAGCGCGATCAGCGCTTCGATCTGGTCGGCCTCGCTGCTGGCATTCGCGAAGATCCGCTCGAAGACGAGCGCCACGCAGTTCATCGCGTTGGAGAGCATCATGCCGCTGATGGGGACCAGGTAGCGCGCCTCGTACCAAGGGTGCAGCGGCACCACCAGCGCGAAGACCGGCAGGAGCGCGACCAAGGCGCCCGCGCCGATGGCCGCGAGCGCTCGCGGGAAGAGCACGCGGCGAGGCGGACCGTGCTCGACGCGCCGGGCGGCGGTCGCGGCGGCGGTGGTCAGCATCACCGCGAGCAACAGGAAGACCCACT
>JAYWBT010000215.1:0-58742 GCA_043781235.1 Deltaproteobacteria bacterium
GCGGTCGCGCTGGTCGCATCGCGGCCGGCGCCGCCTCGACCGCCGCCTCTCCCGGCGGCGATCGAGGTAGCGTTCGTCAAGCCTCGCCCCCCTCCCGTCGCCGCTTTGATCAAGAGGCCCGCAAAGCCCCTTGCCCTGCGCGCCTCGCGGGAGCCGCGTCGGGCGGCGATGACTGCGGCGCGGAGCTCGACGCCCGCGCCGCCGCGCAGCCCGGTCCCGCTTCGGGCTGCGCCGACTTCAATCGCCAGCGCCGTAGCGCCGCGGCCGCTGGTGCTCTCGGGGTTCACGGTGAGCGCCGTCAGCAGCGGCTCGGCCGTCGCCGGTAGCGGCACCACCGTGGCCGTTCGGGGCGCAGCGATTTCAACCAGTACCGGCGGTTCCGGCGGCGGCGGCACCGAAAGCGATTCGCAGCCGCCGGTCGTGCTCAACGCGGGCAGCGTCGATATCCACAAGTATTACCCGCCCGGCGCGCTGAAGAACGGCTTCGAGGGCGCGGTGGGCCTGAAGCTGGTCATCGACGCCGACGGAACCATCGTGGGCGCGAGCGTCACCCGCGATCCGGGCGAGGGCCTGGGCGAGGCCGCGCTGCGCGCCGTCCGCGAGTTCCGCTTTTCCGCCGGCCGCGTGGACGGCGAGCGGGTGCGCGCCGTCGTCCCGTTCGTGATCCGATTCGTCATCCATCTGTAATGGCGCAATCGCGCGAACGCTCACTTCAGCTCGGAGATGCGCCAGAAGTACCAGCTCGCCACCGAGCGATAGGGCCTCCACCGCTCGCCATAGGCGAGCAGCTCCTTCGGCGGGGGCATCTCGCCGCCATAGACGCGGGCAAAGCCTTTCCGCACGCCGTAGTCGGTGGCCGGCAGGACGTCGGGCCGGGCGAGGCGGAACATCAGCATCATCTCGACCGTCCAGCGGCCGATGCCGCGCACCGCGGTGAGCCGCTCGACGATCTCGTCGTCGGACATGTGGCGCAGCCGCGCGAGAGTGGGGACGGTGCCGTCGATGGTCTTCGCTGCCAAATCGCGCAGCGCCAGCAGCTTGTTGCGCGACAGCCCCGCGCCGCGCAGCGCCTCCTCCGGCGCGCCGAGCAGCTGCTGCGGAGTGGGGAACTTCTTCGGCCCCGGGAACAGCGCCACCACGCGCGCGAGGATGGCCGCCGCCGCCTTGCCGTGGAGCTGCTGGTAGACGATGGAGCGCGCGAGCGCGGCGAAGGGGCTCGAGAGCTTCGACGGCTCAAGCAAATAGGGCCCGCACTTTGCGATCCAGCGCGCCAGCTTCTTGTCCGCCGCGCAGACCGCACGCACGGCTGCTTCGGGATCGAACGGTGGCTGGGAGATCATGCGCCCGAGAATAGCGCGCCCAAAGACAGCTCGCGCTCACTCGATGGAGAACGAGCGCATCGACAGCGTGCCGTACTGGAAGCCCTCGTACACCGTGATGGCCCGCTCGCCGGGCTGCGCTGTGGCCAGCACCACCAGCAGCGGATCGAAGTGCTCCGGCGTCGGCGCGGCCAGCTCGGCGCCGGGCGCCTTCGATAAGTCCACGGTGAATGAGGCTACCGATTTCGACAACCATTGATCGAACTCTCGCGCCCACGGCTGCACGGGCGCGTCCTCGGCGGACAGGTCCACGCGGCGCAGGTTGTGGACGGCCCCGCCGCTGCCGATCAGCAGCACGCCCTCGTCGCGCAGCGGAGCGAGCGCGCGGCCGAGTGCGCGCGGGTCGCCGGCGAGCGAGATCTGGACCACCGGCACGTCGGCGTCGGGATACATCAGCCGCAGCGGCGTCCAGGCGCCATGGTCGAGACCGCGGCGCGGATCGAGCTGCGAGCCGGGGACCAGCGCGGCGATGCGGCGCGCGAGGTCGGGTGCGCCGGGGCAGGGATACCGCACCGCGTACAGCTCGTCGGCGAAGCCGCCGAAGTCGTAGATGAGCGGGGGCGCCGCGCTGCCCGTCACGCGCGGCTCGCGCGTCTCCCAATGAGCGGAGACCATGGCAATGGCCCGGGGCCGCGGCGTGCGCTCGGCGAAGGCTCGCAGGGCGCGGGCGAAGCTGCCCTCGGTCTGCAGCGCGGTGGTCGGGGCGCCGTGCGAAACGAACAGCGCTGGCAGTCGGGTGCTCATAGGGAGCTGCGCGTCTATCTAGACGATGTCCTGCGCACGGCGCGCTGCCTTGCGCACCACCGCCGCAAGCTCGACGGGGTGCACTGGCTTCACCAGCGCCTCCACCGCGCCCAGCTCGCGCGCCGCGTGCAGCCGCGAGCCGACGGCGGAGATGGCGATCACGGGGGCGCGGCGCCCTGGCTGCGCCGTGTGCTGCTGGATCAGGCCCAGACCGTCGAGCACCGGCATCACGAGATCGGTCACCACCACGTCCGGGTGCAGCTGCTCGATCAGCGCCAGGCCTGCGCGGCCTTCATGGGCGACGGCCACGGTCAGCCCCTCGTGCTCGAGCGCGATCTGGGTGACCTCGGCCAGATCGACGTCGTCTTCGACCAGCACAATGAGCAAGCGGGACTCCCTTCAGGGCGAGGCGGGTGAACGGGCAAGCGTTTAGACCTGCGCCGCTCCCAAAGCAACAGTTTCGATTGCGGCTTGCGTTTGTCCGGGCCTCGCGCGCAAAATTGCCGGCAAAGATGGCCACCGTGCAAGCGACCAGCAAGCTCGTCCTCGTCGTCGATGACTTCCTCGACAACCGCGAGATGTACTCGGAGTTCCTCTCGTTCTCGGGGTTCCGCGTCATCGAGGCGTCCAATGGCCTCGAGGCCGTGGAGACCGCGAAGGCCCATCGGCCCGACATCATCATCATGGACCTCTCGCTGCCGGTGATGGACGGTTGGGAGGCGACGCGGCTGCTCAAGGCCGACCAGGGGACGCGCAACATTCCCGTGGTCGCGCTCACCGGGCACTCCCTGGCGGCGCACTCGAAGGACGCGCAGGCGGCCGGCTGCGATTCCGTCCTCACCAAGCCGTGCCTGCCGGATCAGCTCGTGGTCGAGATCAGGCGCATGCTTGGGGACGGCACGCTGAGCATCTGCAGCAAGCCCTGAGTCGCCCTGGGCCGCGTGGCTATTCGCGGCGCGCCTGCGGTGGTCGCTGCTGTCAAGGTTGCGCCTCGTTTCCCGACCGGTAGCGTCGCAGCGACGGCACCAGCGCCGCCACCAGCACGGCCGCGAGCGCGCAGGCGAGCCCGCCCGACCCGACCGAGATGCGGGGCGTGAACAGCTTGGCCACCGCGCCCGCCTCCACCTCGCCCAGCTGCGGGCCGCCGGTGAAGAAAATCATGTTGATTGACGTCATGCGGCCGCGCAGATCGTCGGGCGTGAGCAGCTGCCGCAGCGTCTGGCGGATCACCATGCTCACCGTGTCGGCCGCGCCCGAGGCGGCGAGCGCGACGAAGCCGAGCCAGAACCACGGCGCTGCGCCGAAGATCGCCACGGCGAGGCCATACGCAGCCACCGACGCGAGCATGATCGCGCCCTGCCGCTTGATGGGCGGCATCACGGAGAGCACCACGCCGGTGAGCGCGGCGCCGACCGGCTGCGCGGCGTAGAGCAGGCCCAGCCCACGAGGTCCGACGCCGAAGAGCTGATCGGCGAAGATGGGCAAGAGCAGCAGCGAGCCGCCGAAAAAGGTCGCGACGAAGTCGAGCAGCATCGTCGACCAGATCAGCTTTGTCTTCTGGATGAAGCGCAGGCCCTCGAGCGCAGCGTGCGCGCTCACCCGCGCGAGGCCGCGGCCGGGCGCGCGATGCTTCATCGCCATCAGCGCGGCGATCACCGCACCAAACGAGAGCACGTCGAAGAGGTAGATCGGCAGCACGCCGAGCAGAGCGAGCACCGCGCCCCCCAGGGCGGGTCCGGCGATGGTTGCGACTTGGAAGACGGTGGCGTAGAGGCTGAGCGCGTTGGGCAATTCTTCGCGGGTGACGAGCTGGGGCACCAGCGCTTGCCGCGCGGGGAGGTCGAAGGCGAACCCGGCGCCCGCGAAGGCGGTGAGCCCGTAGATGGTCCACTCATTCACCGAGCCCGCCCAGGTGGCCCAGGCGAGGCCGAGCGAGGCGATGGCGAGCGCGCACTGGCTGAACAGCATCAGCAGGCGGCGATCGATCGCGTCGGCGACCACGCCGCCTCCGAGCGCGAAGATGATGACCGGGACCACGCGGAAGAAGCCGAGCATGCCGAGCGCCAGCGGCGAGTGGGTCAGCAGATAGAGCTGCCACACCACCGCGACGTCGTTCATGCGCGAGCCGGTGAGCGAGATGGCCTGGCCGATGAGCAGGAGGCGGAAATCGCGCGACCGCAGCGCGATGAAGCGGCCGGTCACCGGGGCCTCTCCGCCGCGTCCGAGGAGGGCGCGGGCTCCGGCGGGCGCGGCGCCTCGAGAAAGCGCGCGATGGCGCGCTGCACGTCCGGGTCGAGCAAAAGCTCTGCGTGCTCCGCGCGCGTCTGGAAGACCTCCGCGCCCTCGAGGGTCGCGCTGGTCACGAGCACGCTGCCGTCGCCATCGGCGCGGTCGGGATGCTCCGGATCTTTCGGGTGCACCACCGCGATGGTGGGGCGGCCGGTGCCGACGACGGCCAGCGTGTCCCTGGTGCCGCGGGCGCCTTCGAGCGCGGCCCAGCTCTCGCGGTGCACGGCGAGCATGCGGTCGAGCTGCGCGCGATACGCAGCGTTCGCGCGCAGCGCCGGATCGGCGAAGACGCCCCAGCCACCGCGCAGCCACGCCTCGGGGTCGGTGAACTCTCCTGCGGGCGGCAACAGCTGGAACGCCGCCGGGAAGCTGAAGAGCGCCTCCCTGGAGAGCAGCGCCGAGTCGCGGCCCGTGCTGGTGCCGGCGAGAAAGTCGTTCATGATCTGCGCGCCGCCGCGGAAGGGCGTGCCGGCGAAGACCACGCGCCGCACCTTGGGGGCCCCGCTGCGCAGGCAGTGCAGCGCAACCAGCCCACCCATGCTGTGCGCCACCAGATCGACCCGCTCGACCGGGAGCCGCGCGATGGTCTCGCACAGCTCCCGCGCCGACTCGCGGAGATCCTTGCGCCAGTCGTAACCGAACGCCACCACCCCGGGCAGCGCGCCGCGGGCGAACTCGAGGAAGCCGAGGTAGACGTCCTGGTGCACGAAGAGCACGCCGAGCTTCGTCATCGGCCCGTCGGGGTGCAGCGGACCGAAGGTCTTGGAAGGGCGCTCGCCCTCGAACGGCAGCGCCAGCGACCGGTCGCCGGACGAGAGCGCCTCCTCGGGGTTGAGCCAGGCGCGCTCGCCGTGCTCGTCCACCAGGAAGCTACCTTTGTACCCAGGGACCAGCACCGTGGCCAGCGCGCCCGAGGGTGCGGGCAGGTCCGGACGCGGCGCGACGCTGCAGGCGCAGACGAGGAGCAGGAGCCATCTCATGCGCGGATCATCGCACGCAGCGTTGCGAGCGTGTCGGCCTCGGCCGGCGTCTTGTCCGTCCGCCAGCGCGCGATGCGCGGGAACCGCACCGCCACGCCGCTCTTGTGGCGCGGGCTCTTCGCGATGCCCTCGAAGTGCAGCTCGAAGACGTGCACCGGCTCGACGTGCCGCACCGGCCCGAATCGCTCGACGGTGTGCTGGCGGATCCAGCGGTCGAGCGCGTCGAGCTCCTCGTCGGTGAGGCCCGAGTACGCCTTGGCCACCGGCACCAGGGCGCCCTCGTCCCACAAACCAAAAGTCAGGTCGGTCAAGAGCGTCGCGCGGCGGCCCGAGCCAGGCTGCGCGTAGAGCAGCACGGCGTCGATGGAGTGCGGATCGACCTTCCACTTCCACCAGGCGCCCCGCTTGCGGCCAATCAGATATCCCGAATCAAGCCGCTTCAGCATCAGGCCTTCCACCGCGCGCTCCTGGGATCTTTCCCGCTCAGCCGCGAGCGCTTCCCATGACGCGGCCGCCACCGGAGCAGAAAGAAGCAGCCGCTCCTGCCGCGCCGCCTGCACCAGCTTTTCGAGCCGCGCGCGCCGTTCGTGCAGTGGCAGCGCCCGCAGATCGGCGCCGCCCTCCTCGAGCAGGTCGTAGGCCATGAACACCGCCGGCGCTTCCGTGAGGATGCGCGGCGTCAGCTTCTGCCGGCCGATGCGCCGCTGCAGCACCGCGAACGGCAGCGGTGCGCCGTGCGCGAACGCCAGCACCTCGCCGTCGAGCACGCAGCCGTCGGGCAACGCGCGCGACAGCTCGTACAAATCCGGAAAGCGATCGGTGATCAGCTCCTCCCCGCGCGACCAGAGCCAGGCGCCGCCCTGCCGCCGCACCAGCTGCGCCCGGATGCCGTCCCATTTCCACTCGGCGAGCCAGAGGGCGCGATCGCCGAGCGCGACCGGCGCTTCCTGTAATGGCGAGGCGAGAAAGAAGGGATAGGGCCGCGACAGGTCCGCCTCGACCGCGCCGGGGCGCAGCAGCTCCTCGAACATCGCGGCGCCGGGCGTCCAGGTGCCCATCAGGCGGTGCGCGATCACCGCCGGCTCGAGCCCGGCGCGCTGCGCGAGCGCGCGCACCGCAAGCGTGTCCGAGACGCCGACGCGCAGCTCGCCGGTGACGAGCTTGTTGAGCAGGAACGTCTCCCGCATGTCCAGCGTGGCCCACAGCCGCGTCACCGCCGCGCGCTTCGCTCCCTCCTCCGCGTCGCGCAGCGGCAGCAGCTGGCCTTCGATCAGCGCGGCCAGCGCCAGGTCGGCGTACGCGTTCGGTGAGGCGAGCCCGGCGCGGTCGGCGCCCACGACGCGCGGCCGCGCGTCGAGCAATAGAGCCACCGTCTCGGCCAGATCGCCCACCACGCCGATCGACTCGTCGAAGAGCCACCCGGGCGTGCCCGTCTCCTCGATGGCCCAGGCGACAAGCAACCGCTGGGCGATCAGCCGCTTGAGCCTGCGACCCGAGAGGAACCAGAGCGCCCAAGCCGCGTCGGCCGGCGCCGCGTCCCGGAAGTACGCCACCATCGCTGCGACCTTGGCGTTGGTCGAGGTGGTGGCGTCGAGCGATTCGTAGAGTGCGGCGAAGCGCTTCAATCGCCCGCCGGATCGGGCTCGCGCACGAGCGCGACGGCGCGCGCGTCGAGCCCGCGCACCTCGCGCAAGTAGCGCGCCAGCGCGTCGCGATAGCCGTGCGCGACCAGCACGCGTCCGCAGCCCGTCTCGTCGATGGTGCGGAGCAGGCTGAGAAAATCGGCGTGGTCCGAGAGGACGAAGCCGCGGTCGAACCCCCGCCGCCTGCGGGCGCCGCGCACGCGCAGGAGGCCCGAAGCGAAGGCGGTCTCGAAGTCGCCGAAGCGCTTCATCCACGGCGAGCCGCGCGCGGTAATGGGCGCCAGGACCAGCTCGCCGACGAATCGCTTTTGATCGCCAATCAAGCGCGTGGGAAGCAGCTTGACGCCCGCGGCGCGGTAAGCCTCGCAGGGCGCCTCGAGGGCGCCGTGGATGAGACAGGCGCGATCGGTCTTGCGCGCAAGCTCGGCGAGGAGCCGCTGCGCCTTGCCGAGCGCATAGCAGAAGAGGATCGATGCCTTGCTTGGGTTGCCCGCCCACCAGGCGACGATCTCGTCCGCGACGGCGCCCGGGTCGTCCCAGCGGAAGATCGGCAGCGCGTAGGTCGCCTCGGTGAGAAAGGCGTCGCAGCGCACCGGTTCAAAGGGCGGGCAGGTCGGATCGGACTGTCTCTTATAGTCGCCGGAGCAAACCCAGACCCCGCCTTGCGGGTGCTCGAGGCGGACCTGCGCCGAGCCCAGCATGTGGCCCGCGGGATGGAGTGAGAGGGCGACCTCGCCGAGCTGCACGCGCTCGTTGTATCCGAGCGTCTGGATGCGCGCGTCCGCGCCGAGCCTGCGCCGCAGCAGCGGCTCGCAGTCGGTGTGACAGAGGTAGGCGGCGCTGCCTGGGCGCGCATGGTCGCCGTGCGCATGCGTGATCACCGCCCGCTCAGTCGGCGCGAGCGGGTCCAGGACGAAGCCCCCGGAGGGGCAGCTCATCCCCTCCGGCGTCTCGACAATGAGCTCCATGCGGGCGAACGCCTGTCGATCGGACGCCTATCCGATCGGCGCGGGCGCGTCCGTCTCGGACGGCACGTTGTTGCGCGGCGAGCCTTCCTCCTGGATGGCGTTGCCGGTCTCTTCCATCACCAGTCCCAGCTCTTTCGCTTCCTTGTGCTGCGACTTGAGCAACTCGATGGCGTCCATGTTTCCTCCGCTGTGTCGCTCAAACCTGGGACGCAAGCGCGGCGGCGGCAATGACTGCCGGGCCTGCGCTCGACTGCCGTGGAAAGCGACAGCGCAAGAAGCGCTATTGAACGTTCGCCCGGAAAGGTTCCTCGCCGCACGAGCAGCCCGTGCCTAACGTCCGGGCCATGCTCCGCCGTCTGATCTGCGTCCATGGTCACTTTTACCAGCCGCCGCGAGAGAACCCGTGGATCGAGGAGGTGGAGGTCCAGGACTCGGCCAGCCCGTTTCACGACTGGAACGAGCGGATCACCGCCGAGTGCTACGGGCCCAACGGCGCGGCGCGGATCAAGAGCGTCCAGGGCCGCATCAGCGACATCGTCAACAACTATCTTCATCTCAGCTTCAACTTCGGCCCCACCCTGCTGGCGTGGCTCGAGCGACACTCGCCCGAGGTGTACCGCCACATCCTCGAGGCGGACGCGCGCAGCGTGAAGGAGCGCGGTCACGGCAACGCCATCGCCCAGGGCTACAACCACGCCATCCTGCCGCTCTGCTCGCCGCGCGATCTGCGCACGCAGGTGCGCTGGGGCATCGCCGACTTCCGCCACCGCTTCCGCCGCGAGCCCGAGGGAATGTGGCTGCCGGAGACCGCGGCGGACCTCGCCACACTGCAGGCGCTCGCCGACGAAGGCCTCAAGTTCACCGTCTTGTCCCCCTATCAAGCCGTCCGCGTCAGGCCGCCGGGCGGTGCCTGGACCGACGCCAGAAATGCTCAATTCGATCCCACGCGCCCCTACCTCGTCAGGCTGCCGGAGGGCGGCACGCTTTCGGTCTTCTTCTACGACGGCCCGATCTCGCGCGCGGTTGCCTTCGGAGAAGGGCTGCAGAACGGCGACGACCTGGTGCGCCGCCTCGAGACCGGCTTCAACGTGGGCCGCGGCCACGACGAGGTGCTCACCGTCGCGGTGGACGGCGAGACCTTCGGCCACCACAAGAAGGGCGGCGACGAGGTGCTGGCGGCCGCGCTGCGCAAGCTCGCGGCCGATCCGCAGACGGAGCTCGTCAACCTCGGGCAGGCGCTCGAGCTCTGCCCGCCTTCGTGGGAGGCAGAGATCGTCGAGGGCGCGTCGTGGAGTTGCGCGCATGGAATCGAGCGCTGGCGCAGCGACTGCGGCTGCCAGGGCAACAGCCAGCCCGGCTGGAGGCAGCACTGGCGCGCACCGCTGCGGGCCGCGCTCGACGGGCTGCGCGACTCCTTGGCAGCGCTGTACGAGCGCGAGGCAGGCCGGCTGCTGCGGGACCCGTGGCAGGCGCGAGAGGAGCTGATTGAGCTGGTGCTCGATTCAGAACGGCAGCAGGCCGAGGCGTTCGTGGCCCGGCACGCAACACGCGAGCTCTCGCGGGAAGATCGCGTGCGCGCGCTGCAGCTGCTCGAGATGCAGCGGCAGGCGATGCTGATGTACACCAGCTGCGGCTGGTTCTTTTCCGAGCTCTCCGGTCTCGAGACGGTGCAGATCCTCAAGTACGCGGCGCGCGCGCTGCAGCTGGCGCGCGACGCGACCGGCGTCGATCTGGAGCCGTCCTTCCGCAAGGCGCTCTCCGCCGCGCCGTCGAACGTCCCCGAGATCGGCGACGGCGGCCGCGTCTACGAGGAGCTGGTCAAGCCGTCGGTGGTGTCGCTCGAAGGGGTGGCCGCGCACGTTGCCATCGCCTCAATCGTGGACGGCTTCCCGCGCCGCGACCGCGTCTTCTGCTACCAGCTGGCCGCCTCGCAGCGCCGCAGCGAGGACGCCGGCACCGCCACGCTCGCGCTCGCCCGCGTCGGGCTGAAGAGCGTCATCACCCACGAGCAGCTCGACTTCACCACCTGCGTGCTCCACTTCTCGGGCGCCGACTTCCGCTGCGGCATCCGGACCTATGACGCGCGCGCCGATGCCGCGCTGGCGCCGTCGATGTTCGAGAGCTTCTCGCGGCTGTCGCTGGCGCAGATCGTGCGCGAGATCGACCGCGAGTTCACCGGCCGCGACTTCTCGTTGCGCGACCTCTTCCTCGACGAGCGCCGCGCGGTGGCCGAGACGCTCCTGCGCGAGACGATGGGCCGCTACGAGAGCGACTACCTGACCATCTACGAGTCGAACCGCCAGCTGATCGCGTTCTTGCGCGAGCTGAACTCGCCGGTGCCGCGGCCGCTGCAGGTAGCCGCCGACGTGGCGGTGACGCGCGAGGCGCTGCAGATCGCGCGCGGGCTCGCCAGCGGGAAGCTCGACGCCGGCGCCGCGCGGACGGATCTCCTGAAGGTAGCGCAGAACGCGCGGCGGCTGGGCGCGCGCATCGATCTCTCGGCGCTGCGGCTGCCGTTCCAGGCCGCGATGCAGACGCACTTCGATCGCGCGCTGCGCGGGCGCCGCGAAGACGCGCAGGCCATCGGCGAGGTGGCCGAGATCGGCAGCCGGCTCGGCATGCACCTCGACCTCTGGGATCTGCAGAATGCGCTCTGGGACGCGATGCGCGCCGGAACCTGCGCGCTCGACCGCGAGGCGCTCGCCCCGCTCGCCGCCGCGCTCTGGATCGACGAAGCCGCGCTCGCCGGCCGCGCGCAGCGGCTGGTCGCCCCGGGCAGCACGCAGGAAGCGCCTGGCGCTGATGAGCGGCGGAAGGCGCTCGCCGCCTCGGTCTAGTAGAGCGCTCGGCCCAGTAGAGGGTCTCCGGTCGCGCGGCACCACGAGCGACGGGGCGGTCGAGGGCGCTTCCGCCTGTGCCCGACCGGATACACCTTCTTTTGGTGCGCCTCTTCGGCATCTCCGAGCTTCCGGCAACGCTGCTTGCGCGGAAGATGTTCCGGCGAATGGTAGACAACGCGGTCAGCGACCGGGCCGCGCTGATCGCCTACTACTTCCTTTTCGCCATCTTTCCGTTCCTCTTCTTCCTGGTGACGCTGGCGGCATACCTGCCTTTCATCCCGCCGACCGGCGAGCTGGTCGCTCGCGCGGCTCCTTTTGTTCCGACCGATGCGCTGGGTCTGGTCAAGGGCCACCTCGACGATCTGCTGCACCAGCAGCGGCCGCGTCTGCTTACCATCGGCCTCGCGGTGGCGCTCTGGAGCGCGTCGCGCGGCGTGGACTGCCTGCGCGGCGCGTTGAATCTTTCCTACGACGTCAAGGAGTCGCGGCCGTTCTGGAAGACGAACGGCATGGCGCTCGGCATCACCGTGCTCACTTCGGTCCTGATGCTGCTATCGTTCGCGGGCTTCGCGCTCGGCACCGATCTCGGCGTCTGGGTCGCCGGCAAGCTGCAGATGCAAAAGGAGTGGGCGCTGCTCTGGACCTGGCTGCGCTGGCCGGTGGTGGCGGGGATGATCATGACCGTCGAGGCGCTGCTCTATTACTATCTGCCCGACGTCAAGCAAGAGTTCCGCTTCATTACCCCGGGCTCGGTGCTGGGCACCGTTCTGTGGCTGCTGGCGACCTGGGGATTTACCCAATACGCGCAGCACTTCGGCAAGTACAACGTGACCTACGGCTCGATCGGCGGCGTGGTCGTGCTGATGACCTGGCTCTGGATCTCCGGGCTCATCTTCGTGATCGGCGGTGAGATCAACGCGCTGCTCGAGCACGAGTCGTCCGAGGGCAAGTCAAAGGGCGCGCGCGCCGCCGGCGAGACGGCACCTCCGCCCGCAGAGCGCCCCAGCGCCATCGCGCCCGGCGCGGTCAACTCGGCCGGCGCGGCCGAACGCTCCAATGAGCGGGTGCAGCAGCGGTCTCCGACGGACCTGCTGCACTAGAGCTTTCCCCGGCCTGGATCGACGTGTCCGGCGGCGACGCTGTCAATTTGTAGAGAGGAACACCCGCTCAAGAATCATCGTCGGGGTCGGCGCCGAATAGCTCATCGACGCGCAGCTCGACCGCGTCGAACGGCTCGGCCCGGACGGTTTGCCCGCTCTTGGCGCTCAGCACCAGCGCATACGCGATCTCGGTCCGCCGGTAGATCTCAAGAATCTGCTCGATCGGATCCGCCAGCCAATAGTGCGGCACGTCGGCCTGGAAATAGCTCTGCAGCTTATCGACGCGATCGACGTTCTCGTTCGAGGGCGAGAGGATCTCGCAGATCCAGTCGGGCCGCTCGCGCACCGGGCGTCCGCGCGGCGATTCCGGACAGCGGTCGCGCCGCCAGCCCGCGAGGTCGGGGCGGAACAACTCGGCGCCAAGCTGGATGTCGACCTCCGTGCGGATCCACCAACCGCCGGGCCAGCGTCCACCCGGACGTCGGTCGAATCGATTCCCGACCCCGCGCACGAGATGCGCCTGGACGCTGCCATGCTCGCCGGTCGGCGCGGCCTTCTCCACGAGCGTCCCGCGAATCAGCTCGACGCGCTCCGATTGCGGGCGTGAGAGCGCGTCCTCGATGCTCGACGGCGAGCGTTTTGACAGGAGCGACATCTTTCGATGCTAACCCGGTGCGGGAGCGCGGAACAGACCGGCGGGTCAGCGGCCTGAAGGGCGCTCGCCGAATCGACACGATTGGACTGCACGTGGAGACTTCTGAACGCCCCGAATTGCGGCGGACAGAGAGAGTTGTCCGGAAGCGAGCGCCAGCTTGCTCCCCCCGCTGCCAATGCGCACTGATTGCTGGGTAGCCTTTCCGTGCGCACTCACCTCTGGAGGTGCCCCCCATGCCCGGCTGCAGCGTCGCTCGCGAAGTTCGTGGATGCACCGCCCTCTACGCGGTGGCAGGCCGGTTCGATGGCGCCTGCGCCTGGGAGCTCTCGGCGAAGCTTGAGGGCGAGCCGTTGGCCGAGGTGGTGCTGGACTTCAGCCGCGTCGGGGATTTCGTGGACTACGCCATCGCCATCGTCGCCAACGGGCTGCTCTCCGTCCAGGGCAAGAGCGTCCAGCTGCGCGGTCTGCGTCAGCACCAGGAGCGCGTCTTGAAGTGCTTCGGCGTCGATGCCGCGGAGTTGTTGCACCTGGCGCAGGCCGTCCCCCCGAGCGTGCCGGAACAGCTCCCCGCGCTCGCGAGAGAGGTCGGGTAAAAGACGCACGGCAAGGCCGATCTGGAGCGGCTCCATCTCGTTCGGGTTGGTGAATTCGCTCGCCGCCGATTTCGCTTGCGGACCAGCTGCAACCGGCCGTCACTGACGGCGCGAAGAGCGGGGCAACTCGCGGCGGCCCCGCCCTCCTGACGGGTCTTCTGAAGGCCTGTCGTCCTCAGGGAATCGCAGCACCGCCTCGCCGCATGAGCGCGAAGATCAGGCTGATGACGGCCAACACCAGCAGCACGTGCACCCAGGCTCCCACCGACGCGCCCGAGACGAGGCCGAGCACCCACAGCACCAGCAAAATCACAGTAATGGTCCAAAGCATTGTGAACACCTCCCGTTGAATGGAAGGTAGGTCTCGCCTTGTCGTAAAGCAGCCACCTCGGCCGCTCGGCGACCGGGCTCGACCGAGGCGGAGGGCGCTCTCTTGCTCGCCAGCGAGACCTGCCCAAACGTCCGGGCTTGCGGCGGCCGGCATCCGCGGGTAGGAAGCGCGCTGCGTGGATTCTCTCGACTGCCAGAGCTGCGGCGCCTGCTGCTGCAACCCGGACGAGAACCGCGCCGAAGGTTTCGTCGATTACATCGAAGTGCGCGCGGGCGAGCAGCTCAACCGCAAACGCGAGCTGGTCCGCCGCTTCACCGTCCTGAATGCGCGCGGCGAGCGGCACATGAAGCTCGTCGATCACCGGTGCGCCGCTCTCGAGGGCTCACCCGGCAAGCGCGTCTCGTGCAGGATTTACGCTGACCGACTCGCGGGCTGCCGCCAGGTCGAGGCGGGTGACCGGCGCTGCCTGCAATACCGTCGCGAGCGCGGGTTCGATTGAGTAGCAGGAAACCGCTATCGCCTCATTCTCTCGAATAGGCTGCGATGCTGCCTTCGACCTCGACGAGCTGGACCTCGGAGACCGGGAGGCCGGCCGCCTCGGCATGCTGGTAGATCATGCGCGCGATGTTCTCGGCGGTGGGATTGAAGGGCACGGCGACAAATGGCTCCGCCAGGCTCCGCAGCACTGGCACCAGCGGGTCGTCCTGGTGCAGGAGCAGCCGATGGTCGAGCGTTTGATCGATGAACGCCCTGATGGTCTTGTCGATGGCGTCGAAGTCCGCCACCATGCCCTGCTGGTCGAGCGCCTCGGCGCGCAGCGTGATCCGCGCCGTGCCGTTGTGGCCGTGCAGGCGCGCGCACTTTCCGTCGTAGTGCAGAAGCCGGTGGCCATAGCAGAACGGCAGCTCCTGCGTGACTTTGTACATGCGCGCACTCTTACCGCGCCTTAGAGTCCGCGGCATGCTCTTTGATCCGCTGACCCTCCGCGAAGTCACGCTCCGCAACCGCATCGTCGTCTCGCCGATGTGCCAGTACTCGAGCAAGGACGGCTTCGCGAGCGACTGGCACCTGGTGCACCACGGCGCGCTCGCCCGCGGCGGCGCCTCGCTGGTCTTCACTGAAGCCATCGCGGTCACCCCCGAGGCGCGAATCTCGCCGGAGGATCTGGGTATCTGGAAGGAAGAGCACCTCGACTTCCTGGCGCGCATCGTCCGCTTCGTCCGCTCGCAGGGCGCCGTCTCGGGCGCGCAGCTGGCGCACGCGGGACGCAAGGCATCGACCTATACGCCCTGGAACGGGCACGGCAAGGTGGACCCGGCGCACGGTGGATGGCAGGTGGTCGGGCCCAGCCCGGCCACGTTCGCGCCCGATTATCCGCAGCCTGCTGCGCTCGACGAAGCGGGCATCAAGGGGGTGCTCGCCGCCTTCGCCGCCGCGGCCGAGCGCGCACTGCGCGCCGACTTCAGCGTCGTCGAGCTGCATGCCGCGCACGGCTACCTATTGCACGAGTTCCTTTCACCGCTCTCCAACCAGCGCACCGACTCCTACGGCGGCTCGTTCGACGGCCGCGTGCGCCTGGTGCGCGAGGCCTGCCGCGCCGTCCGCTCGCGCTGGCCCGAGCGGCTCCCCCTCTTCGTCCGCCTCTCGTGCACCGACTGGACTGAGGGCGGCTGGACCATCGAGGACTCGGTCGCGCTGGCGCGCCTGCTCAAGCAGGATGGCGCCGATCTGATCGACTGCTCCTCGGGCGGCAACGTCTCGAGCGCGAAGATCCCCGTCGGACCCGGCTATCAGACTGCGTTCGCCGAGCGCGTCCGCCGCGAGGCGGGCGTGCCCACCGGCGCGCTCGGCATGATCACCTCGCCGCACCAGGCCGAGCACATCCTGCGCACCGGGCAAGCCGACGTGGTGGTGATGGCGCGCGAGCTCTTGCGCGACCCGCACTGGCCGCTGCGCGCCGCGCACGAGCTGGGCGTGAAGGTGAAGTGGCCGCTGCAATATGAGCGGGCCGAGCTCAAATGAAGGCCGCGCGCCGTTCAGCGCCGCTCGCTGAATCAAACAGCGGGCCGCCTCGTCTCTAGGCACGGGGCCTTTCGCGGGCTAAGGTCCTCGCCCTTTCCCCGGAGATTCAATGATGAAGCGACTCTTTCTGGCAGCGTCTCTTCTCTGCGGCGCGGCCCAGGCCCAGCAGGGTCCGATCAAAGTCGGCGTGTACGGGCCCTTCACCGGCGGCTCCGCCGGCATGGGCGTGTCGATGCGCAACGGCGCCACCCTCGCCGCCGACGAGATCAACAAGGCGGGCGGCGTGCTGGGCCGGAAGATCGAGGTGGTCGCGCGCGACGACGAGGCCCGCAACGAGAAGGGCGCGCAGATCATGCAGGAGCTGCTGGAGAAGGAGGACGTGGTCGCGGTGCTCGGCCCCATCAATACCGGCGTCGCCGACGCCTCGAGCCGCTACGCCGAGGAGAAGCACGTTCCGCTGATCATCAACGCCAGCGCGGGCGCGAAGGTGAACGAGCTGTTCGCGCAATATCCCGAGAACTATGTCTTCCGCATCGCCGCCGGCGACCTCTTGCAGGCCGAGCTGATCGTCAAGGAGGCGGTGGACGTGCGGAAGTACAAGAAGCCCGCGCTGCTCTGCGACGACACCAACTACGGCCAGAACGGCCGCGCCAAGATGGAGAAGGCGCTGGAGAAGCGCACGGTGAAGCCGGTCTATATCGGCAAGTTCAAGATCAAGGACACCGACATGACCGCGCAGCTGCAGGAGGCGAAGGCCGCCGGGGCGGACGCGCTGCTCGTCTACGGCATCGGTCCCGAGCTGGCGGCGGTGGCGAACTCCCTGAGCCGCATCGGCTGGAAGGTGGACATGATCGGCGCCTGGACGTTGTCGATGAGCGCGTTCATCGGCAACGCCGGCAAGAACGGCGACGGCGCCACCATGCCGCAGACCTTCATCGAGTCGGGCGCCAAGGCGGGCAAGCAGAAGACCTTCGTCGCGGACTACGAGAAGAAGTTCAACGAGAAGCCGATCTCGGTCGCGGTGGCCGCGGCGCAGGGGTACGACTCGATGTATCTCCTGTCGATGGCGCTCGCGCAGGCCGGGACCACCGACGGCCCCAAGGTGAAGGCGGCGCTCGAAGACCTCAAGAAGCCGTATGACGGCATTACCGGGCATTACGCTCCGCCGTTCTCGGCGAAAGATCACGAGGCGGTGAAGGAAGCGAACGTGGTGATGGGGGTCGTCAAGGACGGCAAGGTGGTCCCGCCCTCGGCTTCGGCTTCGCCGAAGAAGTAAGCTCCGCGGCAATGCAGACGCTCCAGCTGCTGCTGAGCGGGCTCGCGCAGGGCATGATCTATGCCCTGCTCGCGTTCGGCTACAACATCACCTTCGCCACCTCGAAGACGCTCAACTTCGCGCTGGGCAATTTTCTCATGATGGGCGGGGTGCTGGGCTTCGTCTTCTACAGCACGCACCACTGGCCCTTCGCCGCCACGCTCGCGGGCGTCATCGCCGCGGGCGCGATCGGCGGGCTCGTTCTCAAGAAGATCGCCATCGACCCGTCGGTGAAGACGAAGTCCTCGTACAACTGGATCCTCGCCACGCTCGCCGTCGGCATCATTCTCAAGAACATGGCCGAGGTGTTCTGGAGCACCGACGACTTCAAGCTCGTCTCGCCGCTCGGCGACGATCCGCTGCGGTTCGGCGGCGTCGGCGTCTTTCCGCAAGAGCTTTTAATCATCGGCGTCTCGCTCGCCATCGTGGTCGGCGTCGAAGTGTTCAAGCGCAAGACGGTCTTCGGCAAGGCCATCCTCGCGGTGAGCGAGGACAAGGACACGGCCAGCCTGATGGGTATCAACCAGGCGCTGGTGATCCGCTTCTCCTTCATGCTCTCGGCGGCCATCGCCTGCGTCGGGGGACTGTTGGTCGCGCCCATCACGCTGGTCAGCGCGACGATGGGGACCGTGATCGCGGTCAAGGCTTATGCCGTCTCGATCATCGGCGGCCTCGAGTCGGGAATGGGCGTGCTGCTCGGCGGCGTGCTGATCGGCGTGGCCGAGAGCCTGACCGCGCGCTACCTCTCGACCGGATACAAGGACATCCCCGGCTTCGTCATGCTCATCGCCATCCTCCTCGTGCGCCCCAGCGGCGTCTTCGGGCGGCGATCGATCCAGAAGGTATGAAGCGATACTGGCCCTTATTGCTGCTGTTGCCGCTGCTCATTCCTTCGCTGGTGCAGAGCCCGTATTACGTCAATGGCATCCTGAATCGCGTGCTCATCTATGCGATGCTGGTCACCTCGCTCGACCTGATGGTCGGGTACGTCGGCGACGTCTCCATCGGCCACGCCGGCTTCTTCGCCATCGGCGCCTATACCGTGGCCGCACTGACCGCGAGCCCCGACTACAACACCGACGCGACGCTCGCCCACTTCCCGCAGATCTCCTTCGCGGTGGCGCTGATCCCGGCCGTGCTGCTCGCCGCCTTCGCCGGCTTCCTGCTCGGCTTTCCCGCGCTGCGCTCGTCGGGGCCTTATCTCGCGGTCATTACCATCGCCTATGGCCTGATCATCTACACGATGATCAACGAGCAGGAGACCCTCACCAACGGCACCAAGGGGATCACGCTCACGCCGCTGTCGCTCCACGGCCATCCGCTCAGCGGCAAGAACTACTTCTATATCGTCTATCCGGCGCTGGTCTTCGTTCTCTATCTGCTGCGCAATGTGGTCAAGAGCTTCTGGGGCCGCGCTTTCCAGGCTTTGAAATACAGCGCGGTCGCGGCGGAGTGCTGCGGCATCTCCCGCTCCTATTACAAGGTCTGGGCGTTCGTGCTCTCGGCCGCGCTGGGCGGCCTTGCGGGCGGCTTCTTCTCGCAGCTCGACAGCTACATCGGCCCGACCACGTTTGCCTATAACTTCTCGGTCGAGATGCTGATCGCGCTCATCTTCGGCGGGGTTCGCTCCATTCTCGGCAACCTGCTCGGCGCGGCGGTGGTGGTGGTGCTGCCCGACCTCTTCAGCCGCTTCAACGATTACCGGCTGATGGTCTTCGGCACGCTCTTGCTGCTGGTGCTCTTCTTCCTCCCGGACGGGCTTGCCGGCGCCATCCGCAAGCTGCTGCGCATTGGTCGCCGCGACAGCGGCGGGGACCGCGCCGAGCTGCAGCGCAAGAGCGCTTCGATGCAGGTCCTGACCCCACCGCCGCAGAGCCAGGAGCCCGCGCTCGAGCTGCGCCAGATCAAGATGATGTTCGGCGGCCTCACCGCGGTGAACGAGCTGTCGGTCTCCTTGAAGCCCGGCCGCGTGCTCGGCCTGATCGGACCGAACGGCAGCGGCAAGAGCACCACCGTCAACGTGCTCACCGGCATCTACTTTCCCTCCAGCGGGCAGGTGCTCAGCTTTGGCGAGGACCTGACGCGGCGCAAGGCGCACCAGCGGGCCGAGCGCGGCATCTCGCGCACCTTCCAGAATCTGCAGCTGTTCGGCGCCCTGACCGCGCTCGACAACGTGATGGTCGGGTTACACCTGTCGTTCAAGTCTTCGCTCTGGCAGGTGGCGCTCGGGCTGCCGCAGGCGCGCCGCGAGGAGGAGGAGGCGCGCGTCCGCGCCTATGCGCTGCTGCGCTTCGTCGGCCTCGAGCTGGCCGCCTTCGAGACCGCCTCGAACCTGAGCTATGGGCAGGCGCGGCATCTCGAAATCGCGCGCGCGCTGGCGCTGCAGCCGCGGTTGCTGCTCCTCGACGAGCCCGCCGCGGGCCTCACCTCGGGCGAGATCGAAGGAATCAATGCGTTGGTGCGCAAGGTCAAGGAAGCGGGGATATCTGTACTGTTGATCGAGCACCATATGGACATGGTGATGGCCATCTCCGACGAGGTGACCGTGCTCGACTTCGGCCGCAAGATCGCCGAGGGCACGCCGCAGGAGATCCAGGCAAATCCGAAGGTCATCGAGGCCTACCTCGGCAAGCACGTTACCTCGCAGCAGGCTATGGCGCCGGGGCCGGCGTGAGCGAGGACCTTCTCACCGTCACCGATCTGGTGGTCGATTACGGCAAGATCCGCGCGTTGAGAGGATTGTCCCTGCGCGTCGGCAAGGGCGAGCTCGTCGCGGTGATCGGCAGCAACGGCGCCGGAAAGACCACCACGCTGCGCACGCTCTCGGGGTTATTGAAGCCGACCTCGGGGAGCATCGTCTTCGAGGGCCAGTCGCTGCTGGGGCTGCGGGCGGACCAGATCATGCTGCGCAACATCGCGCATGTGCCGGAAGGCCGCCGCGTCTTCTCCGGCCAGTCGGTGCGCGATAACCTGTTGCTCGGCGCCTATGTCCGCCTGCGCCGCGGAGAAAACGCCGCGGTCGAGGAAGATCTGGAGCGCATGTACCAGATCTTTCCCCGGCTCAAGGAGCGGGTGAACCAGCAGGCAGGGACGCTCTCGGGCGGCGAACAGCAGATGCTCGCCATCGCACGCGCGCTGGTGTCGAAGCCGCGGCTGCTGTTGCTCGACGAGCCGTCGATGGGCCTTGCGCCGGTGATCATCGACGAGGTCTTCGCGCTGATTGAACGCTTGAAAGCGGCGCGGGAGACGACGATTCTCCTGGTGGAGCAGCTCGCCTATCGCGCCCTCGAGGTCGCCGACCGCGCCTACGTGCTGGAGCAGGGCGCGGTCCGGCTGTCCGGCACCGGCCGCGAGCTGATGGGCAACGAGGAAGTCCAGCGCGCGTATCTCGGCGCTCGGAAGCAATAACAACCGGCAAAAAAGGAATCGACGATGCGCAAGCTCGCCCTGCTCTGCCTGCTGCTCTCCTGCTCCAGCGCCCCGAAGAAGGCGGAGGAGTCGCCGAACGCGCACGGCTCGATGGCGCAGAAGCCGCGCTCGACCTGGTCGCCGGTGGTCGAGGCGACTGACCGCACCGACGAGGACCGCAAGCTCGACCCGGGCCGCAAGCCGGCCGAGCTGCTCGAGCTCATCGACCTCAAGCCCGGTATGAAGGTGGCCGAGATCGGCGCGGGCGCGGGGTATACGACTGAGCTACTCGCGCGCGCGGTGGGGCCGAGCGGCGTGGTCTATGCGCAGAATCCGGACAAGTTCTTGAAGTCGTTTTTGCAAAAAAGCTGGCCCGCGCGCCTGCAGCGGCCGGCGATGAAGAACGTGGTGCGCGTCGATCGCGAGCTCGACGACCCGCTCCCGCCCGAGGCGAAGAACCTCGACGCGGTCCTGATCAACGTCGTCTATCACGACACGGTCTGGATGAAGACCGATCGCGCGAAGATGAATCGCGCCATCTTTGCATCCCTGCAGCCCGGCGGCGCCTACCTGGTGATTGATTCGAGCGCCAAGCCCGGCACCGGCGAGCAGGACGCAAAAACCCTCCACCGCATCGACGAGAAGCTGGTGCAGGCCGAGGTCGAGCGCGCCGGGTTCGAGCTCGAGCGCCGCAGCGATTTCCTGCGCAACCCGGACGATACCCGCGACTGGAACTCGTCTCCGGTCGCGGCGGGCCAAAAGCGCGGGACCAGCGATCGCTTTGCCCTGAGATTCATCAAGCCCGAGAAAGCCGCCGCCGCCCCGCCGAAGCTGCGGCTCCCGCCGGGTGCCAGGCCGGTGAAGGTCGCGGCCGAGCTCACCATCGATCCTTTGAAAGACACCTTCGAGGGGCAGATCACGCTCGACCTCGACGTGGCCGAGCCATTAAGCATGCTCTGGCTGAACGCCGACGGGCTCACTCTGCAGAAGACCGAGCCGCAGGCGCGCATCGTGGACGGCGGCAAGGACTTCGTCGGACTCGCGTTCGAGAAGCCGCTCGCGGCCGGCAAGAGCACGCTGCGGATCGATTATCAGGGAAAGCTCTCGCGCACCGACACCGACGGCGCCTTCAAGCAGCAGGAGAACGGCGAGTGGTACGTGGTCTCGCACTTCGAGCCCACCGGTGCGCGGCGCGTCTTTCCCTGCTTCGATGAGCCGTCCTTCAAGGTGCCGTGGCAGCTCACGCTCAAGGTGCCGAGGGACCTGGAAGCGTTCTCCAACACCATGCCGGAGTCCGCGGCGCAGGAGGGCGCGCTCAGGACCGTGCGCTTCGCGCAGACGCGGCCGCTGCCCAGCTACCTGGTGGCCTTCGGCGTGGGGCGATTCGAAACCGTCGCGGGCGGCAAGAGCAAGAGCGGCGCGCCGGTGCGCATCATCGTCACCCACGGCAAGAAGTCCTGGGCGAAGTATTCGGCGGCGAGCTCGCCGAAGCTGCTCGGTATCGAGGAAGATTACTTCGGCGTTCCTTATGCCTACGGAAAGCTGGACCTGATCGAGGTGCCGGTCGGGACCGGCGCGATGGAGAACCCCGGACTCAATACTTTTCTCGCGCGCATCAATCTGGTCAAGTCCGGCGAGCAGACTCCGCAATTCGAGCGCACCGCCGCCAGTGTCGAAGCGCACGAGTTCGCGCACCAGTGGTTCGGCGACCTGGTGACGACGGCCTGGTGGGACGACCTCTGGCTGAACGAGGCGTTCGCCACCTGGATGGCCCCCAAGGACCTCGATCGGTTCGCGCCGAAGTGGAACGCCGCGGCCAGCCGCATCGAGACCAGGAACTCGGCCATGAAGGCCGACACGCTGGTCACGGCGCGCCGGATCCGCCAGCCAATCGAATCGATCGACGATATCAAGACCGCATTCGACGGCATTACCTATTCGAAGGGCGCGTCGGTGATCGCGATGTTCGAGGGCTATCTTGGCGCCGAGCCGTTCCGCAAGGGCGTGCACCGCTACCTGACGACGTATGCCGACGGGAATGCGACCGCGAAGGAGTTCCTCGCCGCCATCTCGGCCGAGGCGGGCAAGGACGTGGCGCCGGCGTTCTCGACCTTCCTCGATCAGGCGGGTGTGCCGCTCGTGACGGCGAAGCTTTCCTGCCCGAACGGCAAGCCCACGGCGAAAGCCACCCTCTCGCTCTCGCAGGAGCGCTACTTCGCGCTCGGCGAGGAGAACCCGCCGCAGGGGCAGACGTGGCAGATCCCGGTCTGCGCGAAGTTCTCCGTCAAAGGCAAGCGCGGCCGCGCCTGCACGCTGCTTGCAGAGAAGACCGGCGCCCTCGCGCTGCCCTCGTGCCCCGAGTGGGTGCTGCCCAACGAGGGCGAAGCGGGCTATTACCGGCTGCAGCTGGAGCCGGCGGCGCTGGCGGCGCTCTCGAAGAACGCGATGAAGCTTTCGGGTCCGGAGCGGCTGGGTCTGCTCGACGATGTGATCGCGCTGTCGCGGGCGGGCAAGCTCGAGGCGGCCCAGATGCTCGCGTTCCTGACGCCGTTCGCGGCCGACAAGGACCGGCACGTCGTCGCCGAGACGCTCGGCACCGTGGCGTCGCTGCGCGACGAGCTGGTGCCGCAGGCGCAGCTGCCGCAGTACGCGAAGCTGGTGCGCGATCTGTTCGGCAAGCGCGCACGCGCGCTCGGCTTCCGGCCGAAGCAGGGCGAGGACGACGAGACGCGACTCCTGCGCCCGCAGCTGATCGAGACGGTCGGCGACCAGGGAGAGGATCGGCAGCTCGCGGCCGAGGCGCACCGGCTCGCGCAGGCCTGGCTCGCGAACCGCGCCGCGGTGAGCGCGGAGATGGTGCCGGCGGTGCTCGCGCTCGCTGCCTCCCAGGGCAACCAGCCGCTCTTCAACCAGCTGCGCTCGGCGGCGCGCGCCACGCAGGACCGCACCGACCGCCAGCGCATGCTCACCGCCCTCGGCCTCTTCCGCGACGCAGGTCTGGCCAAAGAGGCGCAGGCGCTGGTGCTCTCGGACGATCTCGATCCGCGCGAGAGCTTCGCCATTCTCGGCGCGCAGTCGCGCCACCCCGCGACACGCGCGGCGGCCTACGACTTCGTCAAGACGAACTTCGACGCGCTGGTGAAGCGGCTGCCGCGCGACTCGGCCGCCGGCTTTCCCTCCTTCGCGGTCGGCTTCTGCGACGACGAGCACCTCGCCGACGCGTCGATCTTTTTCAAAGACCGCGCGCCGCAGTCCGTCGGCGGACCCCGGCGGCTGGCGCAGTCGCTGGAGACGCTGCAGCTCTGCTCGGCGCTGCGCAAGCAGCAGTCGGCGAGCGTCGGCGCGTTCCTGAACACGGTCGCGGCGAAGAGCGCGCGCCTGCCGTCGCAGCGGTGATTATGCTGACCGCGCTCCTGCTGGCCGCCCAGACCGTCGCGGGGTCGGAGCACCCCGCGCCGTTCGCCGTTCCCGCGCCCGGTGTCGCGCCCGCCGCGCCCGAGCCGCCCTCGCACGATCCACTGGTGAGCCTGATCCGCGAGGTCACCGCCGAGGTCGAATCCGTCCGCGGCCTGAAGCGCAAGTCCAACCTCAAGATCGAGATCCTCGATGACAAGCTCTTCGCTGACGCGCTCCGGGAGAAGGCGCAGAAGGAGATGACGCCGGGGCTCATCCTCGCCGAGCGCGCGCGCTGGCTCGCGTTCGGGCTCGCGCCGCCGGCCGCCGATCCGCAGCGCATCTATCTCGACGTGCTCGACGAGCAGGTGGCCGGCTTCTACGACCCGTTCACCAAGGCGCTGATGGTCCGCAAGAATCCGCCCAAGGCCGCCGGGGACGGAGCGCTGCGCGATGTGCTCGCGCACGAGATCGAGCATGCCCTGCAGGACCAGAACTTTGGCTTCCCCGACCTGAACGCGCTGGCCGACGAGGACCAGCGGCTCGCGCGCGTCGCGGTCTACGAGGGCGATGCGATGGCGGTGATGGCCGCGGTGGCGGCGCACCACGCGCACCGGCCCGTGAAGGCGTCGCTCGCGATGACCGCGACCGCGCTGCGCGCCATCGACACCATCCAGCTGCTCAAGCTGTCGGGTCACTCGGAGACGCTGCTGAACGCGCCCGCCGTCGTGCGCGAGGAGCTGACGCTGCCCTACCTCGCGGGTCTGGGGCTGGTCGTCGAGGTGTTCCGTCGCGGCGGATGGCCGTTGGTGGACCGGCTCTTCGCGCGCCCGCCCGCGAGCAGCCATCAAGTCTTGCACCCCGAGGCGTACTTCGCGGGAGAGCGGCCGGCGCGGATCGCGCTGCCTCCCGCGCCGCCGGGGACGCGCCTGGTCGCGACCGGTCGCATGGGCGAGCTGGGAGCGCGACTCGCGCTCGAGCAATGCGTGGACCCTCAGGTGGTGAAGGACTTCTCGGCCCACTGGGCCGGCGACGCGTACATCATCGTCGAAGGTCTCGACAAGCGGCTGGGGCTGGTCTGGTCCACGGCGTGGAGCGGGGATGCCGCCGCGGGCGTCGCAAATCTGCTCAAGCTCGAGCAGCCTTGCTGGGACGATGCGGGCAATGGCGAGCGCGGTCCGAGCGGCTGGGCGATGCGCGGCTGGAGCAAGACCTTCACGGCGCCGGGGCGCGTGGTGCTTGCGCGCGGGCTCGAGGAGACGGAGCCGGCCGCGCGGGCCGCGCTGGCAACGAGACTGGAGCTGCCGAAAGCTCTGCCGCCGCTCGGCGAGGTGCCGTTGCCGCCCGAGTCGTCGCGCGGTCGCGTCGAGCAGGGCCGCTTCACCAGCGCACGCCTGGGCCTCTCTGGGCTGCTACCGGAAGGATATGTAGCCGAGGTAATCAGCCCCGCCTCCGAGCTGGTGCTGCGGCGGACGGGCGCCTTCGCCAGCTTGACCTTCGTGACCGAGCCGCTCACGCCGGAGGCCGCCGAGACGTACTTCCAGTCGGCCACGGCGCAGCTCGCGAACGGCCCGCTGGAGGGCAAATCGCTCTCGCTCGCGGGCCGGTCGCATCCGCAGCTCCTCGGCGAGGCGGTGGACGAGCGCAGCTGGAACATCGAGGGCGGCGGCAAGCTGCGCATCGACCTTTTGCCGCTCTGCGACGGCAAAGCGTACCTCGCGGTGGTGCGCATCTACTCCAGCGAGACCTCGAAGGCCGCGCTCGACCACTTCGCCGAGTCGTTGCAGCGCGCGCCCCGATGCGCCGCCTGCGCCGATCTGGAGTGACCGCTCCCGGCAGCGGCGGGTCGTGCCGTAAGATTGCCTTATGGTGCCGTTCGCTCCAGGAGACGTTGTCGCCGGCCGCTTCGAGATCGTGCGGCGGGTGGGCGCGGGCGGACTCGCCGAGGTGCTGCTGGCGCGCGATGCTGTGGCCGGCGGCGAGGTGGCGCTCAAAGTTTTACATTTGCACCTCGCGGAGGACCCGGCGCTCGCCGCGCGCTTCCGGCGCGAGATGTCGATCACGCGCGCGCTCGACCACGGCGGCATCGTGCGCGTCTTCGACCTGCACGAGCACGCCGGGCGCCCCTTCTTCAGCATGGAGCTCTTGCGCGGGCGCACGCTTTCGGATCGGCTGCACGACGGGCCGTTGCCCGCTTTGGAGGCGCGGCGGATCGCGCGCGAGATCTGCGCGGCGCTCCAGTCCGCGCACCGCGCGGGTGTCATTCACCGCGACCTGAAGCCGCAGAATGTCTTTTTGCTGGAGGGAAGTGGGGCGGTGAAGATCGTGGACTTTGGCCTCGCGCGCGTCGAAGGCCAGGCTCGGCTGACGGCGCAGAGCGCGGTCATGGGAACCCCCGGCTACATCGCGCCGGAGCTCTACGCGGGTGAGCGGCCCGACGCGCGTGCCGACGTCTACTCGGTCGGCGCGACCCTGCTCGAGATGCTCGGGGGCCGGCGCGGCCTCGCTTCCTCGGACCCGTACGCCGCCGCCCGGGCCGCGCCCGACTTCGCTGCGCTTCGGCTTGCGCCCGAGGACGAGGCGGTGCTCCGGCGCGCGCTCGACAACGATCCGGAGCAGCGCTTCTGCGACGCGGGCCAGATGCTCAAGGCGCTCGGCGGCGAGCTGGTGCCGCCGCCGCCCAATACGCCGCCGCCGATGACCTCGGGCGATTACCAAGTCGAGGTGCATACCGCCTTCCGCCCGCTCGAGCTGATCAAGAAGCGCAAGCCGATCGACCGCGTCATCGAGCGGCTGGGCGCGCGTGCGCGGCGCGGCTGGAAGTGGCGGCTGGCCTGCGCGGGCCGCGGCGTGCTGGTGTCCGGCGCGAGCAAGCGCACCGCCGAGGCTGCAGCCGCCATCTGCGCCGATCACGGCCTGCCCGCGACGGTGCGCAAGCAGCAGCGGCAGGGCGAGCTGTTCTCGCGACACGGCGCCTGGATGCTGTCGCTCGCCGGAGCGCTGCTGGGCCTCGGCGTCGCCACCGTCATCGATGGACCGCGCCTCCCGTGGGCGCTGGGCGCCGCGCTCGCGGGACTTCTGCTCTCCTGGGGCTTCCCGCCGCTCGCCGGAGACGCGCCGCTGTCGGCGCTGCCGCGCCACGAGTCGGGGATGAGCCGGCTCGCCGATGGCATCCACCGCCGCGCCGAGCGCCTCAAGCTGCGCGGCGAGACGCTGCCGCAGGCGCACCAGCAGCTCCTCTCCGGGTTGTTGCGCGCCGCCGGCGAGGCGGCCGGGCTCGCGCTGCAGTTCTCGCGCGACCACGAAGGGCCGCGTGCGCTCGAGACGCTCACCGGCCGACTGCTCGAGATCGCCACCGCGCTGGACGACGCGCTCGTGGTAGCGGAGGATCCGGCCGCGCTCCAGCGCCTGCAGGCGGGCGTCGAGGCCGTGCAGCAGGCGATGGCCGCCACCGAGAGCGTGGCCGTGGCCACGACGGAGAGAGCTTGAACGAGACGCCGCTGCTCCACGCCCGTCGCCGGGTGCAGGGACCTCCGCCGGGGCCGCACCTCTTTCTCGTGCTCGACTGCGATGCGCCGCTCGCGAGCTCGTGGCGCCACTCGCTCGCCGGCCTCGACCAGGTGACGCTGGGCCGCGCCGACGCGCCGTCGTTCCTGCGCCGCGACGTCCGGCTCACCCTCGGCATCGCCAACCGCTGGATGTCCACCGCGCACGCGCGCCTGACGCGCGAAAGCGGGCGCTGGTTCATCGAAGATCTTGAATCGAAGAATGGCACGCTGGTCAACGGCGTACCGGTCTCCCGCGCCGCGCTCGCCGACCAGGACGTGATCGAGCTCGGCCACGCGGTGCTGCTCTACCGCGAGTCGATGCAGCGCCGCGCCGAGGATCCGGAGGACACCAACGCGGCATCGGCCCCTGCGCCGCTGCCTTCGCTGCGCACGCTGGTCGCGCCCTTCGCCGCGGACCTGGGGAGGCTCGGCGCCATCGCGCGGTCGAACCTGTCGGTGGTGATCGGCGGAGAGAGCGGCACCGGCAAGGAGGTGGTGGCGCGCGCCATCCACGAGCTGTCGGGCCGCTCGGGTCCGTTCCTCGCGGTCAACTGCGGCGCCATCTCGCGCACGCTGGTGGAGAGCGAATTGTTCGGGCACCGCAAGGGCTCGTTCTCGGGCGCCGACGAGGACCGGCCCGGCCTGGTGCGCAGCGCCGACAAGGGCACTCTCTTTCTCGACGAGATCGGCGATCTGCCGCCACCCGCGCAGGCCGCGCTGCTGCGGGTGCTGCAAGAATCGGAGGTGCTCGCGGTCGGCGCGACGCGGCCGGTGAAGGTGGACGTGCGCGTGCTGGCGGCGACGCACCAGGATCTCGAGAAGCTCGTCGCCGCTGGCGAGTTCCGAGCCGATCTGCTCGCTCGCCTCACCGGCTTCACCGTGCGGATGCCGCCCCTGCGCTGGCGGCGCGAGGATCTCGGGCTCCTGATCGGGGTGCTCTTGCGGCGCATCGTTCCCGGTCGCGCGGCGCAGGTGCAGCTGAGCGGTGAGGCGGCGCGCGCGCTGCTGCGCTACCGCTGGCCGCTCAACATCCGCGAGCTGGAGAAGTGCCTGACGGCGGCGGTGGTGCTGGCAGCGGAAGGGCCCATCGAGCTTGCGCACCTGCCCGAGCCGGTGCGCGACGCATTGGCGGCGCCGCCAGGATCGACGCCCTCGATCACGCTCTCCGCTGGGGAAGAACCGATCGCGCCTGAGGGCGACGCGCAGAAGCGCGAGGAGCTGATCGCGCTCCTGCGCGAGCACGCCGGCAACGTCGCCGCGGTCGCGCGCGCGATGGGCAAGGCGCGCATGCAGATCCACCGCTGGATCAAGCGCTACGGCCTCTCGCTGGACACCTTCCGGTGACCCGCCGGCTCATCGCGCTCTGTCAAAGCGCAATTGTCTTTCCCTCTCAAAACAGGACACCCTGGACGTTCAATGACCTCCTCCGAGAATCTACCGTGGGCTGAAGCGCAGGACGCGTGCGATCCGTCCCTCCGCGCGCAGTTCCTCTTTCCCCCCGACTACCCGCTCTACTTCGCGGGCCATTCGCTGGGGCTGCAGCCGCGCCGCGCGCGCGAGTACGTCCTGCAAGAACTGGATGAGTGGGCGCGGCTCGGCGTCGACGGCCACTTCTCCTCGCGCAACCCGTGGCTCCGTTATCACGAGCTCCTCGCGCAGCCGCTCGCCGATCTCGTCGGCGCGCAGCCGCGCGAGGTGGTGGCGATGAATTCGCTCTCGGTCAACCTGCACTTGTTGATGGTGTCGTTCTATCGCCCCACCAGCAATCGCCACCGGATCTTGATCGAGAAGGGCGCGTTTCCCTCGGATCAATATGCGGTCGCCTCGCAGACGCGCTTTCATGGATTCCCGGACGCGGTGATCAACAGCGACGACCTGCTCCGCGACATCGACGATTCCATTGCGCTGGTCTTGATTGGTCAGCCCAACTACCTGACCGGGCAGGCGTTCGATCTCCCGGCGCTGATCGAGAAGGGCCACGCCCACGGCTGCGTGGTCGGCGTCGACCTCGCGCACGGCGCCGGCAACCTCGTGCTGCAGCTGCACGAGTGGGACGCCGACTTCGCCGCCTGGTGCAATTACAAATATCTCAATGGCGGGCCCGGCAGCACCGGCGCGGTGTTCATCCACGAGCGGCATCTTGGCCGCGCCCTGCCCCGCTTCGAGGGCTGGTGGGGCCACGAGAAGGCGACGCGTTTTGAGATGGGACCGGTCTTCAAGCCGATCGATTCCGCCGAGGCGTGGCAGCTCTCCAATCCTCCCGTCCTGCAGCTCGCCGCCCTGCGCGCTTCGCTGGAGCTCTTCCCGAAGATGGCGGAGGTGCGCGCCCGAGGCGATCGGCTGACGGGATACCTCGAGCGCCTGCTGCGCAAGCTCTCCTTCGTCGAGGTCCTCACCCCGGCTGGGCGCGGGTCGATGCTGACCCTTCGCGTGCGCGGCGATGCGCGGGCGCTGGTGCGCAAGCTGCACGATCGGGGAGCCCTCGTCGATCTGCGCAATCCCGACATCATCCGCGTTGCGCCGTCGCCTCTCTACACTTCTTACGCCGATGTCTCCCGCCTCTGTACGCTGATTGCGGAGCTGGAGTGAGCGAGCGCGAATCCGTTTTGCCTGAGCTACATCCCACATCTCCAGGGCGTCGACGCCTTTGAACGCCCGCTGGAGGACGTCATGCGATTCGCACTCGCACTCGCTCTGGCAATGGCTCTGGCTGCCTGCGGCGGCTCGGGCTCCTCGTCGCCGCCGCCCGCCAACCCTGCTGCCACTGAAGTGGACCTGACCTCCGCAGGCTTGAGCCCAAGCACGGTCACCATAGTCAGCGGGGGCTTGGTGCGCTTCGTCAACAAAGACAGCGCCGCTCACCAGATCGCCTCCTCTGCCTGCGCCGAGCTCGATTCGCCCAGCATGAGCTCCGGTCAGGACTTTTCGGTAGCGGTCACCGGCATGAAGCAGTGCAGCTTCATCGACGGCTTGAATCCTGCGGCAGCCAGCTTCCACGGCATCCTCAACGTCGCCCCGGCGGGCAGCGACGCCGGCCCCGGCTATTGAGGTGCGGCGGCTCGCCTGGGTTCTCGCCGCGCTGCCGCTGCTCGCGCGGTGCTCGGCGAACACGGCAGATCTCGAGCCTCTCGCCTGGCAGAAGGTGCCCGGCGCTGGCCCCAACGGAGCCGTGCTGGGCCTGGGCGACGCCGGGAGATTCGATGAGCGGGGCAACTTCACCATCTCGGCATTCAAGGACGGCGATATTTACCAGCTGTATTATGGCGGCGCCGATACCAACGGAGCCTGCGCGGGGATCAACAGCGCGCACTGGCGCATCGGGCTCGCGCAATCCAGCAATGGGCTGGACTTCACCCGCGTGAGCGGCAGCGAGACGGGCGGTGCCATCCTCGATATCGGCGCTCCCGGTCACTTCGACGATTACCTGGCCTATCGCCCCTTCGTCCTCAAGGACGGACCGACCTACCGAATGTGGTTCAATGGCAGCACCAAGCCATTCAATTGCCCTGTCGGGAAGCTCGCGGACAATCGCCGTATCGGATACGCCGAGTCGACCGACGGAATCCATTTCACGAAGCTCTATGACGGCGACGGCCCCGGCGGCAGCGTGCTTCCCCTCGGCCCTCCCGGAGCCATCGACGCGCAGCAGGTCGGCTATGTCTGGATCATCAAGGACGCCACCGAATACAAGATGTTCTATTCAGCCAATGACGCGGGCAACTTCTGGCGCGTCGCGCTGGCGGTCTCCACCGATGCGCGGCGCTGGACCAAAGTGCCAGGCAAGCTCACAGGCGCCGCCATCCTGGACCTCGGACCGCCGGGTAGCTTCGACGTCGCGTGCGCCTACCAGCCGTCGGTGGTCAAGGAGCGCGATTCGCTCTACCGGATGTGGTACCGCGGCTGCCAGGCACCGGGCGCGTTCGGCGGGCCAAGCCGCGGCGTCATCGGCTACGCGGAATCCAACGACGGCCGGGTCTGGGTGAAGATCCGGCAACCGGGTCCGCTCGGCGAAGCGCTCTCGCCGGGCGCGGCGGGGCGGTTCGACTCGGCGGGCCTCACCACGCCGTCGGTATTCCTCGAGGGCAATCTCTGGAAGATGTACTACGCGGGCTTCGATACCAGCGGACAGTTCCTCACCGGTCTCGCGCAGGCGCCCCGACGATGAAGGCCTTCGGCATTCTCTGCGTGCTGCTCGCCGGCTCGGCGGGGGCGCAGACCATGCTGGATCAGGAGCAGCGACTCATCGAGATCCATTCGCTGCTGATCGCGATGCAGCCGGGCGACGCGCCGGGGGCCCTCGCGCCGGGCGCGTTCAGCCTGGGCCTCGAGGTCATCACCATCCCCACCATCGACGGCACCACCGGAGGCAAGCGGCAGATCACGGCCTCCGATCGCACGCCTGCATTTCCCCGTCCGCGGCTCGCCCTCGGGCTGCCCGCGCCCGACGGCTTCCGCGCCTTCATCGGGCTTGCCTATATCCCGCCCATTGCCCTCCGCGAGGTGAGCTCGCACCTGGGCGCGCTTGAGGCGGGGCTGGCGTGGGCGCCGGGTGGACCGCTCTCGGTGGGACTCCGCGGCTTTGGGGTTCTCGCGCGCTCGACGAGCCCCGTCACTGATCCCGCCACGCGAGACACGCTCGACACGTTCGAGCTCGGCGCCGATTTATCCGCGGGGTACCGCTTCGACTTCGGTCCCGGCAGCGTGACCCCCTTTGCCAGCGCGGGGCTCACGCGCGTGGTGGGTCATTTCCTGGTCACGAGCGACGGCGCCACGCTGACGAGCGAGACCCTCAACCCCAGCTTCAGCGGCGGGGTGCGGCTGTTGGCGAGGCCGGGCCTCGAGGCGGTGGCGCAGCTCATCGTCTTTCCCGGCCGGCTGGTGCACCCGGGCTTCGGCCTCGCCTGGGTCTTCGGCGATTAATTTTTCCAGCCGACGCGCTCTCGCTCAGCTGGTCCCACGGCCAGTCGGCGCTGGCGAAGGCGAGCGGCATCGGCGCGTACCCGGCTCCCATCGTAGCGGTGAAGCGCACGCAGCCGTCGCTCGCGTAGACCTGTGGCTGCACGATCACGCCGGTGCGCGCGGTGAAGCGCCAGCTCGCCGCGAGCGAGGCGCCGCGCGGCCGGGGCAGCGGCGCGCAGACCAGCCACTCCAGCTGATCGAATCGATTGACCACCAACAACGCGTGGGCGGCCAGCCGGTCGTCGTTGTCGAGGACGACGTGCAGGATGTCGGCCACCAGCGCCTGCGAGAACGGCTTGGTGTCGACATTGGCGAAGCGGGAGCGATACGGCACCATGACCGTCGCGGCGATGGTGGTATTGGCGTCGAGCGCGCGGGCATAGTTGAGAAAGCTCGGCGGGTGCAGCTCCGCCTCGTAGGGACCTCGGTGTGTAGCGGCCGCACCGAGGGAAAGGCGAGGAAGGCATAGGCGGGGTCGGGCTGCACGTCGGCGTCGATGTCCAAGCCGAAGGGATGGTCCCCGAGCACGTCGTCGGTCGAATCGTCTGCGGCCACGATGGTCCCCGCAAGCGCGATCTCCGGCTGGTTGCGCGGCGCGCTTTTGACGATGGCGCCCAATGGTAATTGACCTGCACGTTATTGATCCCGTTTTGGAAGAGCTCGCCGATGTATTGCCGCGTCGGGTCGGCCGCGCAGGCGTGCTCGTCGGGCGTGGGCGCGCCGCCCGGCAGCGTCGCGCGGTTGGCGTTGGCGTCGAACCAGCTCAGCGTCGGCCGGTCGGCCGGAACGGGCGATCCTTGGAGCAGGCCGCGGCGATGAACAGGGCTCCGATGACCAGCGCTTTGAGCATCAGCCCCTCAGCTCGGTGCGCACGTCCCATAGATCGGGAAACAGCAAGGTATCGACCAGCTTCTTCAGATAGTCGACTCCAGAGGTGCCTCCGGTCCCTCGCTTCCAGCCGATCACGCGCTGCACGACCTTGACGTGGCGGAAGCGCCAGAGCGCGAGCTGCTCGTCGATGTCGATCAGCTTCTCGCACATCTCGTAGGCGTCCCAGTTCTGCTCGGGGCGCTGGTAGATCTCGCGGATCACCGCGCGCACCCCCGGGTCGCTCGCGTGCGGCTCGGTCAGGTCGCGGTCGAGGATATGCTGCGGAATGACTTTTCCCTTGCGCGCGAGATAGCGGAGGAACTCGTCGTAGAGCGTGGGCGCCTCGAGTGCGCCCTTGAGCTCTTGCCACGCCGCCCGATCCTGCTGGTGCACCTCGAGCATGCGGCGATCCTTGTTGCCAAGCATGAACTCGATCAGCCGGTGCTGCAGCGACTGGAAGCCGCTGGCCGGGCCGAGCACGTGGCGGAACTCGCCGTACTCGGTGGGCGTCAGCGTGGCCAGCACGCTCCACTGGCTCACCAGCTGCGTCTGGATGTGCTTGACGCGCGCGAGGATCTTGAAGCACGCCTCGAGCTCGTCGCGCCGGACGAGCTGGACGGCGGCGCGCAACTCGTGCAGCACCAGCTTGAACCACAGCTCGCTGGTCTGGTGCTGGATGATGAAGAGCATCTCGTCGTGGTGCGCCGGCTGGCTGAGCGGCCGCTGCGCCGACAGCAGCCGGTCGAGCTGGAGGTATCCGCCATAGTTCATCCGGCCACCAAAGTCGGTGACCACGCCTGGCTCGAGTGGCTCGCTCATGATGCCCCCTGCATTGGTTTCGACAATAAGCGAATGCCTTGGCGGGTGGTGTGTCCCTGCGAGGCAATCGTACGGAACGTACGCTTCGTACGGTTGGGCGCCCGTCCAATCGTTCAGTCGGCGACGTGCAACCGTACGTTCCGTACGGGTCTCCCGGAAGGGGCGGCCACTCCCCGCGCCGATCTGGCCTCTCGGTGCGAGGCGCACGATTACCGGCGGCGGGGTTTCCAGGAGCCGAGCTTCTGCGCGGGGCGCGCGCTGTCGCCGCCGGACGAGCCGCTGCCGTGGCCGCTGCCACCGCCGGAGGGAGCGCGGCCACCGCGACCGCGCGGGCCGCCGCCGCCACCGCCGCGGCCGGCGGAAGCATGCCCCGGCCTCTTGCCTCCGCCCGGCAGGCGATGCTGCGGCGCCTCGGCGCGGCGCTTGACCTCGCTTTGGAACGCCTCGCTCTCGCGCGGCACCACCGCGCGCGCCACCGCCTTGCGCGTGAGCTTCTCGATCCCGCGCAAGAGATCGTGCTCGGCCGGCGAGGCGAAGCTCGACGCCCGCCCGCTCGCCGCCATGCGCGCGGTCCGGCCAATGCGGTGCACGTAATCCTCGGGCACGTTCGGCAGGTCGAAGTTGACCACGTGGCCGATCTCCGCCACGTCGATCCCGCGCGCGGCGATGTCGGTCGCGACCAGCACGCGCGCCTTGCCCGACTTGAACGCGTCGAGTGCCGCCTTGCGCTGGCCCTGCGAGCGGTCGGCGTGGATCACCGCCACCTCGTGGCCTCCACGGACGAGCGCCTTGGCGAGGCGGTCGGCGCGCCGCTTGGTGCGGGTGAAGACCAGCGTCGAGAGCTCATCCTCGCCGAGCAGCGCAAGCAACAACGCCGTCTTCTCTTCCTCGCCGACAAGGAAGACGTGCTGCACGGCGCGCTCGGAGGTGGTGCCGCTGCGCGCCACTTCGATCCTCACCGGCGTTAGCAGATTTTCGCGCGCAAAGGTCGCCACCTCGCCCGCCATGGTCGCGGAGAAGAGCAGCGACTGCCGCTTCTTCGGGACACGCGCGAGGATGCGCCGCAGCTGCGGCAGGAAGCCCATGTCGAGCATGCGGTCGGCTTCGTCGAGGACGAGGATCTCGATGTTGTCGAGCCGCGCGGCGCCGTTGTCGAGGTGGTCATTCAAACGCCCCGGCGTGGCGATGATGATCTCGGTGCCGCGGCTGAACGCCTGGATCTGCGGGGTCATCCCGACGCCGCCGATGACCACCGCCATGCGCAGGTGGCGGCCGTGGCCGAACTTCTCCACCTCTTCGCCGATCTGCAGCGCGAGCTCGCGGGTGGGCGCGAGCACCAGCGCGCGCGTGCCCTGCTTGCCCTCCAGCCGCTCGAGGATGGGCAGCACGAAGGCGAGCGTCTTGCCAGTGCCGGTGGCGGCGCAGCCGATCACGTCCTTGCCCGCGAGCGCCGGCGGGATGGCCTGCGCCTGCACGGGCGTGGGTGCTTCGAAGCCGGCGCGCACCAGCGCGGCCAGCGATTTCTGCGAGAGTCCGAGCTCGGCGAAGGTCATGGGGCGCGCACTCTACTCTCCCGTCCGTCGCAGCGGGGCCATTACCTGCGCGCCCATTCGATTGCGTCCACCAGCCGGTCCTGCCCGAAGAAGAGCTCGGAGCCAGAGGCCACGAAGCTGGGTGCGCCGAAGAGCTGCAGCCGCCGGGCCTCGTCCACGTTGGCCCGCAGCGCTGCCTTCACCCCGGCCGACTGCGCGCGCTCGACCTCGCCGCCCAGCGAAGCGATGACCTGCGGGTCGGCGATGTCGCGGTCTTCGGCGAAGTTGGCGCGGAAGACCGCGCGCACGAACTCGCCGTTGCGGCCGAGCGCGGTGCGCGCCGCCAGCACGCTGTTGCGCGGAAAGACGCTGGGGCGGCGCCAGGGCAGCGCGTACTTCTCGCAGAGCCGCTCCAGGTCGCGCCACATGTAGCGGCCGCGCACCGGCTGCGTGTTGAAGGGGGAGTCCTTGATGCCCAGCTGCTCGGCGAAGAGGGGCCCGAGCAGGAAGGGCTTGAAGACGAGCGCGACGCCCGCCCGCGCGCACTCTTCCTCGATGCGAAGCGCGGCCACGTAGCTGTAGCTGCTGGCGAAGTCGAACCAGAAGTCGATGCGCATGCGCTGCAGTTTAACAAGACAGATGCGACCCGGCCGCTGGCGGCGTCGAGGCAAGGCAGCGCGCGCTGCGCTAGAGTCGCTCCATGGACGCTTTGATGATGCAGTTCCCGCTCACGCTGCCGCACGTGCTCGAGCGGATGGGGCTCTTCTTCCACAAGACCGAGGTGGTATCGCGACGGCCGGACAAGTCGCTCGACCGCACCACCTACGGCGAGATCCACGGACGCGTGCTCAAGCTCGCGAACGCGCTGCAGCGGCTGGGGGTGAAGCCGGGTGACCGCGTGGCGACGCTCGCGTGGAACCACAGCCGGCATCTCGAAGCGTACTTCGCCATTCCGCTGGTGGGCGCGGTGCTGCACACGCTCAATCCGCGGCTCTCGGCTGCGGACCTCAGCTACATCATGAACCACGCCGGCGACACCGCGCTGCTGGTCGACGATGTGCTGCTGCCGGTCTATGAGCGGTTCCGCGCCGAGGTGCACCCGCGCAACGTCATCGTCTGGGGTACCGCGAAGCCGGCGGCCGGATTGCTTGATTACGAAGAGCTGATTGCTTCCGAGGTCGCCACCTTCACGCCGCCGCCGCTCGAGGAGAACCAGGCAGCGGGCCTCTGCTACACCTCCGGCACCACCGGCCGGCCCAAGGGCGTGCTCTACAGCCACCGCTCCTTGATCCTGCACTCGCTGGTGAGCGCGCTGCCCGACGCACTCGGCCTCAAGCAGACCGACGTGATGATGCCGGTGGTGCCGATGTTCCACGTCAATGCGTGGGGGCTGCCGATCACCGCGGCGCTGGTGGGCGCTCGCCAGGTCTTCCCCGGTCCGCACCTCGACGCGGTGAGCCTGCTCGACCTCGTCGATCAGGAGAAGGTGACCATCACCGCGGGCGTGCCGACCATCTGGATGGGCATCCTGGAAGCGCTCGACAAGGAGCCCGCGCGCTGGGACCACTCACGGCTTCACACCATGGTGGTCGGCGGATCGGCGGCGCCCCAAGCCATGATCGAAGCGTATGAGAAGCGACACGGCTTGCGGATCCTGCATGCCTGGGGAATGACCGAGATGTCGCCGCTCGGCACCGTGAGCCGGCTCAAGGCCGGGCTCGAGCGGCTTCCCGAGGCCGAGCAGTTTCGCCTGCGCGCGACGCAAGGCCTGCCGGTGCCGCTGGTCGAGGTGCGCGTGGTCGGCGACAGCGGACCGGTGCCGTGGGACGGCCGCTCGATGGGGGAGCTGCATGTGCGCGGACCGTGGATCGCGCGCAGCTATTTCCAGAACCCGGTCGATGCGGACAAGTTCACCACCGACGGCTGGCTCCGCACCGGCGACGTGGTGACCATGGACGACGAGGGATATGTCCGCATCACGGATCGGTCGAAAGATCTGATCAAATCGGGGGGCGAGTGGATCAGCTCGGTCGATCTGGAGAACGCGCTGATGGGCCATCCGGCAGTGAAGGAGGCGGCGGTCATCGCCCTCCCGCACCCGAAGTGGGCCGAGCGGCCGGTGGCGTGCGTGGTGCTGAAGGACGGCGCCACCGCGAGCGAGCAGGATCTGCGCGACTTTCTCTCGACGCGCTTTGCGCCCTTTCAATTGCCCGACGCCTTCGTTTACCTGGAGCAGATTCCGCGCACCGCCGCGGGGAAGTTTCTCAAGTCGGCGCTGCGCGCACAGCTCAAGGACCTGAAGCTCTCATGAGCACTCCCAGGTGCGCATCTGCCAGAGGAAGCGCGAGCCGCGACGCGTGAGCTTGATGATCCCACGCTCCATCAGCGATTTCGCCGCCGCGCTCTCCGCCAGCGAGGCGGGAAGCGGCACGGTGCGTTCGCTCAGCTGCTTCATGGTGCGAAAGAGGCTGCGGGCGGCCTCGAGGATGGTCGCCTCCGCCTGCAGCGAGCCGGTGGGCAGGTAGAGTCGCCCGCCCGGCTGCAGGAATGCGCGCGCCTGCCGGAGCATGATGACGGGAACCTCGGCCCCGGTGGGACCGCCGCTGAACCCGCCCGGAAACCAGCCCGAGGCGCGGGCGAGCTCGTCGGGAATCCCGGAGATATCGCCGATGACCACGGAGGCCCTGACCCCGTCGAGCTGCTCGAAGAAGCCCGCGTTGCGGAACTCGACCACGCCCGACAGCCCAAGCCGCTCGGCGTTCTCGCGCGCGCACGCCACCGAGGCTGGGTTGGGATCGGTGCCCCAGACCTTCTTCGCGCCGAGGCGCGCGGCAACGAAGGTGAGGATGCCCGACCCGCAGCCGACGTCGACCACCACGTCGTCGGGCTCGACGCGCAGGTTGTCTCCCATCTCGCGACTGGTGGTGGTGGGCGCGAAGACGCCTTCGCCGATGTGCAACGGAAACGGTCCCGTCCTGCCAGTCCACACGAGCTCGCTCTCCATCCCTTCAATCTACCGGAACGACGGCGGGCGGTGCTGGTAATTGACTGCCGTCGAGAGGGGGACCAGACAGTCAGGGCGGGGGCAGCCAGCCGCGCGCGCGCTCGACCCGGGACATGACCGCGCGGTGCAGCCCGCGGAGTTGCTCGGCGGGCAAGGGCTCCCCGCACAGCTCGAGGGCCGCGGCGATGGCCTCGAGCGTGGACATCCAGCTCGAAGGGGCGCGGCGCAGGCGCGGGCCGCTGGGCGCTGCGCCGAGGCAGAGATGCGGCAGGCGGCGCAACTCCGGAACCCGCGCCGCGATTCGGCGGGCCTGCTGCCAGGTGCCGTCGGGTACCATCAGGCGGCGCGGCGGGGGGGCGGGCGCGGGCGTCGCGTCGCCCCCGGGAAAGAGCAGCCACGCGTCGCGCAGGTCGAGCGCCGCGCCGTCGAACGGCGCGCTGGAGGCAGCGTAATCGAGAATCGTGCAATCCAGCGCGAGCGCGGCCCAGCGCGCGCTGTTCGACTGCTTCTTGATCTCCGCGGCGTGCCGCACGATCACGATCTCGAGGTTTGCTTTGACGCGCGGAATTTCCTGACACAGGCACGGGTCGCCGCGAAACGCGCAGCGGGGGCAGCGCGGGTCGGTCGAGTGCCGCGGGCTCATAGCGTGAGGCCTCGGGCCTTGCGCGCGCGCTTCTGGTTCAGCTCGACGCCGATGGCATCCATTCCCATTTCATTGGCGACCGCCAGCGCAGTGCCGAAGCCGCAGAAGGGATCGACCACGGTCCGCGTCTGGGTCTGCTCGACGATGAAGGAGCAGGCGACGCGGCACGCCTCGAGACCGATGGCGCGCACCCAGGTCATCCGGCCGGCGTCGGCGAGCACGTCGGCCGTGGAGCGCGCGAGGTCCGCCTTGAGCCCGCGCGAAAAGCAAAGCAGGTGCCCATAGGCGGCGCGGCCGAAAGTCACCGTCCCGGCAGGCTTTCTGCAGACGATCTTGTGGAAGAGAAGCGCGGCGCCCTCCTCTTCCGCGGCCTTCTGCACCAGATAGGCCTTATCGACCCAGAGCCCCGCGCGCTTGACGTCGGATTGATAGAAGATGGCCGCGCCGTCATCTGGCGTGCGCTTGATGACCAGCCGCGCGGCCTCGACGAACCAGCTGCGCCACGCCTCTTGCCCCACGACCGGAAGCTCGGTCGCGTCGGGCAGCGAGGTCAACATCGAGCAGCCCTCCAGCGGGCCGGGCAGCTCGGCGAGCCACTGCAGCGCATCGGTGCAAAGGACGACTCGCGTGCTCATCGGTGCGTTTTTCGCCCGCTTGCGAGATTCATTCCCTGCGCTTGTGCGGCGGAGGCAGGTCGGTGCAGGTGCCTTCGAAGATCTCGGCGGCGAGGCCGATGGACTCGCCGAGCGTCGGGTGCGGGTGGATGGTGCGCGCGAGGTCCTCGGCGTCCGCGCCCAGCTCGATGGCGAGGCAGACTTCCGAGATGAGATCGCCAGCATTGACGCCGACGATGCCGCCGCCGATGACGCGGTGGGTGGCCTCGTCGAACAGCAGCTTGGTCAAGCCCTCGTCGCGGCCGTTGGCGATGGCGCGGCCGCTCGCGGCCCAGGGAAACACCGCCTTGCCATAGGGCTTCTGCGCGGCCTTCAATTGATCTTCGGTCTCGCCGGCCCAGGCGATCTCCGGATCGGTATAGGCGACCGAGGGGATCTGCCGCGCATCGAACGACGCCTTGTGACCCGCCGCGCACTCGGCGGCGACATGGCCTTCGTGGGTGGCCTTGTGGGCGAGCATCGGCGCGCCCGCGATATCTCCAATCGCGAAGATATGCGGGACATTGGTGCGCATCTGCTGGTCGGTGCGGATGAAGCCGCGCTCGTCCACCGCGACGCCCGCGGCCTCGGCGCCGATCTTCTTTCCATTCGGGCTGCGGCCCACCGCCACGAGCACGAGGTCGTAGAGCTGCGGCTCGGCAGCATCGAAGTTGACGCGGATCCCCTCGGCGAGCGCTTCCGCGGCGGTGGTCTTCGTCTTCAGCAGGACACGGTCGAAGCGCGGCGCGTTGCGCTTCTGCCACACCTGCACCAGGTCGCGGTCGGTGCCCGGCATCAGGCCTTCCAGCATCTCGACCACGTCCACGCGCGCGCCCAGCGTGGAATAGACGGTGGCCATTTCCATGCCGATGATTCCGCCGCCGATCACCAGCATCCGCTTTGGAATCGATTTCAGCTCCAGCGCGCCGGTGGAATCGACGATGCGCGGGTCTTCCGGCAGGAAGGGCAGCTTCACCGCCTGGCTGCCGGCGGCGATGATTGCTTTTTCGAATCGGACGATCTTCCCACCCGCATCGAGATGGTTGGGATCAATGAATTTACCAACGCCTTTGACGACCTCGACCTTGCGGCCCTTGGCCATGGCAGCGACGCCGCCCGAGAGCCTGCCGACCACCTTGTCCTTCCAGGCGCGCAGCTTCTGCAGCTCGATCTCCGGCCCGCCGAACGAGATCCCGTGCGCGGCGAGGGCGCGCACCTCGTCGGCGACGAAAGCGATATGCAGCAACGCCTTGGACGGAATGCAGCCGACGTTGAGGCACACCCCGCCGAGCGCGGGATAACGCTCGACGAGCACCACGCGCTGGCCGAGGTCGGCGGCGCGGAAGGCGGCGGCGTACCCGCCCGGGCCCGAGCCGAGGACCAGCACGTCGCAGGAGAGCCGATCGCCGATATCGGGAACCTTGCTGTCGATCACAGGAGCAACCGCCGCGCATCCGCGAGCACCGCCGCGAGATGGGCATTGAAGCGCGCCGCCAGAGCGCCGTCCACGACCCGGTGGTCCCACGAGAGCGACAGGGGCAGGATCAACCGCGGCGCGAACTCTTTGCCGTTCCACACCGGCCGCATCGCCGCGCGGCAAACGCCGAGGATCGCCACCTCGGGCGCATTGATGATCGGCGTGAAATACGTCCCGCCGATCCCGCCCAGGCTGGAGATGGTGAAACTCGCGCCCTGCATATCTCCCGGAGCGAGCTTCCCGTCGCGCGCCCTGGCCGCCAGCTCGGCGGACTCGCGCGCGACGGCGAGAACGCCCTTCTTGTCGGCGTCTTTGATGACCGGGACCATCAGCCCCTGCGGCGTATCGGCCGCAAAGGCGATGTTGTAATAGCGCTTCAACACCAGATTCTCGCCCTCGAGCGAGCTATTGAAGGTCGGATACTTCTGCAGCGCGGAAATGCAGGCCTTCACCAGGAAGGCGAGCAGGGTGACCTTGACCGCGTCCTTCTCCTTGCCGGACTCCTTGTTGAGCTCCAGCCGAAAGGCATCGAGCTCGGTGATGTCGGCGTCCTCGCAGTTGGTGACGTGCGGGATGGTCACCCAGTTGCGATGCAGCGCGGGACCGGCGATCTTCTGGATGCGCGTGAGCGGCTTCGTTTCGATGGGCCCGAACTTCGCGAAATCGACCTTCGCCAGGGGAGCAATCGAGAGGACCCCGCCGCCCGCGGGCGCGCCGGCGCCGGACGCCGGGCCTGCCGAGAGCGCGGCCTTGACGAAGGCGTGCACGTCCTCCTTGACGATGCGGCCTTTCGGCCCCTGCCCCTTCACGCGCGCGAGGTCGACCCCGAGCTCGCGCGCGAGGCGCCGCACGCCGGGCCCAGCGTGAGCGTTGTGAAAGCCCGCCTCGTCGATGGAGGGCTCGTTTCCAGGAGCGGCGGCCGCGTCGCGAAAGGGCTTCTCGGGCGCCCGCTCCTCCGGCGGCCGGGGCTTTCCCGCAGCCTGCGGCGGTGGCTTCGGCGCAGCCTGCGGCGGTGGCTTCGGCACAGCCTCCGCGACGGGCTTCGGCACAGCCTCCGCGGCGGGCGCGGCTTGCTCGCCCGAGACCTCGAGCGTGACCACCAGGGTTCCCTCGGAGACCTTGTCGCCGACCTTGACCTTCAGCTCCTTGACCACGCCCGCCGCTGGCGACGGCACGTCGATGGTCGCTTTATCCGATTCCAGGGTAATGAGCGGCGTCTCGATGTCGACCGGGTCGCCGGGCTTGACCAATATCGCGATCACCGGCACATCCTTGAAATCGCCGATGTCCGGGATCAGCACGTCTTGCTTGGCCATGAAGGCTCCTAGACCGACACCGGGTTGGGCTTCTCGGCATCGAGACCATACTTCTGGATCGCTTCGGCGACCGTTGTCGCGGGAATGGTCCCCTCGTCGGCCAGCGCTTTCAAAGCGTTCACCGCGATCCAGAAACGATTGACCTCGAAGAAGTGACGCAGCTTCGCGCGCGTGTCGCTGCGGCCGAAGCCGTCGGTGCCGAGGACCCGATAGCGGCCCGGCAAAAAGCCGCGAATGGAGTCGGCCTGCAGCTTGATATAGTCCGTGGCCGCGATCACCGGCCCCTGGCGCTTGCCGAGGCACTCCTCGACATACGAGAGGCGCGGCTTTTCGGTGGGGTGCAGCGCGTTCCAGCGCTCCTTGGCGAGGCCTTCGCGCCGCAGCTCGCTGAAGCTGGTCACGCTCCAGAGGTCGGCGCCGACGCCGAAGTCGGTCTGGAGCAGGCCGGCGGCGGCGATCGCCTCGCGGAAGATGCTCCCCGACCCCAGCAGTTGAACGCGCGGCCCCTTGTCCTGCGCGCCCTGGTGGAAGAGATACATACCCTTGAGGATGCCCGCTTCCACTCCCTTGGGCATCTCCGGATGCGCGTAGTTCTCGTTCATCACCGTCAGGTAGTAATAGACGTCCTCCTGCTCCTGCACCATGCGCCGCAGGCCGTCCTGCACGATGACGGCGAGCTCATACTGGAACGTCGGATCATAGGAAATGCAGTTCGGGATGGTGGAGGCGACGATCTGGCTGTGTCCGTCCTGGTGCTGCAATCCCTCCCCGTTCAAGGTGGTCCGGCCCGAGGTCCCGCCGATGAGGAAGCCGCGCGCGCGCATGTCGCCGGCGGCCCAGGCGAGGTCGCCGACGCGCTGGAAGCCGAACATCGAGTAATAGAGGAAGACGGGAATCATCTGTACCGCATTGGTGCTGTAGGAGGTTCCGGCGGCGATCCACGAGCACATCGCGCCCGCCTCGTTGATTCCCTCCTGCAGCATCTGCCCGTTCTGCGCTTCCTTGTAGAACATCAACTGGTCGGCATCCTGCGGGCGATAGAGCTGGCCGATGTGCGAATAGATGCCGATCTGCCGGAACAATCCTTCCATGCCAAAGGTACGCGCCTCGTCGGCGAGGATGGGCACCACGTGCTTGCCGATGCTCTTGTCGCGCAGCATGGTCGTGAGGATGCGCACGAAGGCCATGGTGGTGGAGAGCTCGCGGTCGGCCGAGCCTTTCAATTGCGTCTCGAAGGCCGAGAGCGGCGGCGCCTGCAGCGGCTCGGCCTTGCGACGCCGCCGGGGCAGCCCGCCGCCCAGCGCGGTCATGCGCTCGCGCAAAAACCGCATCTCGGCGCTGTCTTCGGGCGGCTTGAAGAACGGTACCTCCGCCGCGAGCTGGTCGTCGGTGACGGAGAGGTGGAAGCGGTCGCGAAACGCCTTGACCTGCTCGCCCTTCATCTTCTTCGCCTGGTGGGCGATGTTCTGCCCTTCCATCGCTTCGCCCATTCCGAAACCTTTGACGGTCTTGGCGAGGATGACCGTGGGCTTTCCCCTGGTCTCGGTCGCCATTTTATAGGCGGTAAAGACCTTCATCGGGTCGTGGCCGCCGCGGGTGAGCCCGTAGATTTCGTCGTCGGTCCAGCCGGCGACCATCGCCGCCGTCTCGGGATAACGCCCGAAGAACTCCTTGCGGACGAAAGCGCCGTCGTGCGCTTTGAAGGCCTGGTAATCGCCGTCGACGCACTCTTCCATCAATTGCAGGAGCTTCCCGGCGTGGTCGTTGGCGAGCAATCGATCCCAGCCCGAACCCCAGATGACCTTGAGCACGTTCCAGCCGGCGCCGCGGAAGCTGGCCTCCAGCTCCTGGATGATCTTGCCGTTGCCGCGCACCGGTCCGTCGAGGCGCTGCAAATTGCAGTTGACCACGAAGACGAGGTTGTCGAGCTGCTCGCGGGTGGCCATCGAGATGGCCCCGAGCGACTCCGGCTCGTCGGTCTCGCCGTCGCCGAGGAAGCACCAGACCTTGCGTCCTTCGGTCTGCGCCATCCCGCGATCCTGCAGGTAGCGGAGGAAGCGCGCCTGGTAGATGGCCATGATGGGTCCGAGGCCCATCGAGACGGTGGGGAACTGCCAGAAGTCCGGCATCAGCCAGGGGTGCGGATAGCTCGACAAGCCTTTGCCGTCGACCTCCCGGCGGAAGTTGTTGAGCTGCTCTTCGGTCAGCCGGCCCTCGAGAAAGGCGCGCGCGTAGAAGCCCGGCGAGGAGTGGCCCTGCAGGTAAACCAGGTCGCCGCCATGGTCTTCGGACGGCGCGTGCCAGAAGTGGTTGAAGCCGATGTCGTAAAGCGTCGCGGCCGAGGCATAGCTCGCGACGTGGCCGCCGAGCTCGCTCGATTCCTTGTTCGCCCGGACCACGAGCGCCATCGCGTTCCAGCGCGTCAGCGCGCTCAGGCGCCCCTCGATGGTGAAGTCGGGCGGCCGCTTCGGCTGCTTGTCCACCGGGATGGTGTTGACGTAGGGCGTGTTGGCGCTGAAGGGAAGGTCGACGCCGCCCTTTCGCGCCTGGCCGAGCAGGCGCTCGAGGAGGAAGTGGGCGCGCTCGAGGCCCTCGTTGGCGATGACGCTCTCGATGGCGTCGAGCCACTCGCGCGTCTCCACCGGGTCAGCGTCTGGAACCTTGGCCACGATGCTCTCCTTTTGGCTGCGAGCCGCGGGTGCGTCGTAACGCATGCAACCCGGGCTCACAAGGGAGATGCGGGCGAGATGTGCAACGTGCCTCCGCGATTGGTTTGTGGACCAACGACTCGGCCTTTAGACTGCCGGCCTTGCGCTCCAGGGAGGCTCGAATGCGGACCGGCATTACCGGGTTGGTTGGACTGATGCTCGCCGGCGCGCTGGGGGCCGGCTGCGTGACCACCTCGACGCACGAGAGGGCGATCGCGGACCTGAACCGGCAGCACCAGGGCGAGCTCGACCAGGTGAAGGGGCAGGACAAGTCGCACGCCGACGAGCTGCAGAAGAAGCTCGCCGACACCGAGGCCGCGCGCAAGGAGCTCGAGACGAAGCTCGCCGACGCGCAGAAGCGCGCCGACGACCTCAACAAGCTCCTGCAGGGCACGAGCGCGGACAAGGCCAACCTCGACAAGCTGCTCCAGGCGACCAACGCGCAACTCGAGGAGCTCAACAAGCAGAAGGCGGCCGCCGAGCAGCGCGCGGCGACCTACCGCTCGCTGACCGACCGGCTGCGCTCGATGATCGACGCGGGCAAGCTGCAAGTGAAGATCCGCAAGGGCCGCATGCTCATCTCGCTTCCCAACGACGTGCTCTTCGACTCCGGCAGCGCGACGCTCAAGCACGCCGGGCAGGATGCGGTGGCCCAGGTGGCGCAGGCGCTCGCGGGCTTCAGCGACCGGCAGTTCCTGGTCGCGGGCCACACCGACGACAAGCCCATCCACAGCGCGCGATTTCCTTCGAACTGGGAGCTGTCCACCGAGCGCGCGGTGGTGGTGACGCGCTACCTCGTCGCCAAGGGGCTGAAACCGGAGGGGCTGGGCGCGGTCGGCTATGGCGAGTTCGATCCGGTGGTGGCGAACGACACCGACGGGCACCGCGGGCAAAACCGGCGCATCGAGATCCAGCTGCAGCCAAACCTGAGCGAGCTGCCGACAATGGACGACCTGCAGAAATAATCGCGCGGCGAGGAGCGCCTTATTCTGGGACGGCCTGCGCACTTCGCGTAGGCTGATGACCAATGGCGCTCCCGATTGCTTCGTTCCTCGCGCTGCGCCTGCTCCTCGCTGCTCCGCTTTCGGCCGCGCCGGCCGGTTTCTTTCCTTCCGAGGCCGCGACCCCGGCGACCGACGACAGCGACGACGAAGCGGACTCCGACAGCGAGGACGCCGAGTCGGAATCCGGCGCCGCCGCCGCCGCGGGGCCGGGCCTGCGCTACTCGGGCGAGCTCTCCGACGCCGAGCTCGCGCGCAGGTGGCGCGACGAGCTGGCGTCGCTGGACAGCATCTCGGTGGGATTCGCCGACCAGGGCCGCGTGATCAATGCGATTCCTATGGGCATAGACCCGGCCTGGATCTGCCAGCGGCCCGACCTGGCGTGGGGCACGCGGGAGACGGTGGACGCGCTCGCGCTCGCCTTCCGCGCGGTGCACGACGAGTTTCCGGAATCGGCGCCGGCCCGGCTCAGCCACATCGGCGCGCGCGACGGCGGCTATCTGCACCCGCACAAGTCGCATCAATCGGGGCGGGATGCGGATATCGCGTTCTTCTATAAGGGCGACGCGGTGCCCGGCGGGCCTGGGCGGCGCGAGCGCTTCATCGATCCGGCGCGGAGCTGGGCGCTCTTGCGCGCGCTGATCACGCAGACGGACGTGCAGGTCATCCTCGTCGATCGCGGCATCCAGGACGTGCTGCGGACGCACGCGCTCGCGGCGGGCGAGGATCGCGCCTGGCTCGATCGCATCTTCCGCGCGGGCAAGGCGTCGATCGTGCAGCACGCGCGCCGGCACCGCGATCACTTCCACGTCCGCTTCTACGCGCCGCGATCGCAGGAGCTGGGCCGGCGCATCGCGCCGCTGCTCGCGCAGCGGCCCGACCAAAACGTCGCGGTGCATCGGGTGAAGCGCGGCCAGACGCTGGGCGCCATCGCGCGCGCCTATGCCACCACCGTGCCCGCCATCCTCAGAGCGAACCGGCTGCGCAGGACCTTTCTCTCGCTCGACCAGCGCCTGCTGATCCCGCTGCGCAAGCCGTGCACGCGCTGCCCGGTGCCCCCCGCGGTGGTGGTGCCGGCCCGCTGCCTGCCGCCGGGAGCCGCCGTCGTGGCGAGCGCCACGGCGGCAGCGCAATAAGCACTGTCGGACGGCGAACACTCCGGCCCGCAGTGCACACTTCTCGACGGGTAATCTTCGCGGAGCGCCTTCTCGCGGCAGCGGTGGCTTCCTACATCTGGAGGTATCCCCGCTCTTGATCCATCGGAGGCTGTTCAACTTGCCACAGAGCATTGAAGCGGAAGATCTGCGCCCTGCGCAGGAGCCACCCGGCCTCACGCCGGCCTTCTCGGACGAAGCGCTGCTCCTCACCGACGCCAGCGTCCCCGGCCAGGCCGCGCCGCAGCCGGCGGTCAATCCCGACGCGCTGTGGATCGAGACGGCGACCACACCCGCGCAGCTCGCCGCGGTCTTCGCCGAGTGCGAGGACCTCGCCGCCGCCGCCATCGAGCCCAACCCGTTCTACGAGCCCTGGATGCTCCTCTCCGCGCTGCGCGAGTTCGGCGCCGCGCGGCCCATCGAGATCGTGCTCGTCTTCGGACCGCACCCGTCGCGGCGCAAGGGCGCACGGCAACTAATCGGGCTCTTCCCTCTCGAGTGGCGCAAGACCGGCCCGGTGCGCATCGCGCAGCTCTGGCAACACCGCTATTGCTATCTCTGCACGCCGCTCGTGCGCGCGCAGCAGGGCGAGGCCGCGCTCGCGCGCTTCTTCGATTGGCTCACCGATCACGCCGCGCTGCTGCGCATGCCGGAGATCCCCGGTGACGGCGAGTTCCACAATCTATTGGTGAACGAGCTCAACCACCGCGGGTGGCCGTCGCAGGTCGGCGCCTGGTACACGCGCGCGCTGCTCAAGCCCGCGCCGAGTGGAGAGGATTATCTCGAGCGCGCCCTCGCCGGTAAACGGCGCAAGGAGCTGCGCCGGCAGCGGTCGCGCCTCGCCGAGCAGGGCCGCCTCGAACTGTGCCATCTCGCGCCCGGCGACGACCTCAAGCCGTGGCTCCACGACTTCGTCACGCTGGAGGCCGCCGGCTGGAAGGGCCGCGAGGCGGTGGCGGTCAAGAGCGCCGCGGGCGACCTGCGCTGGTTCGAGGAGGTGAGCGCCGAGGCGCTGCGCCGCGGCCGGCTGATGATGCTGGGCCTGAGGCTCGACGGCCGGCCCATCGCGCTCAAGTACAACCTGCTCGCCGGCGACGGGTCGTTCGCTTTCAAGATCGCCTTCGACGAGAGCTACTCGCGCTTCTCGCCGGGCGTCCTGCTCGAGCTGGACAACGTGCAGCGCGTGCACGACCACAAGGGCCTGCGCTGGATGGACTCCTGCGCCGCGCCCAACCGCTTCATGATCAATCGCCTGTGGACCGAGCGCCGGCAGATGCAGACGCTATTCATCGCGCCGGGTGGCCACGGCAAGGCGCTCTTGCTTGCGCTCTTGCCGCTCGCCCGCTGGGCGCGCGCGCTGGTCAAGCGAACCGAGCCGCACCGGAGGGTGGACGATGCCTGAGACCAATCTCCTCCAGATCGATCCCGAGCTCTTCCGCGCCTATTTCGACTCCAAGCCATTTCATATTCAGCACGGGCTCGCCGGCCACCCGCTTTTCTCTGTCGAGCGGCTGGTCGAGCTGGCGCGCCGCCTGCCCGGCAAGTTCGTCGAGTACAACGGCGGCAATTTGCCGGTGAGCGCGCGGCCCGAGGACACGCCGCGCAACGGGCTCTCGCCCGAGGAGACGGTGCGCCGGATCGCCGAATGCGGCTCGTGGATGGTGCTCAAGCGCGTCGAGCAGGACCCCGCCTACGGCGAGATGCTCGACCAGTGCCTGAGCGAGATCGCGCCGCACGTTCCCGGCGGCAAGATGCTGCGGCGCGAGGGCTTCATCTTCCTCTCCTCCCCCAACGCGGTGACGCCCTTCCATCTAGACCCGGAGCACAACTTCCTGCTCCAGATCCGCGGCCACAAGACCGTGCATATGTGGGATCCGGGCGACCGGCTGGTCATCTCCGAGCAGGAGCTGGAGACCTTCCACTCCAACTTCAAGCACCGCAACCTGCCCTACCGGCCCGAGTTCCTCTCCAGCGCGTACAAAAACGATCTGGCGCCCGGGCAGGGCTTGCACTTCCCGGTGACCGTGCCGCACTGGGTGCAGAACGGGCCCGAGGTCTCGGTGAGCTTCAGCATCACCTTCCGCACGCCGATGTCGCAGCGGCGCGAGCTGCTCTACAAGGCAAACGCGAAGCTGCGGAAGCTCGGCGTCACGCCGACGCCGGTGGGCCGCTCCCTGCTGCTCGATGCCACCAAGCACGCCGCCTTCGGGACGCTCGCGCGCATCAAGGAGCTGCTTCGCCCGGTGGCGCGGAAGCCGCTGGCGTAGCGCTCGCGCCGGGCCGCGGGCGGGCGGGCGGGCGTCTCGTGACTGCGCACGACAGTTTCCCGACCGCCTGCTCATGTCCATCCTTTGAGCGGTGGAAAAACCATCGCTCGTCGTCGCGGCCTCCCTGTTGATTCTCTCCTGCTCCGGTGGCGCCCCTCCGCCCCGGGCAGCGGTGCGCAGCGCCGCGGATCTCGCGGTCAGCCCGATCGCGGCCGAGAACTCGCTGCCGGGCGACCCGGGATGGCAGCTCGATCAGGTCGCCACGGGGGGATAGCTCAAAGGCTACGCGGGCGCCGCCAGCGTCAACCACGGCGAGCCGGTCGATATCCACGTCAGCGACGACGAAGCCGGCCACACGCTGTCGTGGCAGCTCTATCGGATGGGCTTCTACGCAGGCGCGGGAGGCCGCATGGTGGCCGGCGGCGACTCGGTGCCGGTGAGTCCGCAGCCCATTCCAACGCCGACCGCGACGGGCTTGATGGAGTGCGGCTGGCCGACGACCTTCAGCATCCAGACGGACCCATCGTGGGTGAGCGGCTACTACCACCCTCTATACGGCGCCCTCGGGAGCGTTCGTCTTTGCCGCCGGCACCATCCATTGGGCCTATGGGCTCTCGGCGGCGGGATATCAGGACGCGCGCCTGCAGATCATCACCGACAACATTCTCCAGCGCGCGGGGCTTTTGCCTGCCGCGCCGCGCACGCCGCGCGGGCGGCCCCCGAAGGAGTCGCCCGCCGGTCACCACCCTGATTGCTGCGAAGCGCTACTGGACGGCGACGCTATCGAACCAGGTATAGGTCGCGTCGCCCGCATAGTTGTCGTCGTGGCTGATCAGCTTGAGCGTGTAGTTGTGCCCGCCGGTGACGGAGGCCGAGACCGTGGTCCACGCGCCGCTGTTCGAGCAGGTATTGCCGAGCAGCGTCGCGGTCGTCCCGGTGGTCACGTCCGTGAGCGTCGCAGCCGCCCAGTCATAGGTCACGGAATCGGGGCAGTGCACGTTGTAGGCGAACGACAGCCCCGTCGCCGCTGAGGCCACGGTGAAGGTCTGGCTGATCGAGCTGTCGCCGCTGGTCGGGCTGGTCGAGCCGCACTGCGCGCCCGTGGTATCGCCCGGGACCGAGCCCGCCGCCACCGGCGAGCAGGTGCCCGAGACGGTCCAGCCGCTGAGCCCGGTCGCGAACGAGCCATTGGTCAGGGTGGTGCCGGTCGGCGGGGGAGGAGGTGGCGCCGAGCCATTCAGGGTCACGTCGTCGTAGAGCGTATAGGTCGGGTCGCTCGCGTAGTTGTCGTCGTGGTTGGCCAGCTTCAGCGTATAGCTGTGACCCGCGGTCACTGCGGCGGCGGCCTGCACCCAGAGTCCGCTGTTGGAGCAGGTGTTGCCCAGCACGGTGCTGGTGGTGGCGGCCGTGTTGTCGGTCAGGGTCGCGCTCGCCCAGTCATAGGTCACGGTATCGGGGCAATGCACTTGGTAATAGAACGAAACCTGGGTCGAGCCGCTCGGCACCGTGAAAGTCTGGCTGATCGAGCTGTCGGTAGTGGGGCTGGTGCTTCCGGCCATGGCCGAGTAGGTCCCGCTGTGCGCGGTGGTGGAGACCGAGGTCGAGCCGGACGCGGTCCAGCTGGAGAGGCTGCCGGTCTCGAAACCGCCGTTGGTCAGGTTGCCGCCGGGCGGCGGCGGAGGCGGCGGGGTGCTCTTGGCGACGATGCACGCCGCGGACGAGTTGGACCACTCCTTCTGCACCGTATAGGTCAGGCCGTCCGGACCGGTGACGCTGCCCTGTTGCGCATTGCAGATATCGCCGATCTCTCCCTGTGCGTCGTTGTACCAGGCGAGGCTGTTGGTGCCGACGTCCGCGTCGGTGACCGCCTCGATCAGCTCGTGCGAGGCGACCGAGGTCTGGTTGTTGAAGTTCGTGCTGCTGCCGCAACCGGAGGCGCAGCCCGAGCCGGGCTGCATGTCCGGGAGCACCGCATACTTCACCGAGCCGACGCCCGAGCGGATGAAGTTGCCGTGATAAGCGCAGAAGCCGCCGGCGACGCACGAGCTCGAGGTACCCTGCGAGATGCTGATCCCTGCGGGGAAGTTGACCATGTAGATGGTATTGGCGTCCGCTGCGGGGAGCGCGCCTGACGAGATCTGGTTGTTGATCTCGGTCTGGATCTGGCTGTCGTTCACGTTGCCGGAGCCGGTGCTGGGAGCTATCTGGACCTTCGCGGAGAACGACCCGCGGCCGACGTGCTGGTTGGTGCCGGTTCCGACGTTGTCGGCGGTGGTGCGGTAATCGCCGTCGAGCCAATCGATATAGTTGCTGTTGGTCATCGCGGTATAGGCGCTGCCCATGTTCGGCGAGCCGGAGCTGGTGATGTTGCTCAGATAGCTGCCGGAGCCCCAGAGCACCTGCACCACTTTCACATTCGAGATCACCGCGCCGCCGCGGTAAGTCAGGTCTGACGCCGTCGCGGCCGGGACGACCGAGTGTTCCGGCGAGTCCATCGGCATCAGGTGCGCGTGGGTGCCCAGGGTCAGGCCGGCGCGATCGGCTTCGGTGCCGGACGGCACGTTGCCGCCGCACGCGGCGAAGAGCGCCAGGGCGGCCGGCACGGCGAGGATTGCGGAGAGTCTGCGGAGGGTCCAAATCATATCTATGACTCCATCTGTTGTTCCCAATCCACCACGGACCGGGGCATTGAGATGAACCGTGCGGATGGCTTTGCCAATACGGTGCGAGCCGGTGAGACCATGTCCTGATGCATTCCAGCAATCCTCGAACAGGAGGGGTATGTTCGAGGCAATGGGTGGAGAGGCAAACCTCGAGACGTTGCTCGCGGCGAGCGAGGCGCGGTATCGCGCGCTGCTCGACAACATCCCGCTGCCCACGTTTATCTACGACGTCGAGACCCTGCGCTACCTTGCCGTCAACGAGGCGGCCGTCGGACTGTATGGCTTTACCCGCGAGGAGTTCCTCGCCATGCGGGTGACCGACATCCGGCCGGCAGAAGACGTTCCGCGCCTTCTGGAGACTTTTGCATCGCTCGACCGCCGGCCCCGCGGGCTCGGGGTCTGGAGGCACCGCATCAAAAGCGGCGCGGTCCTGGAGATGGACATCGTCTCGCAGGAAACCGAGGCAGCCGGCCGCCCCGCGCGGCTGATCATCGCCACCGACGTGACCGAACGGCGCCGCGCCGACCGCGCGCTGGCCGAGGCCACGGAAAAACTCTCGGACGCCCAGCGGATCGCGCACCTGGGGAGCTGGGAGTGGAACCCGGACACGAAAGAGACCCGTTGGTCGTCCGAGCTTCACCGCATGCTCGGGATCCCCGCCGACGCCGCACCGTCCTTCGATCTGTGGCTGCCGCTGCTGCGGCCTGGCGACGGCGCGCGCCTGGACTCGGCGCTCGCCGTCGTGCTCGAGCAAGGCCGCGCCGAGCTGGAGTTGCGCTTCCAGCTTCCAGCGGGAGAGCTGGTCGGTCATACGCACGCAGAGATGCGCGAGCAGGGCGGCGTGCGGCGCGTGCTGGGCACGCTGCAGGACGTGACCGTTCAGCGGCAACTCGAGCGCTCCATGCGCGAGAGCGAGGAGAGGTTTCGGGTGGCGTTCCAAACCGTTGCGGACGCCATGAGCATCGGCCTGCTCGAGGACGGCGTGAATATCGCCGTCAACGAGAACTATTGCCGGATGAGCGGCTGGTCGCAGAGCGAGGCGGTCGGCGCCACCTCCCTGAAGCTCGACCTCTGGGTCGACCGCGCGCAGCGCGCCGCCCTGTTCCACTCGCTGCTCACCGACGGTTACGTGCGCGATCGCGAGGTCGTGTTCCGCCGGAAGGATCGGTCGCAGTTCATCGCCACTCTCAGCTCGCGAGTCTTTTCAGCCGGCGGCAAGCAATACCTCCTCACCGTCACCAGGGACATCACCGAGCGCCGGCAGGCCGAGCGCGCGAAGGACGCCATCTATCGCATCGCCGAGGCGGCCAATGCGACGGGCACGGTCCACCACCTGCTGACGGCCATTCACCAGATCGTCTCCGAATTGATGCCGGCGCCGAACTTCTACATCGCGCTGCACGACCGGACGAGGGAGGTGCTCGAGTTTCCGTATTACGTCGACGAGCGCGGCGATATCCCCACCGGCGCCGAAAAGCTCGGCAAAGGCCTGACCGAGTACGTGCTGCGCACCGGCCACGCGCTGACGCTGACCGATCGGTCCCAGTTCGAGGCGCTGGAGACGCGCGGCGAGGTCGAGCAAGTGGGCGTGCCGGCGCAGTCCTGGATCGGCGTTCCGCTGCGCACGCAGGAGCGCACGGTGGGCGTGCTGTCGGCGCAGATCTATTCGGGCGAGTTCCGCTACGACGAGCGCCACACCGAATTGCTCACCTTCGTCTCCAGCCAGGTGGCGCGCGCCATCGAGCGCAAGCAGGGCGAAGAGGCGCTGCGCACCAGCGAGCAGCGGTTCCGCGCGCTGATCGAAAACAGCTCTGACGGCATCATGGTCGTCGGCGCCGACGGCAGGGTGATCTTCAGCAGCGCCTCGGTCGCGCGCATCCTCGGCCCCGGGGCCGGTGCGCCGGGGAGCCCGATCCTCGACCTCGTCCATCCCGAAGACCGTCCGCGGACGGAGGAGAAGTTTGCCGCGATGCTGGCAACGCCCGGCGAGCCGGCGACGATCGTGGCGCGGTTGCGCCACAGCAATGGCTCCTGGCGCGAGCTGGAGAGCGTGGTGGTCAACCTCCTCGCGGACCCGGCGGTGCGCGGCGTGGTGAGCAACTTCCGCGACGTGACCGACCGCAAGCAGATGGAGGCGCGGTTGATGATGGCCGACCGCATGGTCTCGGTGGGCACGCTTGCCGCGGGCGTGGCGCACGAGATCAACAACCCGCTCGCGTACGTCATGGCCAATCTCGAATACGTCGCCGGCCGCCTCCCGGAACAGAGCCGCGACGTCCTCGAAGCGCTGGAGGAGGCGCAGATCGGCGCCGAGCGCGTGCGCAACATCGTGCGGGATCTGAAGACGTTCTCGCGCGGCGACGACGTCAAGCAGGGCCCCGTCGATCTGCATCGCGTGCTCGACGCGAGCGCCAACATGGCCTGGAACGAGATGCGGCACCGCGCGCGGTTGAGCAAGGACTACGCCCCCACGCTGCCGCTGGTGCTGGGCAACGAGTCGCGGCTCGGCCAGGTGTTCCTCAATCTCCTGATCAATGCGGCGCAGGCCATTCCCGAAGGCGCGGCCGAACGCAACCAGATCCGCCTCTCCACGCGGGTCGATGGAGACTGCGTGATCATCGACGTGCGCGACTCGGGAACGGGCATCTCCGGCGAGAACCTCACGCGCCTGTTCGATCCCTTCTTCACCACCAAGCCCATCGGCGTCGGCACCGGCCTGGGGCTGTTCATCTGCCAGAACATCGTCACCGCGCTGGGCGGGGAGATCACCGTCGAGAGCGAGCTCGGCCGCGGCACCACCGTGCACGTCGCGCTCCGTGTCGCGGCGCCGGTGCCGCAGGCCACGCCGGCCGCGACCCTCCCGGCCCGGGCCAGGGGCCGGATGCTGATCATCGACGACGAGCCGCTGATCGGCGCCGCGATGGTGCGGGTCCTTCCGGAGCACGATGTCGCCAGCGAGACCTCGGCGCTTGCGGCGCTGACGCGCATCCGTGCCGGCGAGGCGTTCGATCTCATCCTCTGCGACTTGATGATGCCGGAAATGACCGGCATCGCCTTTTTCGAGCAGCTGCAAAAGGAAGCGCCGCCGCTCGCCCACCGGGTGGTGTTCATGACCGGCGGGGCCTTCACTCCCGCCGCGCGTGACTTTCTCGATCGCGTGCCCAACCCGCGCCTGGATAAGCCCATCGACCTGCACAACGTGCGCGCGATGCTGACCGAGCAGCTGCAGCGCAGGCACGGCCCGCGGTAAGAGGAAGAGGTCAGTCGCCCTTCGCCGGGGTCTTCTCTTCTTTCACCATCTTCCCCGCCGCGTCGAAGAGCACCTCCGCGCCCGCCTTGCCTGCGTGCGCCGCGATCTCGTAGCTGGTCTTCTCTCCCTCGACGATCTTCTCCGCCTTGCGGACCTTCCACTTGCCGTACTTGCTGGCCGCGAAGCCCTGACGGACCGGTTCGGGCAGCTGCTCGAAGGCGATGACCGACTCCTCGCTGAGGATCTTCCCCTGGGGCGAGACCGTGACCTCGAGACCGTTGTCGAGCTTGGCCTCGTACCCGGTCTTGCCGTTCTCGACCTCCTTCGACCAGCCGAGCTGCTTTGCCGAGGCGTACTTCGTCTCCACCGCCGAGACCACGGCCGCGGGCACCTGCGCTCTGCTGAGCTTCTGATCCTTGGCGAAGGCGAGCGGGGCCGCGAGCAGGGTGGAAAGAGCGACTGCAACGAACGGTCGTGTGCGAGCCATGACGTCTCCCTTGGGTTGGTCGAGCGTGTGCGCCAAAGATAACCACCGCAGCTGAGAGTCTGCTGAAGAGCAGATTAGAAATTTTTCATCCTGCGCGCGGCAGCCCCAGCTCGAACAACGCGCCGTGCGCGGAAGGCAGCAGCTCCAGCGCGCCGCCGTGCGCCTCGGCGATGGCGCGCGCGAGCGACAAGCCAAGCCCGCAGCTGCAACGGCCTCGACGACCTGGAATCCTTCCTCGCGGAGGCCGCGCGCAATGGAGGCGCGGACCCTGCGCTCGTCTTCGACCACCAGCACCTGCCCCGGCGCTGGATACCACGGCGGCGCCGACGTTGAAGTCCGGATAGTTCCTGCTGTGGGGACGCCGTTGCCTACGATCAACCGGCGACCGAATCATTTCGAACATCTTGAGGGGTCGGAACCGCGTTTCCGCGTGGCTTGGCGATTGCACAACCCCAGATTTGAACTCTCCAATTCTTCCTGGACGCCCAATGGCGTTCTGAATCGAGGCGCCAAATGGTTCGACCAATTCGTCGATTGCAGTCGCTCAGTTCATCCTCCCTGGCTTTTCTTTCCTGCTTCCTCCTTGTGGCCGCGGCCTGTGGATCTGGAAGGCGGCCCGCCGCGAGCTCCAAGCGGATCTCGTCGGTGGTCCAAACCACCTCGGTCCTCGGGACTGCGCAAGCATTCGCAGTGCTCGCCGGCTCGACGGTGACCAACACCGGCCCGTCCATCATCAACGACAACGTCGGTGTCAACCCGGGTAGCGCCGTCACTGGATTCCCGCCCGGAATCCTCACCTCCGGCACGATCCACTCCGCCGACGACGTCTCGCTGCAGGCGCAGAATGACGTCACCGCCGCGTACCTCGACCTCGCAGGGCGGCCCTGCGACTTCGATCTCACCGGCCAGGATCTCGGCGGCAAGACCCTCAAGGCAGGCGTCTACTGCTTCACCTCTGACGCCCAGCTGACCGGAACGCTGGTGCTCGACGCCGAGAACCGCGCCGACGCGCTCTTCGTCTTCCAGATTGCGAGCAAGCTCACCACCGCGAGCGGCTCGTCGGTTCGCCTCGTCAACGGCGCCAGCCCCTGCAACGTCTTCTGGCAGGTGGGCAGCTCGGCCACCATCGGCACCGGCACCGGCTTCGTCGGGAACATCCTCGCGCTGACGAGCATCAGCCTCATGACCGGCGCGTCTCTCGACGGCCGGGCGCTGGCTCGCAACGGCGCCGTGACGCTGGACTCGAACAAGATCACCGACAACATCTGCCAGGACACCACCGTCGCCGCCTGCTGCGACGACAGCTCGCTCTGCGGCGGCACCTGCTTCAACCTGAACAAGGACGCAAACCACTGCGGCACCTGCGGCAACAGCTGCTCGGCGAGCGAGATCTGCACCAGCGGAAAGTGCGTCGGCTGCCCCTCGACCCGCACCCAGTGCAAGGATCAGTGCGCCGACCTCACCTCGGATCCCTTCAACTGCGGCGCCTGCAACAACGCCTGCGCGGGCAGCGAGACCTGCGTCGCCGGAGTGTGCTCGGCCTGCCAGGGCACGCTCTGCTCGAACGTCTGCATCGAGGCGCGGACCGACCGCAACAACTGCGGCGCCTGCGGCAACGCCTGTGCCGCTGGCCAGTGCTGCAAGGAGGGGTCCTGCACCACCGGAATCGAAGGCGACTCTTTCTGCCAGCACCCCTAGCGAGGGCGAGCTGAAGAAGAAGTCCAGCACCTCGTCCGCGACCTCCCGCAAGTATTTTGCGGTGGTCGCGGACGTCGTTGCGTAGTTCCCCTGGCGCACGGCGAGCGACTCATCAGCCGCACGTCCACGGTCGCATGGGGCATCGCTAATGCATCAGCGGGCGCGTCCTCCGGCCTGCCGCACCGACAGTGGGTATCGCAGGAGAGCGCGGCCGGGTCACGCATGGGCGGGCACGTCAAGCGGGTCTTCGTCCCGCATTTCATGAAGCGTGCCTTCTTCCAACGCTCGGATCGCATAGGAAATCCAGGGCGATTACGCGCATCCTCCTCGGCGCGGTCGGGACAGCCGTTTCAGCCATTTGCCTCGCCAACCGGCGGCGGATCGTGAGCTGTGGGAACGCGCGCTCAGGGCGTCAGGCGGGCGACCTTTTTGGCATTTGCTTCCGTGAACCACAGGTTGCGATCTGGCCCGACGAAAATGCAGGCAGGCTGCTGCTTGCAGTCGGGACCGGGAACTTCGTCACGGTGCCGTCGGGCGTGATCCGGCCAATGTCGGCTGGGAAGGCTGTTGGTCGTCGCGATCGAGAACTCGGTCACGGCACCGCTAGGCGTCACCCGCGCGATCTGGTTCCCGTTCAGCTCTGCGACCCAGAGAGCGCCATCTGACCCGGAAGCGATGCCCTGAGGTCGGCTACCGGGCATGGGCAAGGGGAATTCGGTGATCGTGCCATTGACCGTGATGCGACCAAGCTTGTTGGAATTCTGTTCGGTGAGTCAGGCCCCGCCGCGATGTTGTAGGGATAGCTGGCTGCTGTCGGAAGCGCGAACTCGGTCATGGAGCCGTCGAGCGCAACGCGGCCGATCTTGTTCGCGCCTTCCTCGGCAACCCAGCCGTTACCGTCCGGGCCGGCGACGATTCCCCAAGGGTAGCTGGAAAGCGACGGAACTGCGAACTCCATCACCGTGCCGATCGCCACGGCCCGGACACTTTCCATATCTGTCTCCGGATCAGGCAGCGTCAACGTTGACGCCGG
>JAYWBT010000216.1:0-2856 GCA_043781235.1 Deltaproteobacteria bacterium
TCGAGCACCATGCGCACCTTGAGCTGCTCGGCGATCTGCGCCACGTCGCGCTTCTCGCCCTTGAACTGGAACGACGAGGTGCGCGCCGCCACGCTCAGCTCCGGCAGGCGCGCGAGCACATTGAGGATCTCCTCGGAGATGCCGTCGGAGAAGTACTCCTGCTCCTTGTCCGAGCTGAGGTTGACGAAGGGCAGCACGGCGATGCTGGCGATTCTTGCAGCGGCCGCCGCAGGCTGCGCCGGCTTGGCGCGCACGAAGACGTACCAGGCCACGCCGGGCAGCGCCGCCAGCACGCCGATGCCGACGAGGATTGCGGCGAGGCGCACGCCGCGCAGGCCGGGTGCAGGCTCCGTGCGCTCGATGCGGCCCGCGTTGACGTCGAAGATCCAGGCGAGACTGACCACGACGGGAAAGCCGATGGCGAGCGCCGCGACGATGTACGAAAGCACCGCGTCGGGCCAGTGGAATCCGTGCATGATCGGCTCGGCGATCTGCAGCACGGCGAAGGTGGCGACGCCGTAGCCGACGAGGGCGCGGAAGACGCGACGGCGCTGCAGCTCGGCGACCAGCGACACGGGGTTCTCCTACTCGAGCTTCATCCGGCGGAGCAGCGCGTGGAAGCGGGGATCCGCGCGGATCGGATCCACGACGGGCTTGCCATCAGATCAGAGAGCGACTGGTCCCGTTCCTCAATCCCCCTGGCAAGCCAGGCGAAGGCGGCATCCTTGTCGCCCAGGGCAACATAGGCGGAGGCCATTTGGCCGGGGGAAAGAGGTTCGGTGCCGGAGCGCCTCTCGAGGTCCGTCAGGAGGCGTCGCGCTTCAGCACGCTTGCCCGAAGCCGCGAGGACCTCCGCGCGAACGTCGTCCAACCGGCTCGGAGTGGGCGTCGGCTCGTCGAGCGCCGCCTGCGCCTCGGCGAACTTGCCGGCCTGCAGACACGATTCAACGAGCAAGACGCGCGGCCCGCTGAAGCCGGGGTTCAGCTCGAGCGCCTTCCGCGACTGCTCGATGGCCCGGTCCCAGGCCCGTCTGTCGAAGAGGACAACCGCGATCAAGTTGCTGATGATGAACGAGGTCGGGTCGAGCTGCCGGGCAAGCTCAGCTTCTGCTTGCGCTTCAGGGAGGCGCCCCACGTCGAGGAGATTGAGGGCGTACCACTGGTGCGCCGTCGCGTATCCGGGCCTGAGCTCGATGGCGCGTTTGTACTCGCGCTCGGCGCCGCTCCTGTCGTAGTCCTGCTCGCTGACGTGCCCTAGCGACGCGTGCGCCTCAGCGAGCCCGTCGTCGAGCTCCACAGCTCTGATCGCGTGCGCCCTCGCCTTCGGGGATGCCTCCGCCCACCGGGCCCCGCCGTAATCTACGGACAGCTGGTAGCCGTCGGCCAGGCCGGAATGCGCGAGCGCATAGCCCGGGTCGATCGCAATCGCCTGCTCGAAGAGCGCTGTCGCCCTCGCAATCCCTTCCTTCGTGCGCTGGTTCCAGAAGAAGCGGCCCTTCAGGTAGAGGTCGTGCGCCTCGCTGCTCACGGTCGTCTGCCGCACCAGCGCCGCGCCCGGCGCCAGCCTGGCCTTGAGCGCCTGGACGATGGCGCGCGCCAGCTCGTCCTCGACCGAGAAGACGTTCTTCAGCTCCCCGTCGTACGTGTGCGACCAGAGGTGCGAGCCCTGGGCCACCTCGATCAGCTGCGCGGTAACGCGGACGCTGGTGCCCTCCTTGCGCACGCTGCCCTCGAGCAAGTGGGCGACGCCGAGCTTCTCGCCGATGGCGCGAACGTCGTCGTTCGTCCCCTTGAACGAAAAGGACGAGGTCCGCGCGATGACGCGCAGGCCGTCGACCTGCGCCAGCGCGTTGAGGATCTCCTCGGTGATCCCGTCGGAGAAGTATTCGTTCTCCTTGTCGCTGCTCAGGTTCACGAAGGGGAGCACCGCGATCGACGCCGCCGCCGCGGGAGTCGCCGTGGCGGCCCCGGCCTTGGCGTGGGCCGAGAGGAGGAAGTACCAGACGACGCCCGGAGCCGCCGCCAAGAGGCCGATGCCGACGAGGACGGGCCCGATCCGCGCGCCTTTCTGTCCGCTCGCCGGAGGCGTGCGCCCGATGTGCCCCTCGTTGATGTCGAAAGCCCACGCGAGAACGACCGCGACCGGAAAGCCCAGCGCCAGCGCGAGGACGGTATAGGTGAGCACCGCGTCGGGCAGGTGCAGCGCGTGCATGATCGGCTCGACGATCTGCAGCACCGCGAAGGTGCCGATGCCGTAGCCCACCAGCACGCGGAAGACGCGGCGGCGCTTGAGTTCGGAGATGAGGTTCGCCGCGTCCAGGCTCAGCCCCCGTCGTCCAGCGGCAGCTTCATCTTCTTGAGCAGCGCGGTGTAGCGCGGGTCGCCGGCCAGCTTGCGCAGGAGCGGGTCGACCTTGAGCCGCATCATGCCCGGGTCGTGGTTCGTGATTGCGCGATCCAGCCATTCGAAGGCGCGGTCCCGCTCTCCGCGGAAAGCGTGGACCTGCGCCACCTGGACCGAAAGGGAGTAGGCGAACTGCGGGGTGGCGAGCTTTGCGAGCGCGGCGACCGACTCCGCTTCGTGCCCGAGCGCGTGCTCGGCGAGAGCGGCGCCGACGTACCTCCAACCCTCTACCTCGAGCGTGCCCGACGCCTCGAGTGCCTCTTTCGGTTTGCTCTCGAGCAACATGAGATAGATCGGCCAGATGTCGCCGCTGGCGGCGCGGCTGGCGAGCCCGAGCTCACGGTCGAAGGTCTGTCGCGCGCGGACCAGGTCGCCGTCAAAGAGGTAGAGGCAGCCCAGGTCGTGCACCAGAGTGGGGTTGAGCGGGTCGCGGGCCAGGGCCTTCTGCAGGGT
>JAYWBT010000217.1:0-24021 GCA_043781235.1 Deltaproteobacteria bacterium
CGCGGGGCGCCCCGATGCGGTGGAGGCGGCCTTCCGCGCCATCTCGAGCTGGTTCGCGGACGGCTGGATCCGCGCTGGGGAGACTCCATGAGCACGGCAACACGGATCGACGAAGCGTTGGGCCGCCTGACTCGGGCGCAGTGGGTGCCGCAGCTCATCGTGCGCCTCTTCGTCGGCTACTTCTTCCTCGAGACGGGCTGGGGAAAGATACACAACCTGGAAGGCATGACCGAACGCTTCACGGAGTGGGGCATCCCGGCGCCGGCCTTCAACGCGGCGCTCTCCGGGTGGACCGAGCTTCTCGGCGCCCTGCTCATCATGCTGGGGCTGTTCACCCGGCTCGTCTCCATCCCGATGTTCATCAACATGGTGGTGGCCCTGGTGGCCGTGAAGCTCAAGAAGGTGGGCGGGCTCAACGACTTCGTCGAGCTGGACGAGCCGCTCTACGCGCTCAGCTTCCTCTGGCTCTTCTTCTCCGGTCCCGGATGGGTCAGCCTCGACCATCTCATCGACCGCGTGTTGCGCAGGAAATATGCGGCCGAGCTGGGAGCCAAGGGCCCGGCCTTATCCCGGTGAGCGGTTCGAGCAGGACACCGACCTCACTCAGCTCGCGGCAGCTTGATCAGGTATTCTGGAGACTCGGTGTAGAACTCGGACAAGTACCCGTGGCGGCCCTTGATGCCGCGCTCCGTGATTCGCCCTTGACGCACATGTCCGGCTCGCCCGAGAGGCACGGCTGGCAATCGTCGGGCCGGCGCACGAGCGCGACCACCAGATCACCGACCGCGCAGCCCTGCACTCCGGCGCCGACTTCGTCGATCTGGCCGAAGCTCTCATGCCCGATGATGAGAAACTTCTCGCCGGCCGGGGCCTGCCCGTATTCGGCGCGGTCGATCTCGATGTCGGTGCCATCGATCCCGACCCGCTGCACGCGAAGGCGAACTTCCGACGAACCCGGGCGAGGAGTCGGCACCTCGATGAGCCGCGCGCTGTGCTTCACTCCCGGCGTGACTGCGATCGCTTTCATGGAGATCTCCTCTGGCTGAGACGCACGCGGTAGCGGTTGTCGAACGGCGTGCGGTGCTCGAGCCCCATCCGTGCGTAGACCCCGCGTGGAATGCCGATATCGGCGAGGATGAGCTCGCCGGTCGGCTCGGAATGCAATCCGGACTTGGGCAGTGCGAGCGTCATCGTCCACCGGGCGCGAATCACCTCGCCCGGCGCGTCGCCGGAGGTCGCGTCGAGGCCGGAGGGAAGGTCGAGCGCGAGGATGGGAGCGCCGCCCTGGTTGGCCCAGCGGATGAGATCGGCGCCTTTCCCCCGAGGAGCGCCGGACAAGCTGTAGCCGAAGATCGCGTCGAGGATCAGACTGGGTAGGTCGCGCGGAAGCCCTTCCAGCTCTCGGCCGCCGCTGGCCCGGAACACTTTCAGCTGGAATGCCGGCACCTCGCCGAGCCGGTCGGGCGCGACCAGGCACAGCTCCACGTCCACTCCGTGATTGGCGAGATGCCGCGCGGCGCAGATGCCGCCGCCACCGTTTCCGCCGGGGCCCGCCAGCACGAGGATGCGCGCCCGCACCCCTGCAAGCTCGATCGCCAGCTCGGCCAGATTGCGGCCGGCGTTCTCCATCATCTGAAACAGGTTCGGCCCGGTTTCCTCGACGGCGATCCGGTCCACCTCGCGCATCTGCGCGGCCGTCACCGCGGGGACCTCGATGCCCTCGTCTGTGATGAACTGGATCATGGCTCCGCCAGCTCGATGCGATGACCGTCAGGGTCGAGCACTTCGAGAGCGCGGGAAAAGCCGAGCTTCCGCTCGGGAGTCGAGACCAACCCGCCGGAAACGATGCGCGCGCGACCCGCACGGAGCTGCTGCAAGAGCCCGGAGGCATCGTGCGCAAACAGCCGCGTCTGGTGATGGAAGATGTCGCTCGCGGCCTCGTCGAGTGGCGCGGGCCGGCCATCGCCCGGGGCGAGATACTCGAGCAACTCGATGCCGGGACCACGGGGCGCGCGCAGCGAGGTAATGCGCAGGTGCGCGCCGAAGACCGCGTTCAGCCTTTCCTGTTCGGGCCCGGAATTTTCGCTCTCGCCGGCGATGCGAAATCCGAGCAGGTCGTGATAGAAAGCGAGGCTTTTGTCGGTGTCGCCGACGACGATGGCCGTGTGATCGATGCCGAGGAACAGGCGATCCGTCGGTCGATGCCACCTGGGATCGCCCTTGTCTTTCGGGAACTGGAGCACCTCGAGCGGGTGCCCATCCGGGTCGGCGAAGTAGAAGGCGCGGATTCCCGCCGCGGCCTTGTTCGAGTCGGGCAAGCGCTGCGGTCCGGAAGACAGATGCCGGGCCCGCGCCGCGCGCAGGGCCGCGTAGGCCCGGTCCATGTCGCTGACGATGATGGCGACGTGCTGAAAAGAACGATCGTTGCTGCGCGCATCGACGGAAATGGGGCGGCCTCGCGGCGCGAGATACTCGGTCAGCTCGATCGCTTCGTCGCCGAGCCGCAGCCGCACGACGCGCATGCGGAGAGGAAAGACCCCTTCCAGGTGCTCGTATTCGGGTCCGGCCACCTCGACCTCGCTCTGCTTCTCGAAGCCGAGCACTTGCGTGTAGAAGCGGACCGAGGGCTCCATGTCGGCGACGGTCATGTCGACGGCATCGACAGCCTCGACTGCGCTGAGCAGCGCCAGCAGAAGGACGAGGCTCATCTTGTTCCCCCGAGCCGCGCGAGCAGGTGGTCACCGACGCGGAGCGCGTTGGCGATGATGGTGAGCGACGGGTTCACCGCGCCGCTGGTGGGGAAGAAGCTCGCGTCCACCAGGTAGAGGTTGTCCAGGTCGTGTGCCCGGCAGTTCAGGTCGAGCACCGAAGTCTGCGGATCCGTTCCAAACCGGCAGGTGCCAACCTGGTGCGCGACTCCCTGCAGCGGGATTTTCTTGCGCATGTAGAACGAGCAGGGAATGAACTGCTCGGCGCAATCGATCGAACGCAGTATTTCGGTCCAGCGCTTGAGCAGCCGGTCGTAGCCCTCGACGTTGTTCTCCGTGTAGTCGAGATAGATCTTGTCCTGCACCAGGTGGACGCGGTTCTCCGGGTCGGGCAGATCCTCGCCCGTGAACCACCAGTCGATCGAATGAGCGGCCATGCGCTCCAGGATCGCCTTGGGCGTAATCCCCGGTGCGTCGGCTGCGAGCATGTCCTTGTTCGACTTGCCGAGGAGTTGGATGTGGCCCATCGGCCAGGGGAAGCCCTTCTCCCCGAAATAGAAGTCGTTGATGGCCATCGTCTTCTGGAAGACGCTGGGGTTGAGCTTCTTGGTGATTCCGAGCATCGCCGCGTTGTTGTGCTTCATGAAGTTGCGGCCAACCTGGTCGGAGCTGTTGGCGAGGCCCTTCGGGTGCTTGTCGTTGGCCGAGCGGAGGAGCAGCACGGCGGAGTTGACCGCTCCGCACGCGACCACGACGATGGAGCCGTGGAAGCGCTCGGGCTTGCCCGCGACCTCCGCCTCCACCTCGGTGACCTCGCGGCCCGAAGCGCCCGTGAGTAGTCGCAGGACCTTGACGCCGGTGCGCAGCGTGACGTTTGCGTGCTTGAGGGCCGGCCGTACGCAGTTGATGTCCGAGTCCGCCTTGCCGTTCACCATGCAGGGGAAGCCGTCCATCGTGTCGCAGCGGATGCACGGGCTGTTGACGCGGTCGGCCTCGTCCAGCTTGATGCCGAGCGGGATGTAGAACGGGTGGAGCCCCTTGGCCTTGAGCTGGTCGTGGACCTCCTGAATCCGCGGCTCATGGCTGATGGGCGGGAAGGGAAATTCCTCGCGGCCTTCCGCCTCGGTCGGATCGAGGCCGCGCTTTCCGTGCACGTCGTAAAGCGTCTCGGCCTGCGCGTAATAGGGAGCGAAGTCCTGGTACTTGAGAGGCCAGGCCGGAGAGATGCCGCCCTTGTGTTCGATGACCTCGAAGTCGCGCTCGCGCAAACGGAAGAGCGCGGCGCCGTAGACCTTGGTGTTGCCGCCCACCCAGTACCCGGTACCGGGATGGATCTCTCGACCGCTCCGATCGAACCAGACTTCGTCGGTGTGGTAGCGGTCGTTCTGGAAGACTTGCACCGTGTCCCAGTTCGCCTTCTCTCGCGGCAGGAAACCGCCGCGCTCGAGCAAGAGGATCTTCTTGCCGCTGGGCGCGAGCCTGTACGCGAGCGTTCCGCCACCTGCGCCGCTGCCGACGATGATCACATCGTATCGCTCGCTCATGCGTGCCTCGCCTTCTCGGGCTGCGGTGCCGGCTCCGCGACCGCGCCATAACCGCAGCGGAAGATGCATGGCCTCGCTGTGTGCCGGTCGAACGGGTGATGAAGCTTGGCGCAGTAGACTGGCCGGCCCAGTCCGCGCGCGTACACGAGGGAAGCGAGGAGCGCTCCGGCGGTGGGAGCCGTCAAATAGATCCACAGCGCGGTCCACTCGCGCGCCACCGCGGCCGATCCGAAGCTGCGCGCCGGGTTGAGGCTCGTTCCAGAGATGGGCGACTCGAAGGTGATGAGGATCGCGAGCAAGAGTCCCGCGAGGACACCCGTCAGCCGCCGCAGCCACTCGAGGTTGCTCGCCATCAACACCAGCGTCATCATCGCGAAGGTGATTCCGAGCTCGGCCGCGAAGGCCGCAGAGGCGCCCCATTGGCCCGGCACGGTGACGAGGTAGTTGACGTGGCGGTCGGAAGCCCAGGCGCCGGCGAGTCCGGCGAAGAGCAGCATGCCGAGGACCGCCCCGCAGAACTGCGCCCCGATGTAAAAGGCCGCGTCCCGCGCGCGAATCTTTCCGAGAAACAGGAACGAGAGCGTGATGGCCGGATTGAGGTGCGCTCCCGATCGCTTGCCCCACGGCGAATAGACGAAGGCCACCACCGCGCTGGCCATGCCGACGCCCATCAGCACGCGGCGCGCAGGCTCGGCGGTGACGGCGCGGCCGACGGGAGAGCCGGGATACCAGATGACCGCGGCGATCGTTCCCGCGGCGAGCATCACCCAGGCGAGGCCGCCCAACTCGCTCAAGTATTCCGGCCAGTGCGCGCACAGCGTCCCCCAGCGGGGCGCAGCCTCGGTCTCGGGAGCGAGCGCGGGAGCGGTGCGCGTCACGTCTCGACCCTCCAATCGTCGGGCAAGCCGGTGATGCGCGCTTTGCCTCCCAGAAGCTCGAGGCGCACGGCGTGTCCGCCGAGGCGAATTCCCGAAAGCTGCAAGCGAGTCAGCCCGCGCACCGCGAGCGGACGGAGCGCGACGCGCTTCGCGAATGCGTCCACCTCGAGGCCGAAGATCGCCCGCACCAGCGAGACGACCGCGCCGGACGCCCAGGCCTGCGGCCGGCTCGCAGTGGGATACTCGACGGGCGTGCCGAATCGGTCGGCCGAGTAGCCCGCGAAAAGCTCGGGCAGGCGGTCATCGGCGTATTCCGCCAGCGCGTCGAGAAGACCGCCGATGATCGCCGCGGCCTCGTCATGCAGGCCATAGCGGACGAGGCCTGCGACGATGAGCGAGTTGTCGTGCGGCCAGATCGAGCCGTTGTGGTAACTGATCGGGTTGTAGCCCCCGGCTGCCTCCGACATCGTGCGCACGCCGTAGCCGGAGAACATCTCTTCCGACAGCAGCACGCCTGCGACCAGCTTCGCCTTGTCCCGCGGGAGCACGCCCGACCAGAGCAGGTGGCCGGGGTTCGAGGTGATCGAGTCGACCCTTTGCTTGTTGCCGTCGAGCGCCTCGGCGAAGAAGCCGGCCTCCTCGATCCAGAAGCGCGAGAGGATTCGCTCGCGCATCTCATCGGCTCGACGTCGCAGGTCTGCGGCCTGCTCACTGCGTCCCAGATGATGGGCCAGCTCGGCGCAGCGCGCGAGCGCGTCGAAGGCATATCCCTGCACCTCCACCAGCGCGATCGGCTGCGTGGCGATCGCGCCGCTCTGGAAGCGGACGGAGTCGAAGGAATCTTTCCAGCCCTGGTTGGCGAGACCGGTCCTGGAGGCGTACTCGAGGAGTCCGTCGCCGTCCCGATCGCCGTACTTGTGGAGCCACTCGAGGGCGCGCTCGACGTTGCCCCACAGCTCGTCCACCAGCTCGAGGTCGCCGGTGCAGCGCGCGTATTCCGAGAGCGTCACCAGGAAGAGCGGCGTCGCGTCGATGGTCCCGTAGTAGGGAAACTTCGGGATCAGCTTTCGCGCACTCGCGTCCACGCCGCGGCGGTACTCGTGGAGGATCTTGCCCGGCTCTTCGGAAGCGACCTCGTCGATCTTCGTCCCTTGCAGGCGGGCGAGGAGGCGCAGCGTCCCGCGCGCGATGCTGGGGTCGTGGAGCAGCGTCTGGTACGAAGCGATGAGGCTGTCGCGGCCGAAGAGCGCCATGAACCAGGGGATGCCCGCCGCGAGCGACGCGTGGCCGCAGGCGTTCTCGCCGACCAGGCGCAGCGAGACCAGATCGCGCGCTGCCTGGCGATACGCTCGATCCAGAACGGGATGGTCGGTCCCGATCTCCGACGCCCCTTCGCACAGCTCGGTCTTGCGCGCCTGGGCCTCGTGCTCGCGCTGAAGATCGCTGGGCTTCTCGCAGGTGGAGCGCGCACGCACTGCGCTCGAGCCGACGCGAAGCGACACGTCGATGCAGAGGTGCCAGGTGCCGCGCTTCGGCAGATCGAGCGCGAAGACCGCGGCGGCGCTCGATAGCTCCGCTCGCTCGCTGAACTCGAGCGTGGTGGAACGGACCACGCCTTCGTGGTCGTCCTGCAACACGACCGAGCGCCCGTCGGTGCCCGGCGCGACCTGCACCGTGGAGGGTAGCTCCGGAATGACCCCGGTCGCCACGGCCTTTCGCACGGTGAAGATATGGAGGAAGTCCGTCTCAAACCCGACGCTCAAGGCCAGCTTCGCCGCCGCGTCGCCGTAGTTCTCCACATCGAGGTCGACGTGCAAACCGCCGCCGAGCAGGTGCCGCCGCACCAGCACGACCGTTCCCATCGGCGCGCCGGCGAGTGGGGGATTGGCGAGGAAATGGGTTCCCTCGGTTTCTTTGGGGACGCGCGCCGTGAGCAGGACGGGAGCTTGCCCGTCGAGCAGGACTTCGAGCCGCCTCAAGAAGCGTGCATCCTGGTGGAAGAGGCCGCGCCCGTCGCCTGGAACGATGTCGCCGGATTCGCGCGAGATGAGAAAGCTGGTTCCTTCGTGGAGCGTCACCGACATGCATCACCTCAGGGAGAACCTCTCCAGCTTCATGACCATCGACTGCCCCCCCTCTGAAAAGGTGGGATGGACGAACTCCGCGTCGACGATGGCGCGCGCGGATGCGCCCGCCTGCATGAGGGTGACGAAGATGTGGATCAGCTCGCCGGCCTCCGCGCCGACGATGGCCGCGCCGAGCACTCGCTCGGTCTTCGGATCGATCAGGACTTTCATGACGCCCGCGGTCTCGTCGACTTCGAAGGCGCGGGCAATGACGTCAAAAGTCATTTCGTGCCTCGCTCCGCCTGACCGCCAACGAGCGGCGGCGTTACAGAAGAACGCGTGCGGCCGCCGACCCCGGGCGGGCGCGCGCCGTCCATTGGACCGAACCAAGCGCTTTCACGGCCGCGCGCGTAACGGACGTCGACGAGCCGAGTCATCATGTTCAACAAACAAACAAACAAACAAACAAACCAGAGGAGGCCAGCCGAAATGGCGATTCAACAGACGGTACCGAGCGCAGGTGTCGAGGTCAAAGGCGGGGCGAAAGAGATTGTCACCGGGGGCGTCGTCGCCGGGATCATCGGCGGGATGCTGATGGCGATGATCATGATGATGGCGACGGCGGCAGGCGGGATGGGGTTCCTCGCTCCGCTCCGTCTGATCGCGGCGACCGTCTACGGCGGCGAGGCGATGACCGGAGGTGGCCCGCTCATCGTCGGCTTGATGATCCACATGATGAATTCGATGGTCTTCGGCGTGATCTTCGCCTGGATCGTCGGTCGCCGCCCGGCGGCATTTCCAGCGCTGATGGCGGGAGTAGCGTTCGGCGTCGCGATCTGGGCCGTGATGACCTTCGGCGGCCTGCCGATGCTGAATCACCTGATGCGTGAGCGTGTTGCGATGATGCCGGTCGCCTGGTTCATCGCCCACGTGGCGTTCGGCATGGGCGTCGGATCTGCGCCAGGCCTGCGGCACCGGTTCGCGGCTCACTGAACCCGCGCGTCTCCTCCATTGCGTGCGGTCCCCGGGAAATGAACCATGGCGATCAAGCCACATCCGAAGACTGCATTCGTGCTGGCCGGCGGCGGGAGTCTCGGGGCATTGCAAGTCGGCATGCTCCGTTCGCTCCTCGAGCACGGCATCGAGCCCGACCTGGTTCTCGGCTCCTCGGTAGGCTCGATCAACGCCGTGTTCTTCGCGGGCGGCCCGACGGTGGAGGGCGTCCGCGCGCTCGAGCGGGTGTGGCGGGGGCTCCGCAGACAGGACGTGTTTCCCATCGGCCTTCTCGACGGACTGCTCGGCTTTCTCGGACGGCAGTCCTTCCTGTTCAATCCGGGCGCCCTCCGGGCCCTCCTGGAGCGGGAGCTGCCCGTGCGGCGTCTCGAGGACGCGGCCATCCCTTGCCAGGTCGTGGCCGCCGACGCGCTTTCAGGCGAGGAGGTTCGTCTCTTCAGCGGAGATGCGATCGAGGCGATTCTGGCCAGCGCGGCCATCCCCGCGATCTTCCCGCCAGTGGTGATCGGCGGGCGCTCGCTCATGGACGGCGGCGTGTCGAGCAACACGCCGATCGCCGCTGCTCTCGCCGCAGGCGCAGAGCGCGTCATCGTCCTGCCAACCGGTTTCAATTGCGCCGCCAGCCAACCGCCACGCAGCGCCCTGGGCATGCTGCTCCAGGCGATCAGCCTGCTGATCGCCCGCCAGCTGGTCGTCGACGTCGAGCGCTTCTCCGGCGTGGCGACCATCGCGGTGGTGCCGCCACTCTGCCCCCTGGCGGTCTTTTCGGGCGACTTCACCCGCACGGGAGAATTGATCGATCGCGCTGCCGGGAGCACGCGCGCCTGGCTGGATCAAGGTGGCCTGCGCGGGGGCGTGGTGCCCCCGAAGCTGAGGCCTCACGAGCATCCGATGTCCCCGGAGGGTGAGGTGGCGGCGGCCGGATGAAAGCGCCGGGTCAGCGGACCGGCAGCCGGACCAGCACGCCGCCGCTAGCGACGCCATTGCAGAGTGGCAAGCCAGCACGGGCCATTTCCAGGCGGGCGCCTGCGTCGACGTCGATGACCTCGCAGCGCAACAGCATGCCGCTCGAGTCACCGCTTTTCAGCCCCGCGTCCAGCTTGAGGAGCCAGCCTGCGCGGTTCATGGCCAGTGTCCCCCGCGCAAACAGCGCGTTCGGATCATGTCCGAAGACGACTCCACTGAGACCGAGGAGCTGGAGTTTCGCCTGCATCTGCGAACAGTCGCGCCGATGCTTCCACCACCCGTGCGCCGCCGTCAGCGATCGCGGCGCGAGCAAGGCGCGGTAGAGAGCCGGCCTTTGGTTCGAATAGAGCCGTCCGAGTTCGGTGAAGTACGCTGCGAGCGCCGACGAATCAGGCTTGGCATCGATATAGGCAGCGTGAGCGAACAGCCAGGTACCAACGAATGCCGCCACCGGCAGACTGCGCAGGAAGACGTCGACCTCGCTGCTTCCCGAGCCGCTCTTCGAATTGGCGAGGTACGCAACCTCGTGATTTCCCAGCACCACGATGATGCGGCTGCCGGCCGCGCTCGCCTGCGAGACGAGATCGCGCAGAAGCAGCACCGTCCCCCAGCTGTCGGGTCCCCCGTCGATCAGATCGCCGCCCACAATGAGAAGCTGTCGCGCTTTCCCGGGATTCCAGGTGACGTGCGCGCTACCGGCTTTTCGCACTGCAAGCCCCGCGCCCACCAGCAGCTGCTCGAGCTCGTCCCGATAGCCATGGATATCGCTGACGGCCCATAGAGTATCGAACTGCCCGCGCAGTTCCTCCATGGAAACCGCCGCCCACGCCGACGAGCGCGGGACGAGCGGTGACGGCTGTGCCCCTGCCGCCGTCGCGCAGCAGAGACAGAGCGCGGCCGCGAGGGCGGCCCTCAGGGCGAGCCGCTTTGCCGCATGAGCGTCATTGCGAACAGCGACGCCGACAAGGCGAGCCCGGCGATGAACAGGCCATAGGTGACCACCAAGGCGCGCCTGCGGCGGATCAGGAACATGCGCGCGTAGAAGAGATTCTCCAGCACGCTTCGCTGCAGCGCGGCCGGGTCGTAGGCGAGCTCGCGCATTCGGCCGACGAACTGCTGCAGCGTCAGCGGGATCTCGTTGGTAAAGGCGAGCAGGTTGTTGTCGCGCGCCTCGCCCTCCGCTGCGGGTACCCGCGCCAGGGTTCCGCTCATCGAGAAGACGGACTGGAAGATGACCACCAGGTTCATCGCCAAAAGCGCGATGGTCGGCCACAGAAAAGTACGCTCCTCCGCGATCCGCTTGCCAAGCAGCGCGACGATGATGCCGATCATCAGCGCATTCACCCGGATCATGGTGCTGGTGCGCCGGTCGGCGATGGCGAAGAGCCGGATGAGGGCGCGGAGCTGGATGCTGTAGATGTCCTGAATCACCTTCCCCATGCCGCGGGAGCTCTTGGTCTCCTCCTGCCTCTGCTCCTCCACCTCATCACGATTCTTGCGCAGCCTCCGGTGAAGGCGGACGAGATTGGCGGCGCGGTCCGCGTCATATTCGATCTGCGCGTAGCGCGTCCGGAACGGATTTTGGTCAAAGAAGTCGATGCACTGCTGGGTCCATTCCACGTCCGAGAAAACCTTGTTCTCCCGGCGCTCGATCTCCAGGCGGAGCAGCTCGGCGTCCTCGAGATGACTTGGGCGGGCGAGCCAGAGGAGAAGCCCGTCGCGGAGCACGTCGTCCGGCGTGGTCCCATGCTCCTTGAGCCGCACCGCGGTCAGGCAGGCGAGCACGCCTGCGATCTGCCCTTCTTTCGCGCCGTGGCCGGCCAGGAACTCCCGCGCGATCTCGAGGCTGCGCTTCCCTTCGGGATCGTGCGCGAGGGCATGCCCCGAGTGATAGAACCATGCCGCCAGCAGCACGCCCTCGAAATCGGCCTCGGGAAGATCCATCGCCTTGCCGATCTCCCTGACGGCGCGCACCACGTCGCGCGACCGCTTGAAGCCGTGAAAGACGAGATGGTTATCGGAGCCGGCCTTGCGGAAGAGCTGGAAGACATGCTCGCTGGCCTGCTGCACCAGGTCGGAGTCGCGTTTGCTCATTCTTCGTTCTCCTGCAAAACGTCAGAATCCGAATCCTGACGCGAAATAGAAGCTGGTGCTTTCGTCGGAGCGGACGACGAGAGCGCTGACGGTGGTGGAGAGTTGATATCCCGGCACCGCCGCCAGAATGGTGGCCCACAGGCCCCCGCCCGCTGCGGTGTGCCAACGGGTCGAAGATTCCGAGGCAAGAAAGACGCGTCCAACATCGGCGAGCGCGAGCACACCATACCGCGTTGGAAGGATGTTGTTGAAGCTGCCGAGAGCGACGCGGAGCTCGGCATTGCCGACCAGCGAAGCATCGCCCGCGAAGCGATTGAGGTCGTGGCCGCGCAGCAGGTTCCCGTGCGCCGACGCGGGATCGAACCCGGCCGCGCCTGGAATGCCGCCGATGAACGCCGCCTCGTAGAATGGATAGGTGCCCCAGAGCTTCTCTCCGGCCGCGCGCAGCGCGAGGAGGACGTCCGCCAGCAAATGACCGCCGATGAAGGCCGACGCCTCCGCGCGAACTTTCTCGAACGCGGCGGCGTTGTCGAGCAGTCTGGGGTAATAGCTCCCGCTCAACGAGAGAGCGAAGCCCCGTTCGGAGATGAATGCCCCGCTGGTCCGGTCGAAGACCAGGCTCGCTTCGGCGGCGCCGATGGTGCCCGCGCTGAAGCCAGAGATGCCGGTGCTCGCGACGGCGATGGGCGCGCCCTCTACGCCAGACACGTGCTTGAGCAGCACGCCGATCCTTGGGCGTACCGGGCCGGACGCCCAGAAATCGATCGACGGATGCAGCAAGAGCAACTTCTGCGACACGCGGTAGAACCCGCTTCCGGCGAGCGCTGCGTCGCGCTTCGTCTCGTTGCCCAGGCCGAAGAAGTTCACCTGGTCCATGCCGGAGTAGCTGGCGGAGAAAAGGAGGGCGATCGGCGACCGTGTGCGAAAATCGCCCGCATAGGTGATACGGGGCTGATTGGTTCCTGTCGAGTAAGCGGCGCCGAATGACATTTGATTCGAATAGGGAGCCAGCTCGAACCCGAAGTTGGTGAGCGAGGCGCTTGCGCCCGCCACCAGCCCGCGGGTGCCGTCGAAGGTGAGCTGGGGGAAGAAGAGCAGGTCGTGGCCCCAGTCGCGTGGTGTCGCGAAGCGGGTGCGCTCATCGGAGGGACGTGCCAGAGCGTCGCCGAGGTGATGCAACGAAATGCAGCACTGCGACCGATCGACGAGCTCTGCCTCGCCGCCGGGCGCGACGATGCGAAGGTGGATGCGCGTCGCCGGCGGGCCCTGCACCTCGGCCCGGTCCTTGCCGCCGAGCAAATAGAGGCGGATCTCTTCCGTCTCGTCGGGCTTGAAGGTGCGGTGGAAGAAGGCGGGCCCGAGCCTGCTTCCAGTGGTCTCGTCTCGAGGATAGAGCGATATCTCCACCGAGCTGTCTGAAAGGCGGAGTATGTCCGCCTCGTCGGCCATCTCCGTACCGCGCACGTCCACGATCTTTGCGAGCAAGCGATAGAATTCTTCGGAAGCCTGCGGGAGCTGGTTGCGCCGCAAAAGGAGCATCCGCGTGAGCTCTTCGCCCGCCTTCGCGTACCACTCCTTGGGCAACTGATGGACCGCGTTCGCGATCGCCGCGTCGCTCAGCCCTGCCATCAACTCGGCCGTGACTGCCTCCCAGTCCCGCTTCTCCAGGCCCACGAGGAAGCGGCGGTCGAGATAGCGCCCGGAGAAGGTCAGCTTCTCGATCGACGGATAAACGGCGCCGAAGCTGGCCAGTTGCTTGGTGTAATACTCGGCAATGGAGGGCAGGATTCCGGTGAAGCGGCTGAACGCTTGGTCCCGATCGCGGGGGACCGGGCGCCAAAGCCGAATGCCGTCTTCCTTGAGGCGCACCCAGCGCCACTGTTGGTCGTGCCGGTCCCAGTCGCCCACCAGGATGTCAATGAGGCGCGCGCGCAGATAATCACGCGCGTCCACCTGCTCGTCGTTACGCGCCTCGAGCCGGGCGAAGAGCTCGAAGGTGGTCAGCACTTTGTCGACGCCTGGCAGGTCGCGCTCGTCCCGCGACTCGAGCATGCCCAGGACTCCGGCGAATCTGTCGCGGAACTCGCCTAGCTGTGGGTCGGCAGGCATGACGAAGAGGGTCGGCGTCGCATGGAGCACGCCTGCCCGATCCAGTAGAGGCGCAACCACCAGCGCCCCTCCAGGGTTCGCGGTGCTGGTCAGATCCTGCGCGATGTCGGCGAGGATCGATTGGCGGACCTCCGGGTCCAGAATGCGCGTCGGGTCCTTGTCGACCGAGCGGAAAACCCATCGGTGGTCGTTTCCGCTCTTGAGATGAAGGTTCTTCGTCTGCAGCCCGCCTCCCTCGCGATTCGGAGCCAATCCTCCGTCGAAGCGACCCAGGTCGAGCACCGGCACCTCGATGGGTGTGGTCCAGAGCTCTCGCCACTGCCACCCCAGGAAGAGGCGCGTGGGCCACGAGGCGCCATAGCGCGCGCCTGCCTCGACCATCTCCGTCTTTTCCTCGTTTGCGCCGAGGGCCGGAGCGCTGGCGAAGCTCAGGTGGCCAGCGACCATCACGACCAGCGCATAGCGCGCGCCGCCAAAACGAAGAGACACAAAGAAGCTCCTATTCTTCAAAGACCGCGTGGCCGACCGACCGCCTGGCGGCCAATGCACCGATGATGACGACGTCGAAGGTCATCGCGTGCCTCGATTCCGGCGTGCCAACCTGACCGCGAACGAGCGACGGCGTTACAGAAGAACGCGTGTCGCCGCCGACCTCCGGGCGGGCGCGCGCCGTCCATTGGGCAGCGACCTGGGTTCCGCCGATCCATCCTGACGCGCGTTAAATTAAGCAAAGCAGGCGCTTCTCGGCCGCGCGTAACGGACGTCGACGAGCCGAGTCATAGGTTCAACAAACAAGAGGAGGCCAATCATGGCGATTCCACAGACGGTCCCGAGCGCAGGTGTCGAGGTCCAGGGCGGGGCGAAAGAGATCGTCACTGGGGGCGTCGTCGCCGGGATCATCGGCGGGATGCTGATGGCGATGATCATGATGATGGCGACGGCGGCAGGCGGGATGGGTTTCCTCGCTCCTCTCCGTCTCATCGCGGCGACGTTCTACGGCAAGAACGCGATGACCGGCGATGGCCCGCTCATCGTCGGCCTGATGATCCACATGATGAATTCGATGGTCTTCGGCGTGGTCATCGCCTGGATCGCGGGGCGCCGGCTTCCGGAAGGTCCAGCGCTGATGGTCATGGCAGGAGTGGCGTTCGGCGTAGCGATCTGGGCCGTGATGACCTTCGGCGGCCTGCCGATGCTGAATCCGATGATGCGTGAGCGTGTTGCGATGATGCCGGTCGCCTGGTTCATCGCCCACGTGGCGTTTGGCATGGGCGTGGGATCTGCGCCACGCCTGCGGCGCCGGTTCGCGGCGCACTGAGCGCCCGGTGGCCGGCGCCGGCCTACGCCCAGCAACCCGTCGCGACCGCGCCAACGGCAGCCCCCGATCATATTGAGGTGCGCGTGCAGGGCATGGCGTGTCCGTTCTGCGCGTACGGGATCGAGAAGAAACTGCGCGCGCTGCCGGGCGCCCGGAACGTGAAGGTGGACCTCGAGGATGGGCGCGCGAAATCCGAAGCGCCCGCCGGTACCATCACCGAGCAGCAGATCCGCCAGGCGATCAAGGACGCCGGCTTCACCCCGGGCTCGATCCACATGACGAACGGCGCGTGAAGGACACCCTGTGCGCAGCTTCAATCGAGCGCTTGGGTGGCTCATCTGCGGACTGTCGTTCCTCGGCGCCGGAGCCGAGGCTGGACCAATCACGTCGAACACGGCCCTGCCGGTCCACGACGGCGAACTGATCTTCCGCGAGCAGGTGGTGTGGATGCGCTCGACCGGCGATCCGAGCCCGATGGCGGCTTCGCGCGCACGTTCGGCCGCGAGGGCAACGGGCCCGCCGAACTGGAGCGGCCGATGCACATCTCCATCGGACCCGACGGGCTCTTGTACGTGGCCGAGTACCTGAACGACCGCATTTCGGTCTTCAAGCTCGACGGCACCTTCGTGCGCCACCTCACCGGGCAGGGACTGGACGCTCCCGCCGGCGTTGCCGTGGACAAGAGCGGGGTGGTCTACGTCGCGAACTTCTACGGCCACGACGTCCTCGTGCTCTCGCTCGACGGCAAGCTCGCGCGCTGGGGCCGGGCAGGGCGCGTCTGGCACGGCGAGCTGCACTATCCCACGGACGTGGCAGTGGCGCCTGACGGGTCGCTCTGGGTCGCAGACGCCTACAACAACAGGCTGCAGCGCTTCGTGGACGGACATTCGACGAACATCGTTGGCTGGGATCCAGGCCTGCGCGTATTCGGTTTCCGAGTCGCAGCCGGGCTGGGCGTCGACGCGCTCGGGCGGATCTACGGAGCGGACTTCGCCCACGGCAAAGTTCGCGTCTTCGACGCCCAGGGAACGCCGTTGGAGTCGTTCGGCCGTCGCAGTCCATGGGACCCACCTCTACGTCACCGACTTCGGAAATCATCGCCTCCAGGAGTGGCGCATGGAGGAGCGCCGATGACCCCTCCGCGCGGACCGAGACCATTGCTCAATGCCGGGCGGGCGCGAGCGCCTCCAGCAGCCAGTTGCCCATCCCGTTGAGAGCTTCGGCGGCCACCTCGACCGCACCTGCGACCAGCAGGAAACCGTGCACCAGGCCGGCAGAGCGGCGCACCTCAGCCTTGCCACCCGCTTTGCGGATCTTCTCCGCCAGCAGTTCTTCGTCGTCGCGCGCGGGGTCGAGCTCGGCGGTGAGGAAGAGCGTGGGCGGCAGCCTTGCGAGATCCGCTGGCGCAAGGAGCGCGGGCGAGACGCGCGGGTCAGCAGGCGACGTTGCGCCCAGGTAGAAGCCGAGGGCGCGGCCAAAGCCTTCTGCGCTGAGCAGGTAATCTTTGTCGCCAAATTCACGCCAGGACGCGCTCTGCATTCGCGCATCGGCGAGGGGATAGGCGAGCGCGAGGGCCCGCAGCACTGGGCCTCCGTTGCCGGCGCCGCCCAGCGCCACGGCCTCGGCGAGGGCCAGCGTCGCGCCCGCGTCGTCGCCGGCGAGCGCGAGGCGGCTTTTGTCGGCGCCCAGCTCGACCGCGTGGTCGTAGGCCCAGCGGAGCGCCACGTCCACGTCGGCGAGCGCGGCTGGAAAGGGCGCCTCGGGCGCGAGGCGGTAGCCCACCGCCACCAGCACCGCGCGCGAGCGCTGGGCGAGCGCACGCAAGGTGCTGTCGTAGAGGTCGAGCGAGCCCGCCGTGTACTCGCCGCCGTGGAGGTAGACGATGGCCGGCAAGAGCTCGGTGACCTTGATCGGCCGAAAGACGCGCAACGGCACCGGGCCGCTCGGGCCGTCGACGCGCAGATCGAGGACCTGCGCCATCTCGAGCCGCTGCATGGCGAGGGGCTTCAGCGCGTCCCAAGTGGCGCGGTCGCGCCGCAGCAGCGCCGGGGGCGAGTGGTCTGGATACGGCCCGTGGTCGATGCAGGCCAGCACCGCGCGCACCTCGGGATCGAGCCGCTCCTCTTCAAGTTCCTGCGCCGTCAGCTGCCGCAGCGGGCGCGGTGCCGAGGCGCAACCGAGCGCAAAGGCGAGCAGCGTGGCTTTGAGCGCTCTCGTCATTTGTAGAAGACGAAGCCGGCGAAGTCAGCTCCGCTGGCGCTGTGGGTTTGATCGCCGTCGCTGAGGATGCCGAGGCCCTGTAATTCCGGGATCTCGGCGGCGGGATCGCCGCCCTCGAAGTGCTGGCGGAAGAGTCGATCGAGGTCCACCTCCTCGTCCTGCCAGACGCCGACGGGCGGCCCGCTGCGCAGGATGATGCTGTCCTGCGCCACGAAGGCGTTGCGCTTGCCGTTGCAGGTTGCTCCCACCGGGGCCTCGGTGCTCCAGACGAACTTGAGCGAGTACCACTTCATGCCGCGCTTCCAGGTCACGTAGACGTTCGCGGCTGCGTCGCCGCGGTCGTCGACGCACTCGTTGCCTTCGCGCGGGAGCACCAGGGCGCGCCAGCGCCAGCGCACCCGCCGCGCGCCCCGGCGAAGCTCGTCGGGCACTTCGGTGAAGAGCGTCACCGTGTCGAGCCCGGGCCGGTAGACGCCGCGGATGAAGCTTTGCAGCGGCTCGTCGAGCGTCCGGTAATAGTTTTGCGGTCCCGAGTCACGCTCCAGCACCTTGAACGAGTGCACGTCGATGGGGAAAGCGCGAGCGGCGGTCGGGCTGAGGTCGGGCTCGAAGGCCCGGACGGGGGGCGTCACTCCGAAGGTGCCGAGCGCGAAAGCAGCGGCGAGCAGGACTCGGCGCCCGGCCTTTGCTCCGCCCGTTTCCAGCACGACCAGAAGGAGCCGCAAGAGCTCGGCGACCGACCAGGCCTGGAAGGGACATCCACCGGGGGCGTGAGGGGGCTCTGCGTCGGCCACCTCGGGAAGGTGGCCAAGGCCGGCGTCGCCAAGGCGGTCGAGCAACGGCTCGACGAACAGCTTACGCCCCTCACGCCGCGCCTCCTCCGTATCGCCCCGCACCCGCAACCAGGCTTCCGCGAAGGGCCCGCTCAGCCAGGGCCACACGGTCCCCTGATGGTAGGCCAGGTCCCGGTCCCGCGGACTTCCGGGATAATGCCCCTTGTATCCGGGCGCCGCCGGATCCAACGAGCGCAGCCCGAGCGGCGTCCAGAGCCGCGCCCCCACCACCTCGACCATGCGGCGGGCGCGGTCGCCGCCGAGCACCGGCCAGGGCAGTCCGCCCACCGCGAGCACCTGGTTGGGCCGCAGCGTCTCATCGTCTTCGCCGCGGCGACGGTCGACGTCCACCACGTCGTTCAGCCACCCGAGCCGCTCGTTCCAGAAGCGAGCCTCGAAGCTGGCCAGGCCACGATCGAGGAGGTCCCCGTAGCGGTCGGCCAGGTCAGGCCGAAGTTCCCCGCCCGCGCGCAGCGCATTCAACCACAGGGCTTGCACCTCGACCGGCTTGCCCACGCGCGGCGTGACCGGCCGGCCGTCGACGCGCGCGTCCATCCAGGTGAGCTGCGTCCCCGGGGTGCCCGCGGTGAGCAGACCGTCCGTGTCGGCGCAGATGCCGTAGCGCGTGCCGCTCCGGTAGCCCTCGAGGATCGCGGCCACCGCATCGGTCAGCGCTTCGCGCTGGGCCCGATGCAGGGGGAGCTTGCTCCCGGCCGCCCTGAAAAGTTCGTAGACCGCGATCACGAACCACAAGGATGCGTCCACGGAGTTGTACTCGGGCGTCCCGCCCTGGTCGGGGAAGCGGTTGGGCAGCATGCCCTCGGAGACCAGGCCCGCCCACTCGGTGAGGATGCTCGCCGCCTCGGAGAGACGGCCGGTCGCGAGGCAAAGACCGCGGACCGAGATGAAGGTGTCGCGCCCCCAGTCGGTGAACCAGGGGTAACCGGCGACGATGGTCGTCCCGCTGCCGCGGCGCACGAGGTACGCGTCGCCCGCGCGATGCAGGGCGGAGGGGAAGGCAGCGCGCCGGCTCCGCTCCGCCGTCCGCGCGCGCTCGAGCCATGCGCGAGGCGCGACGCCTTCGAGCGGGCCGGACTGCCCCTTGGACTGCCTCTGTAGCGGAGCGAGGAGGAGCACCGCTTCTTCTCTTCCCAGGTCGAAGCGCAGCGTCCCGGGAGAGGCCAGGTCCTCCTCGCAATCGAGGCCGCGCGCCCGTTCCTCTTCATAGAGGAAGCGGCGGTACCAGTCGGGCTCGTGGCGATACTCGCCGTTGCTGGCCAGGCCGATCGCGGGAACGCCGTCGTACGGGCGAAAGCGCAGCAAGGGGCCCTCCGCCTCCGGGGCGAAGCGGAAGGCCGGGTTCTCGTGGTGCAGGGCGTGATCATCGCGGCCGGAGAGGTACGGCCGCAGGGACAGGCGGGCGCGGCCCGGCGCGAGCAGACGCCAGCTCATCGCCACGATCGTCGTCCCGTGCCGCGCGAAGAGCTCGTGGCGGACCGCCGTTCCGTCCGGCAGCTGGAAGGTCCAGGTGGGCCAAGGCTCGCCTTCGAAACGTTGGAGATGCGCCTCGCCCTGCGGGTGCCTCACTCCCGGCTGGTACACCTGCGTCGAGATGGGCCACGCGCCCGAAGGCGTCTCCACCAGCGCGTCCAATCCGTTGACGAGGACGATGCGCCCCGTCGGCGGCTCCGTCGCGGTGAGCAGCAGCGCGTGGTACCGCCTGGTGCGCGCGCCCGAGACGGTTCCGGACGCGAACCCCCCAAGCCCGTCCGGTTCGAGCCACTCCTTCCGTCCGATGTCCGCCGCCGTCACCGGCCTGCTCCCCGGGGCCGAAGGCACTGGGTCACGAGCGCCGTCCAGCCCGTCTGGTGGCTCGCGCCCAGTCCGAGCCCCGTGTCGCCGTGGAAGTATTCGTGGAAGAGGAGAAGGTCCCGGAAGTGGGGGTCGCGGGCGTAGAGGGCGTCCTCGCCATGGCAAGGCCTCGCGCCGGTGGGCCCGGGAATGAAAATGGAGGAGAGCCTGCGGCTCAGCTCCTGGGCGACCTCGCCCAGCGTGCGCATCTGGCCCGACCCGGTCGGGCACTCAACGCGCAGGGAGTCCCCGTAGAAGTGGTGATAGCGTTCCAGCGCCTCGACGATGAGGTAGTTGAGCGGGAACCAGACTGGTCCGCGCCAGTTGGAGTTGCCGCCGAAGAGCCCGGTCGTCGACTCGCCGGGACTGTACGCGACGCGAAACTCTTCGCCCCCGTGACTCAGCGCGAAGGGCCGCGCGGCATGCACGCGCGAGAGCGAGCGCAGGCCGAAGGGCGAGAGGAACTCCTCCTCGTCGAGCAGGTAGCGCAGGATGCGGACGAGCTGCTCGCGAGACGGCACCGCGAGCAGCGCATGCCCGTGGGCGCCTCCCTGGAAAGTGATGAGGTGGGAGAGGTCGCGCCGGTTCTCGAGGAACCAGTAGAGGCGCTTGCGGAAGCCGGGCAGGCGATCGATGACCTCCTGCTCGAGCAGGTCCACCGCGATGAGCGGGATGAGGCCGACCATCGACCGGACCCGCAGCGGCACCTCGCGGCCGTCGAGGTGGAGCTGGTCGTAGTAGAAGCCGTCCTCTTTGTCCCAGAGGCCGCAACCCCCGAGGCAGTTGATGGCGTCGACGATGGCGACGAAGTGCTCGAGGAACTTGCTGGCGAAATCGTCGTAGGTCTCGTCCTCGCGAGCCAGTTCCAGAGCGATGGAGAGCATCGCGACGCAGTAGAACGCCATCCAGCCCGTGCCGTCCGCTTGCTCGAGGTGCCCGCCGGTGGGCAGCGGCTTCGAGCGGTCGAAGACGCCGATGTTGTCGAGGCCGAGGAAGCCGCCGGAGAAGAGGTTGTTGCCGTGCGCGTCCTTGCGGTTCACCCACCAGGTGAAGTTCAGCAGGAGCTTGTGGAAGGCGCGCGCGAGGAACTTTCGATCGCGCGAGCCCAGCTGGTAGACGCGGAGCACGGCCCACGCGTGCACGGGCGGGTTGACGTCGCCGAAAGCGAACTCGTAGGCGGGGACCTGGCCGTTCGGGTGCATGTACCACTCGCGCAAGAGCAGGAGCAGCTGCTCCTGCGCGAAGTGCGGGTCGACCGCGGCCAACGGCACGGTGTGGAAGGCCAGGTCCCAGGCGGCGTACCACGGGTATTCCCACTTGTCCGGCATGGAGAGGACGTCGCGGTTGTAGAGGTGGCGCCACTCGCTGTTGCGCCCGCTCGCGCGCTGCGCCGGCGGAGCTGGCTGCGCCGGATCGCCCTCGAGCCAGGTGCGCACGTCGAGATGATAGAACTGCTTGGACCAGAGGAGCCCCGCGTTCGCTTGCCGGACGACGCGGGCTTCTTCCGCGGTGAGCCCCGCCGTTCGCGGCGCGTGGAAGGCATCCGCCTCGGCGATCCGTGCCGCGAAGATCTTGTCGAAATCGGAGAACGGGTTCGCCCGTGCTTCGCCCTCTGCGGTGAGGCGCAGCCGCAGCTGGACCCTCTCCTCCGGCGCCAGCACCGCGCGATGGTGCAGCGCCGCCTTGGTGCCCGCGCCTTCCGGGTTGACCGCCTCCCGCAGGCCGCCGACGACGAAGGAGTGAAAGGCGTCCTTGACGTGGGGATCAGAGTTTCGCGCGCCGAACAGCCGCTCGACGTTGGTTTCGTTCTCGGTGAAGAGGAGCTCACCCCGCGTCTCCGAGCGCAGGACGAACCGGCCGAGAGTGGGGTGGGCGGCGACGAGGGTCCCGTCCGGCAGGGCCTCGATGCGCGGGCGTTCCGGATATCCCTCCCCCTTTCGGCCCCAGGACCAGCTGTTGCGGAACCAGAGCGAAGGCAGGACTTGGAGCGGCGAAGGCTCTGGGCCGCGGTTGAAGATCGAGATGCGGATGAGCAGGTCGTCGGGGCTCGCCTTTGCATACTCGGCGAAGACGTCGAAGTATCGATTTACCGAAAAAACGCCCGTGTCGATGAGCTCGTACTCGGGCTCTTCCTTGGTGCGGGTGCGGTTCTTCTCGACCAGCTCACGGTAGGGGAACTCCGCTTGCGGATACTTGTAAAGCGCTTTGAAATAGGAGTGCGTCGGTGTCGAGTCGAGATAGTAATAGCATTCCTTGACATCCTCGCCGTGGTTGCCCTCCGGGCCGGTGAGCCCGAACAGGCGCTCCTTGAGGATGGGGTCCCGCTCGTTCCAGAGCGCGAGGGCGAAGCAGAGCCGGCCCTCGCGGTCGCAGATGCCGAGCAGGCCGTCCTCGCCCCAGCGGTACGCGCGGCTGCGCGCATGGTCGTGCGGGAAGTAGGTCCAGACCTCGCCCCCCTCTGAGTAGTCCTCGCGGACGGTGCCCCACTGGCGCTCCGCGAGGTAGGGGCCGAAGCGCTTCCAGTTCCGCGCCCGATCGGCGTCCTCGGCGAGGCGCCGCGACTCGGCCTCTGCAGTCTTCCGCTCGTCCATTTGACCCAATTGACACCGCGCCCGTCGCAGTGTTACGCGCGGAAAGGGATGGCTTGAGCAAAACGCTAGCGGCGCGCAAGGACCTCTTTGCGGCGCGCGGCGCGAACGCGGCGGTCGATGGCCTGGATGGCGCGGACCGCGTACTCCTGTGCCGTGTAGATCTGCTTGAGCGAAGGCGCATCGCCGAGCCGCCTGCTCATGTCTCCCACGGCGAACAAATCTCGCACGCTGGTCTCGCTCGCTGCTTCATCGACCAGCACATGCCGCTCCTCGTCGGGCCCGTTGTCGCGGGAATCGAGCTTGGCGCCAAGCTGGCGCGCGAGGTCGTTGTAGACGCGGTGCAATCCCATCGCGACCATGGCGAATCGCGCCTCGACGAGCGTTCCGTCCTCCAGGCGGATGCCGTGCAGGCTCGATCCCTTCGGCTTCTCGCCCGCGTCGACGATCTCGACCACGCGCTCTTGCCGGAAGGCGATGCCGTAGGCGTCGAGCAGCCGCTTGGTGTCGCCCGTCGCGGTCAATGCCTCTCCGTTTCCGAGCAACGTCAACGCCGCGCCGGAGCGCTCGTGCAGCATCAGCGCGACCTGGGCCGCCGTTTCGGATGAGCCGAACACGGCCACCTTGGCGCCGCGCACCAGGTGCCCTTCGCAGAGGATGCAATAGAGGAACGTCTCTGCATTCGCCCAGGGGTAGATCCAGTGCACCTGGTCGATCACCTGGCCGCTGCTGGTCGTGCGCTTCACCTTCGGCTGGCGATCCATGACGCCGGTGGCGAGGACCACCGCGCCCGCTGGCAGCTCGATTCCGCTGCTGGTCGTGATGATGAACCGCTCCCCTTCCCGGCGTGCTTCGACCGCTTTCTCGTCCACGAAGGTGACGTGCTCCGGGAACTCCCGACGGAGGCGTTCGTCGACATTCTCGACGATGTCCTGCGTTCCAATGTGGAAGTGGGCCGCCTCGGCCGCTGCACGCGCCGCTGCGTGCTCCGGGCTCGAAAGCACTTCGAGAAGCTTGCGCTTCCCGATGCCCTCGTGGACGCCGATCATGTTGTCCACGTTCACGACGTACCTGGCGCGGCTCGCCTTGGCGGTCGATTTGTCGCCGCGGACCCAGCACACCTCGAGCCCGTGCTGCGCAGCGCGGAGCGCGCAAGCTGCGCCGCCGATTCCGCCGCCCACGATCACCAGGTGAAATGAACGCATGATTTGTTCGACCTGCCGCAAGTGCTGCCGTTACGGTGTCATACTGTAGCGATCTGGCTGCCCCGAGTCATGCTGTGGAGCGTGGAGCGATACTGTCGCTATTGCTGAATCAGGGCGCTGGTTGTTGGTTCTCACTACCTATGGACCCCTGTTTCTCAAAACCTTTCCACCCCCGGGTCCCACGCGGGCAGCGCGGTGACGATGTGCCCTATGCCTTGCCCTGTTGTCCAGTCTTCAGCGTGGGCTTGAGCCTGCGCCGGTACGATTCGCCGTCGATGACGAGGTCGTAGGAGTTGCTGGTGAAGCGGTCGACTGCGCTCTGCGCGCGTACCGGATGAGCTCAACGGTGTGAAGACCCGCACGCTGACGGGGCCGCCCATGCCGGTCTTCATCCTCGGCCCGCTGTCTACCACTACGCACCGTTCGAGCACGCGCTCGAGCTCAGGGCGGAGTTCTCGGCCGAAGCGTGGCTGAAGATTCGGGACGGCACGGTGTCAGCTCTCGTCGACCAGCTCGATCGCGCGCCGCGCGATCACTCTTCCGTGGACGCCTTCCTTGATCTCGACGAGCAGCTCCCTCCCCACCAGCAGCCGCTTCGCCACCTGCACGACCTCTCGGTATCCCGGA
>JAYWBT010000218.1:0-23835 GCA_043781235.1 Deltaproteobacteria bacterium
GGCTCCCGGGCCGAGGCCCGCGATGGCGTGCGCGGCCAGCTCGGGCAGGTCGGGCGACGAGCAGAGGCGCGCGCCGGCCTGCACCGCGCGGAGGCCGTCCGGCTGGGCGGCGCGGTACACCCACGGGTCGATCAGGCCGTGCGGGTGGTCGATCCGCAGCCCGTCGAACTCGGAGAAGAGCTTGCCGACGCGCGCGCGCAGGAACGCGAGCCCAGCGGGGCTGCGGTCGAGGACCGCGTAGCTCCACGGCTGCCCCTCGGGGTTGGTGCGGCTGGGCGGCGCGCCCATCCGGAATGCAGGCAGGAAGAGCGCGCCGTAAGCCCAGATGTCCTGGTGGCTGGTGCCGATCTGCAGGTCGCCGTAGAGGCGCAAGCCCAGCGCCGCCGCCTCGGCCTTGAAGGCCTGGTGCTGCTCGTGCGCGAGCCGCTGCGCGAACTGGTAGCGCCGCAGCACTCGCGCGTGGCGCGCCCGCAGCTCGGCAACCCGGGCAGCGCGAGCGCGCCGCTCGGCAGCGGAGTCGGACCCGAGCGGCGCGTACAGCTCGCGATCGCGCTGCGGCCAGCGCAGCCAGTCGGGCTCGCCGTGCTCGGCCACCAGCGCCTGGTAGAGCGCGTCGCGATCGAGCCAGAACTCCGCGAGCGGAAGGTCCCCGACCGCCGCGGGCGGCAGCGCGAGCTCCGGTGCGGGCGGCTGCGCGAGCTCCGGCGCGGGCGGCGGCCGCGCGAGCTCGTCGCGCGCGAAGGCTTCGTCCAAGAGCCGCCGCTGCACCGCGAAGACGTGCCGGTGCGCGGCGCGAAGGCCCGCGCCCGTTGGCCGCGCCGCCACCGCCGCCGCGAAGCTTTCTTCCGACAGCACCCCGCGCGCGAGCAGCGGTCCGGGCGCGATCGAGAGCGTGCTGCGCGAGAAGCTGGTGCCGTCGTACGGCGAGGCGTCGATCTCGCTGGTCTCGCCCTGCGGCCCGAGCTGCACGCCGTCGAAGCCGAGCTCCGCGACGAAGCGCAGAAACGCGAGCCCGCCGAGAGACAGCGGCGCGCCCCGCCCGAGATCGTCGCGCGCGTCGCCGGGCAGGCTGGCGTCGTGCACCGCCAGCACCAGCCGACGAATGCCGAGCGCCTCGAGCGCGCGGCGGACGAGCGCGCGCGCCATCAGCTCGCGAGCGCGAGCAGGTCGCGCGCGGGAATGCGTACCCAGGCGGGCCGGTGGCCGACCTCGTAGCGCAGCTCGTAGAGCAGCTTCTCCAGCTCGAGCGATTCGAGCAGCACCTGCGCGTCGGCCGGCACCAGCCGCGCCGCCGCTCCCCGCCAGCCCTCGAGGAACGCCTGCCGCGCCGGCGCGAGGTGCTGCGGCGTCTCGGCCGTGGCCGCGGCGTAGGCGAACGAGCGCAGCATGCCGGCCACGTCCTTGAGCGGCGAAGACTTCGCGCGCCGCTCGGACACCGGCCGCGCCGGCTCGCCCTCGAAGTCGAACACCAGCCACTGCCGCTCGCTGCGCAGCACCTGGCCGAGGTGCAGATCGCCGTGCTGCCGGATGCGCAGGCCCGACGGCGGCAGGGTGGCCAGCCGCTGGATGCGCGCCTCGAGCGGCGCGCGGCGCGACGCAAGCTCCGGCACCGCGGCCGCCACCGCCGCGAGGGTGCGGTCGAGCTCGAGCAGGAGCGTGCGCGCCCAGCGCTCCAGATCTTCTCGACGCAGCGGCTCGGGAGCGAACGCCGGGTCCGACGGGTCCGACGCGAGCGCCGCGTGCATCTCGCCGATGCGCGCCCCCAGCTGCCGCAGCTCCTCGAAGATGCCCGGCGTCGAGTGGCGAAACGCGTCGAGCACGTACGACCAGCCGTCGCTGTCCACCGGCACGAAGCGGTGCGCGACGGCCACGGTGGCGTCCACCGCGCCCGACAGCGACAGCGCGCCGAGCAGCGCCGGCGTGGCGCGGAAGTTGTGCCGCGCCAGGAATGCGCCCATCTCCAGCTCGGGGTTCACGCCGGGCTCGAGCTTGCGGATGAGCTTCAGGATCACGCTCTCGCCGAAAACGATGGAGGTGTTGCTCTGCTCGGCCGAGAGCCTTCGCACGGAGGGCGCGGCGCCGAGCGCGTCGAGCGGCGAGCGCGCGCTGTCTTGACCCGGCGAGCTCGCGCTGTCTTGACCCGGCGAGCTCGCAGCGTCCATCCGCTCGCCGCGCAGCGCGCCGGCGGCCGTGGGCAGGATGCGGCGGTCGCGGATGATGGAGAGCAGCGCCCGCAGCGCGTCGTCGTCGGCCAGCGCTTCCTCGCAAAGCGGACCGGGAACGAGCGGCAACAGATACCGCTCGGGCGCGCGCCCGCCGCGGTAGCTCACCTCGACCGTCATCACCCGGAGGCCCGGCGAGAGCAGCAGATCGTCCACCGCGCGCACCGAGTCGATGGGCGTTCCCTTGCCGCCGAACCACCTGCGCCCTTGCAGGAAGGCGGGCAGCGCGTCGAGGTCGAGCATCGGGACGCTCCTGGAAGGTGGACTAGAAGTAGTAATCGAAGCCCTGCTCGCTGCGCTGGAAGCGCTGCACGGAGAAGATGGCCGCGGGGCTGGTCAGCGTCAGCTCCACCCGCGCGACCGGACCCTGCCACAGCGAGCGCACATCGGACAGCAGCTCGTGCACCTGGACCGTCTCGCCGGGCTGCAGGCCCAGCTCATTCAGAGGCACATGCAGCTCGGCCTCCTGCGGCGCGTACGGGTCCATCGAGACGGCGACGAGCACCTGGTTCGTCCGGTCCTCCGTGCTCTTCGAATAGAACAGCACGCGATCGTTGTCGCAGCGGTGGAAGCGCAGGTTGCGATACTGCTGCAACGCCGGGTTCTGCTTGCGGATGCGATTCAGCGCGGCGATCCAGTCGCGGATGTTTCCCGGCCGGTCGAAGTCCCAGCGCACCAGTTGATACTTCTCGGAGTCGGCATATTCCTCCTTGCCGGGCAGCCCGCGCGCCTCGCACAGCTCGAAGCCGGAGTAGATCCCCCACGACGAAGAGAGGGTCGCGGCCAGCGCTGCGCGCAACAGGAACGCCGGCCGCCCGCCCAGCTGCAGCTGCTCGGGCAGGATATCGGGGGTATTGGGCCAGAGATTGCCGATCATGAAGTCGGCCGACGGACCCTGCGTCAGCTCGCGCAGGTATTCCTGCATCTCGCCCTTGAAGTTTCTCCAGGCAAAGTAGGTATACGATTGATTGAAGCCGGTCTTCGCCAGCGCCTTCATGACCTTGGGCCGGGTGAACGCCTCGGCGAGGAAGATTACGCCCGGGTGCCGCGCGTGCACCTCGCCGATGACCCACTCCCAGAACGGGATGGGCTTGGTATGCGGGTTATCGACCCGGAAGAGGGTCACGCCCGCGTCGATCCAATGCTGGAAGACGCCCAGCAGCTCCGGCCACAACGTCTCGCGGCCCGGCCCCATGAAATCGAAGTTGACGATATCTTCATATCGCTTGGGCGGGTTCTCCGCGGTCTTGATGGTGCCGTCCGGGCGACGATTGAACCATTCCGGATGCTCTTTCACATAAGGGTGATCGGGCGAGCACTGGAAGGCGATGTCGAGGGCGATCTCGATGCCGTGGCGCCTCGCCGCCGCGAGCAGCCGCTTGAAGTCGTCGAGCGTTCCCAGCTGCGGATGGATCGACTTGTGGCCGCCCTCCTCCGCGCCGATGGCCCACGGGCTGCCCACGTCGCCGGGCTGCGCGGTCAGGCTGTTGTTCCTGCCCTTGCGCGCGGTGCGGCCGATGGGATGGATCGGCGGCAGGTAGGCGACATCGAATCCCAGCGATTGCACATAGGGCAATAACCCCTCGGCGTCCTTGAAGGTGCCGTGGCGCACGCCGTCGCTTCCGGCCGAGCGGGGAAAGAGCTCGTACCAGGCGCTGGAGACGGCGCGGCGCCGCTCCGCGAAGATCTGCAGCTCGCGCGGCAGGCGCGTGGCCAGGGAGCGGTCCGGGTATCGGCCCGCGAGCTCGGCGAGCGCGGGATCGAGCGCGGTGGCAATCGCATCGTCTGTCTGCAGCGCCGCCGCCGCGTCGCGCAGCCGGGCCGCGTCGGCCGGCTTCGATGCACCGGCGCGCTCGGCGGCCGCGCCCAATAGCGCCGCGCCCTCGAGCAACTCCGACCGCACCTCGCGCCCCGCTTCCACCTTGCGCCGCAGCTCGTCCGCCCAGCTGCGCACCTGGTCGGGCCACGCCTCGACGGTGAAGGCGTAAAGGCCGTTCAGCGGTACCGGGATGTGCCCCTCCCACGCGTCGTTGCCGAGCAGCCGCAGGCGGACCTCGAGCGGCTCGTCCGTGCGGGGAGTGAGCTTTCGATAGCGTGCCACCACCACCAGCTCGTCGTGGCCCTCCTTGAAGACATCGGCGGTGACGCGGACCAGCTCGCCGGCCGCGCGCTTGACCGGATAGCGACCGCCTTCCAGCTGCGGCTGCACGTTCTCGATGATGATGCTGCCGGTGCGTCCCGCCATCGCTCGCCTCCTCGGACGGCTCAAGATGCCCATCGCCCAGGCGCAGCGGTACGGCTCTCCGCGCCAGGCAGTCCGGCAGTGAACCGGGCGGCTTATTGCCAGGAGCAGTGATACTCGCAGCGCGCATCGCCGCGCGCCTTGCAGACCGGATGGTCCACCCGCACTGCGCTCGCGCCCGACAGCTCGAGGCCACGCTGGTACCAGCCAACGACCGTGAGGCAATCGCCGGGGGTGACGTCCGCCGCCCCCTCCGTCGTCAGCACGGCGCTCTGCGGCCCGGTCTTCAGGCAAGTGCGCTTTCCCGCCGAATAGTAATAGCCGTAGATGGCCTCGGTGAAGCTGAGCAGGTGGTGCGGGTCGCCCGCCTGAACGAAGAGCCGCTGCGGCCCGGAGAGATTCACGTCCGCCGAGGCGCGGCCCATCTCGATGAAGACGCGATCGGGATCGCCGGGCGACAGCTCCGCGGCGATGGCCGCGTCGAGCTTCAGGTTCAGCGCGAGCGGATAGGACGACGTGACCAGCAGGAGCCCGCGCAGGGATTTTTGGTCTGCCGGCAGGAGCCGCCCGAGGACGCGATCGAGCAGGGCCTCGCCGCCGCGCTCGCGGATGAACGCGAGACGGGCGGCGAGGATCGTTCCTTTGACCTGGGGGGCGATGGGCACGGGGCGATCCTCCGGCGGCGACCGCTCAAAGTAAAGGTCTGAACCTCACCAGCCGCAGCGCCGGCTTTGATTCTGCTCCTTGAGCCACGCCTGCAACGGCGCGAAGTATTCGAGGATGGCGCCGGCGTCCATCTCGCGCGAGCCGGTCATGGCGAAGAGCGCCTCCTGCCAGGGTTTGCTCTGGCCGAGCTCCAGCATCGCCCGCAGCCGCGCGCCGGCCTCCTTGCTGCCATAGACCGAGCATTCGTGCAGCGGCCCTTTGAACCCCGCCGCCTGGCACATGGCGCGGTGGAACTGGAACTGCAAGACGCGGGCGAGGAAATAGCGGGTATAGGGAGTATCGGACGCGACGTGAAACTTGGCGCCCGGATCGAAGTCTTCCTCCGTACGCGCGACCGGCGCGGCGACGCCCTGGTATTTCTCGCGCAGCGCCCACCAGGCCTTGTTGTAATCGGCCGGCTTGGTCTTTCCGGAATAGACGTCCCAGCGCCACTGATCGATCAGCTTGCCGAACGGCAGGAAGGCGATGCGCGTCAGCGCGTCCTTCATCTGCACGTTGATGGTGCCCTTGTCGTCCGAGGGCAGCTTGTCGAGCAGGCCGAGCCGGTGCAGGTATCCGGGAGTCATCGAGAGCACCAGCGAATCGCCGATGGCTTCGTGAAAGCCGTCGTTGGCGCCGCGGTGATAGAGCATCTGCGGCAGCTTGTAATAGTAATGCTCGTAATAGTTGTGGCCGAGCTCGTGGTGCAGCGTCTCGAGATCCTCCTGCGTGATCTTGAGGCAGACCTTGATGCGCAGGTCGTTGTCGATGAGCGGATTCCAGGCGCTGGCGTGGCACACCACCTCGCGGTCGCGCGGCTTGAGGAACATCGACCGCTCCCAGAACGTCGCCGGGAGCGGATCGAGGCCCATCGAGGTGTAGAAGCCCTCGGCGGTCTTGACCATCTTCTTCCAGTCCCAGCCCTGCTTCTCCATCGCCCTGGTCACGTCGGTGCCGGGCACGCCTCGATAGGGCTCGACCAATGGATAGATGTTGTTCCATTCCTGCGCCCACATATTGCCGAGCAGGTGCGCCGGGATTGGTTTCCCGTCCGGGACGAGCTCCTTTCCATATTGCTTCTGCAACTGCGCCCGCACGTAGCAATGCAGGTCGTCGTACAGCGGTTTGACTTGCTGCCACAGGCGATCGGTCTCCTTTTCGAATGCCTCAGGCGGCATATCGTAGCCGGCGCGCCACTCGGCGCCCACGTCGGCGAAGCCCGAGTCGCGCGCGCCTTCGTTGTTGAGCTCGACATACCGCTGGTAGAGCGGCCGCATCGGCTTCGAGATGGTGTGCCACCCGACCCAGGCGTCGAGCAGCGCTTTCGGATCGCGGCTGGTCCGCATCAGCGTGGTCAGGTCCTCCAGGTCCCTGCACTTCGGCGCTGGCTCCGCGCCCTGCTGCGCGCCGGCTGGCCCGCACCACTTGCCCTTGCCGTAGATGCCGGGAAGCTTCGCCCCCAGCTCGGAGAGCTCGGCGCGGTGCGCGGGGTTGGTGGGTCCGCCGCCGTTGAGCTTGAGCAGCAGGAGTTGGCGCTTCTCGTCCGCGGTCGTTGCGGTCGGCTCGAGCTGCGCTGCCTGCTTCACCGTCGGGCTGAGGAAGGCGAGGAAGTCTTCGCCGGCGTTCGCCGCGAGGCGCTCGGTGTCGTCGGTGATGTAGGTCGCCGCCACCCAGCTCGCGACGTCCGACCGGATGCTCTGGCGGCGCAGCTCGGTGTTGACGCGCGCGAGGAAGGTCCCGAGGTCCTCCGCGGGCGGCTTCGCCGCAGGGGCCGCGGCTTCCGGTCTCGAGGCTGGGCCGGGCTTCGCGGACGGCGCCTCGTCGGGCTTCGGGGAGGGCGTGGTGGCGCAGGAAACGAGCGCAAGGGCAAGCAGGAGTCGTCGCATAGGCGTCGCCGCTTATCGCGAAGCCGAGGGCGCGTCCAGCAAGAGCCGCTCGGTCACCACCGCTGCGCCCCGGGCTGAGCCAAAGAGCTTTACGCGCGGTCGGACCCGGTGCAGGCTTCGCGGATGCCCGCCCGGCGCACCACGCTTCTCGACCTCCTGCGGCAGCGCTTTGACTGACATGGCAAAGCAGACGCCGAACGACTGGGTCGAGGTGATCAACGCGCCGTCGAGCCTGCTCGGCGACCTCTACCACCAGCTGCTGCGCGCGAGCTGGGCCGCGACCGCGGGCAGCATCACCGCCATGTTCCTCGGCACCAACGTGATCTTCGCGCTGCTCTATCTCGTCGGGGGCGGCGTCGCCAACGCACGCCCTGGCTCTTTCTACGACGCGTTCTTCTTCAGCGTGCAGACGCTCGGGACCATCGGCTACGGCACCATGTACCCGGCCTCCCCCGCCGCGCACGCCATCGTCACCGCCGAAGCACTGGCCGCGCTGGCGGTCACCGCCATCTCGACCGGGCTGGTCTTCGCCAAGTTCTCCATGCCGACGGCGCGGCTCGCCTTCTCACGCGAGGCGACCATCTTCACCATGGACGGAGCACGCACCTTCGCCTTCCGCGTGGCCAACGAGCGCGGCAACTACGTGGTCGAGGCGCAGATCCGCGTCTCGCTGGTGCGCACCGAGCGCACCGCGGAAGGGCTCGCCTTCTACAAGATGTACGATCTGCAACTCGCGCGCGATCGCTCGCCGGCGCTGGGCCGCAGCTGGACTGTGCTGCACCGGATCAATGAGGCGAGCCCGTTGTTCGGCGCCACGTCCGAGTCCCTGGCGCGCGAGGAGGTAGAGCTGATCGTCACCATCCTCGGCATCGACGGCACCTCGGCCCAGAACATCCACGGGCGCCACTCGTATGACGAGAAGGACGTGCGCTTCGGCAAGCGCCACGCGGACATGCTCACGCCGCTGCCCGACGGCCGCATCCAGCTCGACTACGCGAAGTTCCACGACCTGGTGGACGCGACCTGAAGTTTCGGGACGCCCGAAGTTCCACGTCAGGGAAGAGCGCTTCCCTTCCGGTCCGCGAAGCTGCCCACGGGACAGCGGCCCGCGATGACTAATTCACATGCTTGGTCGGCCCGCTGCTTGCTCGGCAAGTCCAGGCGGTCAAGTCGTGGCCGGTCTTGGCGCACGACGGTAACTCCGCGTCGCCGGGACGCTCGGCGGCGGGTGGAGGCAGCGGATGCGGCAGATTCTGGCGAGTGTTCTGATTGCGATGGGCGCCGCATGCGCCGGCCAGGCCGTGGTCTCGCACGCCGACGCCGGGCCGGGAGACGGCGTCGATACAGGGCACAACGGCGGACCCGACGCTGGTATCGACGCCGGCACAAGCGCCGGGCGCGACGCCGGACCTGACGCTGGAATCGACGGCGGCATAGACGCCGGACCGAACGCTGGAAACGACGCAGGCACAGACTCGGGGCGCGACGCCGGCCTGCCCGACGGCGGCGCCGATGCCGGCACCGATGGCGGGTCCGACGCGGGCCCGCCCGACGGCGGCTGGCTCCTGCCGCTGCGCCACTCGCCCATCGATGACGAGAACCAGCTCGCCGGCGACAGCGGCTGGCAGCTCAACAACTACTCGCGGCAGATCGGCGCGTACTGCGATCAGACGAGCTACCTGCCCGGCCAGCAGGCCCTGGTCTACGTCGCCGCGCAGGCAGCCACCACCGCCAGTTGGCAGCTCTGGCGCGTGGGCTACTACGGCGGTGCTGGCGGCCGGCTGATCGCGGGCGGGGGGCCGGTGGCGGTGCAGCTGCAGCCCAGTCCGCTGGTCGACTCGACCACGGGCGCGGTGCGCGCGGGCTGGCTACCGTCGTTCCCGCTCCCCATCCCGAGCTCGGCCGTGACCGGCGTCTACCTGGTCAAGCTGAGCTCAAGCGCCGGCGAAACCTACGCGACCTTCGTGGTGCGCGATCCGCAGCGCAAGGCGGCGATCCTTTACACCACCTCGACCAACACCTACCAGGCGTACAACCCGTGGGGAGGCACCAGCCTCTACGTGAACCAGCGCTCCGACTGGCACGGCGGACGCCACGCCTTCGCGGTATCGTTCGACCGGCCGTACCTGCGCGGAGGGGGCGCGGGCGAACTGTTCGACAAGGACCTCGACTTCATCGTTTTTTCCGAGAGCCAAGGCTACGACATCGCCTACGAGAGCGATCGCGATCTCGACGCCGACCCCACCGTCGCCGACCACCGCCGCATGATCGCGGTGCAGGGCCACAGCGAGTACTGGACGGCCGGGATGCGCGACGCGACCGAGGGCGCCATCGCGCACGGCACCAACGCCGCCTTCTTCGCCGCCAACAACGCCTACTGGCAGGTGCGCTTCCAGGACGCGTCGCGCCGGACGTTGATCGGCTACAAGGACTACGTCGCGCAGGATCCGGCGATGCAGAGCGACCCGGCGCACGTCACCACCAAGTGGCGGCTTCCGCCGGTGAGCCGTCCCGAGAACGCGATGATCGGGGAGATGTTCGGCAGCTGGATCACGACCGCGGCGCCGCTCTACGTCACCGACCCCGCGGCCTGGGTGTGGACCGGTACCGGCGTGCGCGCGAACAGCGTGATCGCCGGGGCCTACGGCGACGAGGTCGACTTCCGTGTGGACAACGGCCAGCAGCCCGCCGGCGTGGAAGTGATCGCGAGCGGGATGGTCGAGGGCTACAACGGCGCGCTCTTCGCCACCGGCGAGACCACGCTCTACACCGCGTCCAACGGCGCGCAGGTCTTCTCCGCGGGCAGCATCACCTTTTCGGAGGCGCTGGCGAGCCCCGGCAGCTGGGATTCGCGCGTGCAGCAAATGGTCGCTAACATCTTCTCCCGCTTCGGCGGCGACGGCACGCTGCCCGCGGTGCTGCGAGCCCTGAATCTGCCGGCGGGCGCGTCCTCGCCGAGCTACCGCCGCGGCGTGCGGGCGACCACCCTCACCCGCGCGCTGGTACGTCCTGCGGCGGTCGCGGCGGCGCCCAACGGCGACGCCATCGTGGCCGACGGGGACCGCATCGTCCGCGTCACCCGCGCGGGCGTGGTCACGGCCGTCGCGGGCAACGGGCCCGGCTTCTCTGACGGACCATGCAGCCAGGCGCAGTTCAGCGGTCCGCACGGCCTCGCGGTCGCGGCGAATGGAGACATCTACCTCGCCGACACGGGCAACAACGTCATCCGCGTCATCTCCACCGGCTGCGCCGTGCGCACCTTCGCTGGCAACGGCGCGCAAGGCTTCGCCGACGGCCGCGCCACGCAGGCGATGTTCTCGCAGCCGATGGGTGTCGCCTTCACGCCCGGCGGCACGCTGCTGGTCGCGGACATGTGGAACCATCGGCTGCGCGCGGTGACCCCGTCGGGCGTCGTCTCCACCTGGGCGGGGAACGGATCGAGCGACGTCGCCGACGGTCCCAACACCGTGGCGCAGCTCTCGTTCCCCTTCGCGGTGACGGTGCTGGCCTCCGGCGACGCTGCCATCGCCGAGCCCGGCACGGGCGTCATCCGCAAGGTCTCGGCCGCCTCGACGCACGACGTGAGCGAGCTCGCCGGGGCGATCGGAACCTCCGGCTGGGACGACGGGCCGGCCTCTACCGCCTCCGTCTCCGAGACGCTGGCGCTGGCGGCGCGGTTCGACGGGCAGCTGCTCTTCCTCGACGGCGCGAGCGCGCGCGTGCGGGCGCTGCGCAGCGGCGTGGTGGACACTCTCGCGGGCGGGAGCAGCGGTGGCACCGTGGACGGTTCGGGCGCGAGCTGCGGCTTCGGCTGGCCGCGCGGCATCGCGGCGGCGGCCGACGGAACGGTGCTGGTGGTCGACGCGCGCGAGCACGCGCTGCGGCTGTTGACGCTGAATTAAGGCACCAGGCGCCGGCTCTCGACGGGACGCTCGAGCGCCTCAGGGGCTCCAGGTCAGCGCGGGAGCCAGACGAGCACCAGGCCGCGCGCGACCGCGATGGTGCCGCCGTGCGCGACCACCACCCGGTGCGCGAGCCGGCGTCCCAGCGCGGCGGTCGCGCCGCCCTCCGCGCTGGCCAGCCAGGCAGCGGGCTCGATCACCGCCGGCGCCACGCCGCCCAGCTTCAACAGCACCCCATCGGGCTGACCTTCGATCGAGACGGTGAGCGCCCCGCGCTCGGCGCCGGCTTCGCAGAGCCGCGAGAGCGCCAGGCTCAGCTGGTCCGGATCGAAGACGCCGCGGCAGTCGCCCAGCGCGACCAGCGGCACGGCCGAACCCAGCGCCTCCAGCAGTCCCTGCAGGAGCGCCACGAGATCGACCGGCCGGCGCGCGAGCGGCAGCACGTTGGCGCGCAGCGCCGCAAGATCGCTGGCGAGATCCTCCGCGCGCTGCGCGTGAAGGAGCGCCAACGCCGCGCCGCGCCTGGGCAGCAGGGCGGAAGCCGCCCGGCGGACGGCGACCATCTCGTCGCGCAGCGCGCCCTCGATGGTGCGCGAGGTGAAGTCGCGCAGCGATTCTTCGCGGCGCAGCTCGAGGCGGAGCATGACGTTCTGGGCCAGCAGCTCCAGGAGCTCACCCTGCTGCTTCGAGAGCGACCGCGGCTCGGTGTCGAGCGTGCAGAGCGTCCCGATGGCCGCGCCTTCGGAGGCGATGAGCGGCACGCCAGCGTAGAAGCGGAAGTGCGGCGGACCTGCCACGAAGGGGGCAGCGGCGAAGCGCGAGTCCTCGCGCGCGTCCTCGACCACGAAGATCCCGCGTTGCCGGATGGCCTCGACGCAGAACGAGCCGGGCCGCGGCGCATCGGCGACGTCGAAGCCGATGCGCGCCTTGAAGAACTGGCGCTGCCGATCGACCAGGCTGACCAGCGCGAAGGGCGCTTGGCAGACGAGCGCCGCGTGCCGCGCGGCCTCGTCGAATTCGGGCTCGGGCGCCGTGTCCAGCACGCCAAAGCTTTGCAAAGACTGGAGCCTGAATTCTTCGGCGGCGCGCACGGAGCCTCCCTGAGAGAGTGTACGCGCGACGACGCCGGATCGGATGCGAAGGCGTCGCTCGACGTTCCGGCGTAGAAGGGTCCGCATGAACCGACGCTGTTTGGCCCTGGCGCTTGCCGCCGCCCTCGCCTGCACGAAGAAGGGTCCTGCAGCTCCGGCCGCGGGCGCTCAAGACCCCGTGGCGCGCGAATCAGACGCGGGAGCCGAAGGCCTGCCTGCCGAGGACGAGGTCAAGCCGGTCTACGCCGAGTTCGCAGGTCCCGCGCTGCCGCTCGCCGAGAAGCTGTGCGGTGCGCTCTACGACCTGCCCGAGGTCCGCCGGTCCACCTGCTGCTCGGGTCAGCCGGGTCACTCGTTCGTGACCACCGAGTGCACCCGCATCGTCTCGGCGGCGTTGCGCAGCGGCGCGGTCGCGCTCGACTCCGCGGCGGTCGAGGCCTGCGTGGCCGCGCAGGCAAAAGCGTACGCGGGCTGCGGCTGGGTCGGCCAGTGGCTCATGCCGCTGCCGCCGGGCTGCGACGGGCTGCTGCAGGGACATCGCAAGTCCGGCGAGGTGTGCCGCTCGTCGCTCGAGTGCGGCGAGGGCCTGCACTGCCTCGGTGTCGGCCCCACCGACCCTGGCCGCTGCGGCCCGCCGCGCTCGGACGGCCAAGCCTGCCTGACCGCGGTGGACCCGCTCGCGTCGTACACGCGCGAGAGCGAGGACACGCACCACCAGGAGTGCGCCGGCTTCTGCGGCCACCGCCGCTGCGAGCCGCGCGCGGCGCCGGGCGGCAAGTGCTTCCTCGCCCGCGAGTGCAGCCCCGGCCAGCACTGCGACGGCGAGAAGTGCGTCAAGGGCGCGCTCGCCGCCGCGGGCGAGAAGTGCGTCGGCGACGCGTGCGTGGCGGGCCTGCGCTGCATCACCGGAAAGTGCGCAGAGCCGAAAGCGGAAGGCGCCGCTTGCAAGACCGATTACGAGTGCCTCGGCGGCTGCGTGCCAAAGACGAATCTCTGCGGTATGCGGTGCGACGTGCGCTGATCCGCGCGAGCTGGGCGTTGGGCGCGCGAAAAACCGGGTTTTCTGCGCGCGCGCTCTACTTGCTCGCCGCCACCCGCGCGTCGTGCAGCTTGCGCGCCTCGGCCTCTCCGCTGCGGTCGAAGTGCGGATTGAGCTTGAGCGCCCGGCTCAGGAGCTCGCGCCCGCGCACGGTCTCTCCCTTCGCCAGCCGGATCGCGCCTTGGTGGAACCACAGCCGCGCGTCTCGCGTGCCCAGCTTGGTGGCCTTCTCGCTCGCCGCCAGCGCTTCGTCGAGTCGGCCCACCCGATAAAGCGCGAAGGCGACCGTATCCTCCGTGTACTGATCGTCGCGCACCTTCCGCTCCGCCTCAGCGAGCTGCAGCGCCTGGTCGTGCTGCAGGTCCTTGGTGGCGAGAAACAGCGCCAGCGTGCGCGGGTCCGCCACCCGGCCGCGCTTCTCGATCTCGGCCCACACCTGCTGCGCGCCCGCCTCGTCGCCCGCGAGTTGGCGCGCATCTCCCAGCAGCCAGCCGGTCTCAATCAATGGAATGGTCTTGTACGCCTGCTCGAGCAAAGGCACCGCCGCTTTGCCGTCCCCGCGCCCGATCAGCACCCGCGCCTTGCCCACCAGCGCCGGCGGAAAGCCGGGCAGCGACGCGAGCGCGTGGTCGAACCCGGCCTCCGCTCCCTCGGCGTCGCCCTCGCTCCAGAACATCATCGCTGCCTGCACCACCACCCACGCCTGCGGCTCCTTGTCCTTGCCGTCCCCGCCCGCGTCGATGGCGACCCGCACCGTCTCCTTCGCCGCCGGCAGGTCGGCGTGCAACCATTGCAGATAAGCGGCTCGGCTATAGGAAGGCAGATTGGGCTTGATATCGACCATCTTCTGGGCCGCCTCGACCGCCTCGCCGGTCCGGCCCAGCTCGAGCAGCGCGTCCGACAGCGTGCCCCACGCCGCAGGCTGGTCCGGCCAGCGCGACACCACCGACCGCATCAGCGCGCGCGCCTCCTCGAACTTGTGATCGTTCATCAGCACCAGGCCCTGCAGCTCGAGCGCGAGCCGGTTCTCTGGCTGCATCGCCAGCACGATATCGGCGCAGGCGCCCGCATTCGCATAGAGCGACGGCCGCTGGCTCTCGCGCGCCTTGACGATCCACGCGTGGCCGAGCGCGAGCCACGCTTCAATCTTGTCCGGCTGCCGCTGGACGAGCGATTGTAAATCCGCGAGGCCCTTGTCCATCGGTAGCGCGCCGTCCGGCTTCATCAGCGCCAGCAGCCTCGCGCGGCCCTCGGGCGTCGCGATCGACGAGGTGTCGGCGGCCGGCGCGGCCGGCTTCTTTTTCGAGCAGGAAAGCGCGGTCGCAAGAGCAAGCAGCAGGACTGCCCGATGCATCTTCAAGAGGACGTCTCCTTGCAGTGAGTTCACAAAAGACTGCGGCGGCCCCCGATGACCGGGGAACCGCCGCTGTCGTTGTTACCAGATGCGAGCGGACTAGGGCGTGGGCCGGCCGTGGCCTTCCGAGTACCCATCCCAGGGCAGCGCCAGCCAAGGCATCGCCGGAAGGAAGTTCTTGTCGTTGTAGTCGACGTTGTCGCTGACCGACTGGCGACCGGTCGCCTTGAGTCCCGTCGCCTTCAGCAGCAGCAGCGAGAGCTCGATGTCGGTCACGTCCGCGCCCTCCATGCGAGTGTCGGCTGTGTTGATCAGCGAGCGGCCGTTGGGGAAACCCGACGGCAGGTTCAGGTCGAGGCGCAGCACATCGCCGATGGCGGTGATGTTGTGGCACTTGGTCGTCGGATAGGTGGTGCAGCCCACGGTGGCGAGGCCGATGACGTCGAGGATGTCGGTGCGGTTGTGCCGGTAGCTGTCGTTCACCGTGATGGACGCGGCCGCGTAAATCCCGACCGCTTCGGCGTCGGGCACGATCACCGGGTTCAGGAAGTACGCGCCGAAGTTGGTCACGTCATCCTTGGGAGAGGTGCGGTTGTACTTGTCCTTGTCCTGGTAGCCAATCACCGCCTCGTTGATCAGCGGCAGCCCCAGGCGCGACACCTGCACCCAGGGGCCATAGCTCGCGGTGGACCCGTTGGCGCGGAGGATGCTGACCTTCTTGCGGTTCGACGACGCCCAGACGCCGAGCGTGTTGGCGTCGCTCGCCGTGGTGCCAGGGACCGCTCCGTCGGAGGTCAACTGCTGGATCGGGATCTCCAAGGCGATCGAGTGGACGTTATAGCCAGCCAAGCCATCCTGGGCCTTGAGACAGGTCGGCGTCCCCGGGGCAACGCCATCGTTCGCCGGCCTGCAATCGCCGGCGACGGCGAGCGGGCGCAGGTGGGCGAGGTCGAATACGCCGCCCAGGTCGACGTAGAAGCCGTCGTCGCGGGGACCCGCGAAGACGCGACTGGCGTCGGTGTTGGTCGCGATGAAGGTCGCGGCATAGGCATCGCTGTAGCCCGACGCGGGGTTTATGCCGTCGCCGGCGAAGGCATTCGGGACGAGGTTGGTCGCGCCCACGGCATTGATGGTCTTCTGGGTGCGCGGACCAATCCGCCACGGAGCTGCGACCGCGGTCGCCGGGCTCACCACCGTCGAGGTGCCGCCCGTCCCGGTGGTGGTCTTGGTCACCGTATAGGTCTGGATGATGTGGCCGCCGCCGGGCGGAGAGCCGCCGAGGTCGCCGGTGAGCTGCGAGAAGAACTCCTTGCCGCCTCCGACGCAGGCAGCGGTGCCGGGGGTCGCGCAGGGAGCGGCCGTCGTGGAGGGTGCGTTCCTCGGGATGGTCTGGGTGCGGAAGCGGAAGGTGTACGTGACCACATCGGCGAGCGAGCTGGGGCCACGCGCGATGTGGATCTGGTACTGCACGTCATCCGACCACTTGAAGAAGTTCGGGCCCGACGACGGCTCCTCGAAGGGGATCCAGTTGGCGACGATGTTGACCTTGGCGGTGGCGCCGGTGCCGGTCACGAACGCATAGACGTCCGTATTGTCGGCGGCGGGATCGTTGGCGATCGCGGGTGCCTCGCGGTGGCTCGACGCGAGGGCCGCGCCGGAGAAGAGCAGGACGACTGCGATGTTGCGGATCGTTTTCATGGGTGATGTCTCCATTGCGAAATTGGTTTACTTCAAGAGGTAGACGGTACCGGTGGAATAGATTTCAGAACCCGTGCCCGTCCCCGCGCCGGTATCGACGAAGGAATAGACTTCGGCGTTGCCCGCACGGTGGAGGCCACCAACCGTGCTGTTGAGTGTGGTAAGCGCCGGGGTGAACGTGAGCTGCGTAACCGCGCCGCTCGACACGTCGATGCGGGCGACTCCCGGTGCCATCGTCGTCGGGTCGACGTTGGGGACCAGGACCGCCTTGCCGTCCTGCGACACCGCGATGCCGGCAGGGAACGAGACGTTGAGGGCCTTCGTTCCGCTGACGATCGCCGTGGCCACGCCGGCCAACACCTTCTGCACGCCGCCGTTGGTGTCGACGTAGTAGACGGTTCCGTCGCCGGCTACGGCGACCGCCTGGGGACCGTTGGCCGCGCCGCCCTGGATGACTGAGGTCACATGGCTGGCGGCGTCCATGAAGATGCCTGGGTCGCCGCTCGCGGGGTCCTGGCCGATGAAGTAGATGTTGTCGGCCCCGCCCACCTTTGCGACCGTGACTTCGTAAGGTGCGTAATCGACCGTCTCGGCGAGCGCGGCCGGCTCACCGCCGGACGCAGGCACCTTGAAGATCGCGCCGTTGTCGTTGGCGCTCGCGCCACGGAACGCAGGGTCAGCCGCGTACACGGTGTTGCCGTCACTGGAGACTGCCACCCCGAACGGGACGCCGATGCAGGTGGCCGTGGTTCCGCAGTTCATGCCGGATGCGATCACGGTCGCGGTGCCGCCGGCAGCGGGAACCTTGAAGATTGCGGCGCCCAAGGCATTGTCGGTGCCGCTGAAGTAGACCTGCGTGCCGTCTGGGCTCGGCGCCGCGTCGAAGGGCTCGGTGCCGTTGGCGATCACTGCCGAGGTCGTGGGAGTTCCGGTTCCGAGCGGGCCGGCGTCAGTGCCAGCGTCGCTACCGGCGTCGGTGCCAGCGTCGCTGCCGCTGCCGGCGTCATTACCACTGCCAGCGTCGCTGCCGCTGCCGGCATCACTGCCGCTGCCGGCGTCATTACCACTGCCAGCGTCGCTGTTGTTGTTGCTGTTGTTGTTGCTATGGCATCCGGCCGCGAGCGCGCAAATCGCGAGCCCTGCGAGCGAATGCGTTAGAGCGCTTCTCCTTCGGTTTTTCATGGTGCCTCTCCGCGAGCTTCTGGCTGCAATTGGATTCAGGAAACCGCTATGCTTCGAGGCGCTACGCGCGGAGCGCCGATCCGGATGCGCGCGTGCGTGAGAAATTCCTGCAATGTTCGAAAATCACTGCCCGCTCCATCCACCAGAAGGCAGCCCCCGATTCGGTCGAGGAGCTGCGGCAGGTGCTCGCACAAAACGGCGAGGTCGGGACGATGCGGTTCAACGGCCACCACCAGCGTCGGGTCGGCGCACGCGACCACGCGCAGCACCTCGATCTGGGCCTCGCGCGAGAGTGCCGGCACCTGGTATCCCAAGCCGCGCAGGAGGCAGGCCGCCATCCGCGACCGCGCACCGCCGGGGGCGGCGCCGATGACGATCGCGGTTGGATTGGCCGCGCGCCCATGCCGCTCAGTCCCAAGGGGCTCGCAGCGCTCAATAAAAGAGAGCTCCTCGCACGGCACCCGCGCGAGCGCCGGCAGCATCAGCTCGTCGAAAGCCTGCGCGAGCGTGGCGCCCTGACGGCAGGCGCGGATCAATGCCGCGACGCAGCCATCGGCAGATGCGGCGCGCAGGGCGCCGTCCAGCGAACCATCAAAGCGCAGATGCTCTTCAACATCTTCGAGGCGGAACGCACGCGTCCCGTTGCCGCCGCGCGCGCAGCTGAGTTTTCCCGCCACCGAGAGGCGCTTGACGGTGGCGGCGCTGACGCCAAGGACCTGCCCGACATCGCTGGTCGTGAGGAGCATCATTGTGATCGCTACGTGCGTTGAACGCGAACGGATGCAATCGCCGCATTGTTGGTGCATTAGAGACATCTCGCGCGAGCCCGGCCGCCCGGCATACGGGCGGGCTGGTTCCCTGCCGGACACCGCCCAATGCATAGGCTTGTCCAATGCCGACGTTCCCTCCAGCGTTTTCTTCCCCGGCGAGGTCTGCCGCCCCGACATCAATGGAAGACAATCTGGACAACAACACTGCAGTCGACGAGCCAGGCTCGCTCCACTCGCTCTACGCGGAGGTCGGGTCGCACGCGCTCGCCGTGGCGCTCCGCATCGTCGGCCGCATGGACGAGGCCGAAGACGTGGTGCAGGAGACGTTCGTGGACGCCTGGCGCACGCGCGGTCGCTACGATGCACGGCGCGGCTCGCCCACCGCCTGGATCCTCAACATCGCCCGGAGCCGCGCGTTGGACCGGCTGCGCAAGGACGGCAACCGCTCCCGCTTCGAGCACCAGGCCGCGGAGCAGGCGCCCGCCGCGGTCGAGCTGCACGATCCCTCCGCGCGCGCCGAGATCGAGGCGGTGATGGTGCAACTCTCTGATTGCCAGCAGCGGGTCCTCCAACTGGCCTACTTCGATGGACTGACTCAAAGCGAGATCGCGCGTCGCACCGGCATGCCGCTCGGCACGGTGAAGACGCACGCCCGGCGAGGGCTCGAACGCCTGGCCTCGCTGCTCCACAGATAGGAGAGAGCGGTACACGCGCTGGAACCCGGAGGTGCGCTTCTTCGCCTCGGCGCGGCGCTCCTCCGCCATCAGCATCAGCGCGCCTGCGGGCAGAGAATAAAACAAGGTCCCCGTACGCCAGCAGGCGCCGGGGACCCGTACTGCACGCCGGGGGGGGCGTTCTGGTTAGAACTTGCCGGACATCGGCGCGATGCTGGCGCTGAAGCCGCGGTCGCGACTCTCGGTCATCGGCGGAGAGTAGCGGTCGGCGCTGGAGGCTGCGTCCACGGCGCCGAAGATGCCGCCGATCAGGAGGCCCGCGCCCGCGCCGATGGCGAGGTCGCGCTGCCAATCGTTGCCGCTGTTGAGCAATGCAACGCCGCCGCCGATGGCGAGGCCGACGAGGCCACCGTAGAGAGCGTCGGCTGCGATGATGGCGATGGGCGCGCGGCGGCCGGTCACCTCGATCACCTCGGCGCGCAGGCCTTTGTCCTGCGTCGTCTGCATCGAATTCTGGAGCGTCAGCGTCTGGATTTCTCCGGCGTTGGCGGTGCCCGCGATCAGTAGGGCAGCGAACAGCGGTGCAAGCAGCAGCTTCTTCATCATGGTCAGTCCCCCGTCGTGTTTGGTTGAAGTTCTCCGGTCCCAATCAAGCTGTGACTGGCGGGCACTCGCATGCAACCCAACGGGCGAGGCGCCTGGCGCCTGCTTACCCGCCTGCCGGAGGGAAGCTGCACGGTCTTGCGCGCGGAGCGCTCTTGGTCTTTCGAGCTCAATCGGCGCATCTTGCCAGGGGAGGCCTCGCATGAATGGATCTGCGCGGCGCGGCCACCACAACCTGTTCCGGAGGCGCCTGTGATGTTCTCGAAGCGGCTGCCGCACGTGCTGACGCGCGCCGATCTGGCGCTGGTGATCGCACCCACCGTAGCGGCGTCGGCGCGCGTGGACTTCGACATCGCGCACGAGCGGATGGAGCGTGCGGTCGCCAGCCACCGGCTGGTCGAGTCGCTCTACCAGGGGCTGTCGGCCGCGCTCCTGGCGCGGCAGGGGTTGCGCACCAGCGAGGACGAGCTGATCGACAAGCTCTCCAAGGGCGTCCAGTCGCGGCGCTCGAAAGTCAAGGCGGCCTCCGTGACGCCGGGCATCTCGGCCGCGCTGGTGTTGATCGATCTCGAAGTCGGGCAGGCGGCCGAGATGATGAAGAACGCGCTGGAGACCGAGAAGGGGAAGGCGCTCCTGAAGAAAGGCCTGCAGGAATTGGGCGAGCACCTGCTGCGCGAGTTGATGCGGTGAGGAGTCCCGCGGTCGAGCGGCCGCGGCCCAGGGGAACCCACGCGAGAGCGGAGCCCCCTCAGAGGGCGCTCGGACTCGACTGGAGCGGCGGTGCCGCCGCGCGCGCGAAGGTCTGGGCCGCAATCATCGAGGGTGATGCGCTGGTTCAGCTTTGGCGGCCGTTCGCCGCGCCTGGTTCGCAAGAGCGCGAGCCCGCGCGTGGGCGCGTGCTGCTGGCGGCGCGTGCCATCGCCGATGCGTTCGCGCCGTGGCTCGCAGCGCAGCGCTTCGACGTCGCGGGGTTCGATTTCTGCTTCGCACTCGCGGCCGGACAGGCGGCGCGGCTGGGGCTTTCTCGCGAACCGGCCGCGGCGGGCGCGCAGCTCGCTCTTCGATTCGGCGACGACGCGCTGGCCTTTCGGGACGCCGCCGGCCCCGAGCAGCGGCGCGCGACCGACACCCTGCGTGGCGCGCCCTTCGCTCCGACCAACCTCCGCATGTTCCGGCAGACGTTCTGGGGATTGCGCGCGCTCGCTTCGGTGCGCGACCCGATCGCGCCGTGGAGCGACGGGCGGCGGCGAATCCACGAGGTGCTTCCGCGGCTGCGGGTGACGGCGCTCTGCGGAACCTGTCGCTACAAGGACTCGGGCTCGCGCGCGGAGCGGGAGCGGCTCATCTCTGCGCTGCGCTTTCAGGGCCTGCGCATCGGGGCCGCGCAGGAGGCGGCGGCCCTCGACGACCCCGAGGGCGACGCTGTCGATGCGGTGCTGGCCGCGCTCGAGGCGCGCGACGCACGAAGATCGGGCGAGACCGCGCCCGCCGAAGCGGTGCTCTCCGGAGAAGGCTGGATCTATACGGGCTCGCTGTCGCGCGACGCGACTTCGCGCGCAGGACCGGCCTTCGCCCTTCCCGACTGCCGCTGATCAATCGCGCTCTGCCACTTTGAAAGGCAGACCTCCGGGGTCCGGCGCCTGGACCACGCAACGAGGCCGTTCCCTCCGCTCTGCCGAATACGCCAATCGGCTTCGACAAGCACCGCGACTGGTCATCGCGTGATCCGGGAAAGGAACGCTCGGCTCTCGCAGCCGCGCTTGGCGGCCGGGACCTGGATCGCCGCCGCCGGCGCAAGTCCAACCGGCGGCTCTCGGGCGAAAAACCGCCTCGCTGAGCAGCTTGCGAGGGAGACCGGTGGCCAAGGAGCCGGAGAGAGGCGAGCCGTCGCTCGTCGGCACGATGCCCAATGATACGCGGCTGCTCCTTCAGAAGCTAGAAGTGGGCGGCGGGAAGAAGGCTCGGTGCTGCTATGAGGCAGGGCCGACGGGCTACGACTGCATCGCGAGCTGAACGCAGCCACATTACGCGGACCGGCAACACCCACGTCCGGCGCGTCCTGGTGGAAGCAGCCTCAGCGTACCGCTTCCGCCCCTCGATGCGCACCGCCATCCGCGAGCGAAACGACGGCCTGCCGCAGCCAATCCGCGACATCGCCCGGAAAGCGCAGGAGCGGCTCCATCGGCGGTACGCGCGTATGAACGGCCGCGCATGTGCACGCAGAAGACGGTGACGGCGATCGCTCGCGAGCTCGCTGGCTTCATTGGGCATCGGCCAGGCGCAGCAGAATCTCGCAGCTTTAAAGAAGGCTTAAAGGAGACCATCGAGCAGCGGAGCCCGCGGATGAACGAGAGCCGACGAAAGGGGAACCCCCGACGGATGAAGGTCATGCGGTAACCAACCCGCGAGGCTGAGGCTGATCAACGGTCGCCGCAGACTCCAAGTTGTCCACTGGCTCTGCTGCTCGATGAAAGTTGCGTGAACCCCACTTGCGTCCAATCATCTCAGCTAGAGCACCGAACGGTTCGAAAGTCGGATCATTCCGATCGGTTACGAATTTGGGGTCGACCTCGAGACCCGGAGGTTGATCGGCTTCGCCATGCGCGCCGAGCGCGAGGAGGAGTCGATGACGGTTGCGAGCTGGAATCCCCCGGAGGAATTGAATCGACGGGAGCAGAGGCTGCTCAAGCGACGAACGAAGAAGCTGTTCAGCTTCTTGCGCGAGCATCGTCATGAGTTGTTCGACGAAGGATTTCAGGGAGAGCTGGCGTCGATGTATCGCGGGACGGGAGAGGGCAAGGCGCCGGTCGCGCCTGCGCTGCTGGCGATGGTGACGCTGTTGCAGGCATACACAGGTGCGTCGGATGCGGAGGCAGTTGATCTGAGCATGGACGACGCTCGCTGCCAGATGGTGCTGGAAGTTCTGGGCGAGGAGGACGCGCCATTTTCACCAGGAGTATGGAGTCCATTTCGGGACCGTCTCATCGCGCATGAGATGGATCGGCGAATATTGGAGCGCACCGTCGAGTTGGCGAAGCGCACCGGCGGATTCGACTTCAAGAAGCTCCCGAAGACGCTGCGGCTGGCGGTCGATTCCAGGCCGCTCGTTGGAGCAGGTCGGGTCGAGGATACTTTCAATTTATTGGCGCGAGCGGCCCGGCAGCTGCTGACCTGTGCTGCAAAGGTGAAGGGCGAAGACCCAAAGCAAATTGCCGAGCAGATCGGCGCCGGACTGCTCCTCGGGCGCAGCATCAAGGCCGCACTCGACATTGCCGATTGGACAAACGAGGCACAGAAGGGCGACGCACTCTCGCGCTTGCTGGAGGCGATCGCGGCTGTGGAAGAGTGGGTGCGCGAAGAACTCGGCGAGCGCGCTGGTGAGCCGCCCGTCGCGGAGAAACTGGCGACGCTCGCGCAGCTGCGGGAACAAGACCTCGACCCGGAGCCACCTGGCGGCAAGCCGCAGATCCGCGACGGCGTCGCGGCGGACCGCCATGTTTCGCTTGGCGACCCCGATATGCGCCATGGTCGCAAGAGCAAGAGTCGCACCTTCTCTGGATATAAGAGCCATCTCGCCACCGACCTCGACAGAAAGCTCGTGCTGGCATGCGCCATCATGCGCGCCAACCGTCCTGAGGGCGAGGGATTGGATTCAATGAAAGAGCGACTTGACCCGTGCTCTTCCGCATCGAATCGAGGAGCTGCACGTCGACCGCGCTTATGTTGGCGCGGACTTTACCCGCGACCTTCTCGCCCGAGGAGGAGTGCTGGTCAGCAAGGCGCGCGGCATTTTCGCCAATGACGACCGTTTCGATAAGAGCGATTTCAAAATCGACCTGCGCGCCAAGATCGCGACCTGCCCTGCAGGACAATCGATACCGATTATCCTCGGTCATGTAGCCAACTTCGATCCAGAGAAGTGCGCTACTTGTCCGCTCCGTGTCATCTGCACCTCCGCGGCGGGGAGCCCTGGGCGCACTCTTTCCATCGCCGCCGACGAACCGCTGCAGCGCCGCCTGCGCAATCTCTCCGCCTCTCGCTCGGGCCGCGCGGTCCAGCGCCAGCGCATCCCCATCGAACATCACCTCGCCCACCATGCCCAGAAGCAGGGCCGCTTCGCTCGCTATCGCGGGCTGCGCAAGAATCTCCTCGATTCTCGCCGCCACGCCGCCATCCTCAACCTCGAGGTGCTCCACGCCCGCCCGGCCGCGTGACTACGGTGGATTCGAATCGTTCGGCGCTCTAGTACCGCTGCGTCAGCCGGAGCCGTGGCAGCCGACGCGGAGCAGCCAGGTCTCCGGCCCTGCGACCGGCGCGGCCGGTCCCGGAGGGGTGGCGAGGTAGCGCACCGAGCTGAACGGGTCGAGGAAGGTGGCGCTGATCCGCTCGCCCCAGGCGCGGGCGTGCTGCGCGAAATTCATCAGCACGTAGCGCAGCGCGCGGGCGGCCTCGCGCGGCGTCTTCAGG